>NZ_JAGPXK010000002.1:0-435735 GCF_018070675.1 Nocardiopsis sp. B62 | reverse complement strand
CCATCGGCGAGTCCATCAGCCAGACCGGCAACAGCATCACCTCGGCCTGGTCCGGACTGACCACCTGCTATTCCGCGCCCGAAGCCGAAACCCTGCACGCGGTCCTGGACCCCATCGCCCCCGACGGCGAAGAGGTCTCCGGTGGCCTGGCCGACGCCGCCACCGCGCTGGAGACCTTCGCCAGCGAGGTGGAGGGCATCAAGGAACGCTGGTCCACCCTGCGCTCAGAGGCCTACGACCTACGGGCCCGCATCGCCGCCGAAGGCGAGGACTGGCGCAAAGCCGACGGGCGCTGGGACCGCATCGTGGGCAACGACAGTCCCCTGGTGGCCGAGAACCAGGAACTGATCGCCAAGGGCGGGCGGATCATCGATGACTACACCGAGATCGAGAACGCCTGCGCCAACGCCATCAACAAGGAAATCCCCCACCGCACCGGCTTCGAGAAGTATCCCGAGGGTGAGGCCGACCTTGATCCGAACGTGTTCTACCACGGCTTCGAGCAGGACCTGTCCGAGCTGGCCACCGAATGGGGCGTCACCGGGGCCGGGACCGACCACGGGTGGTGGATCGACGCTGGCGCGGCCACATGGGACTTTGGTGTGGGCGCGGTCGAGGGTGTGGGGGCGATGGTGGGGGCCCACTCCTCCCAGGGGTGGTTCCAGCAGTCGTGGGGGGACTCGCTCAAGGAGTATCACTGGGACAACCTGACCTCGGCCGCGTCCTTGGTGGGGTTGTATGACACCGAGACGGGTGAGTTCGGGCGTGCCAGCGCGGACAGTGTCAAGGGTGCGTGGAAGGACCTGGCGCACTCGGTGGTGCCCTGGGAGGAATGGGGCGAGCGGCCCGGGTACGTGATCGGGACCGCGCTGCTCAACATCGGCGCGACCGTGGGCGGTGCGGTGTTGACCGCCACGGGTGTGGGCGCGGTGGTGGGTGTGCCGTTGATGGCCTGGCGCGGCATGGCGATCCTGGACGGCATGGGCGGCTCCAACCGCGGCGGCGGGGTGGATCTGCCGAACCTGCCCGAGGTGCCCACCTACGGCGGTAACGGGGCACCGGTCGTCAATATCGACACCAGCAACATGACCCCGACCCAGGTCGCTCAGGTCACCGCGTCCCTGGACCGGTTGAACACCACCAGCAGCAGCGGTTCCAGCTCCAGCGGTGAGTCCGGTTCCGGTGGTGGTCGGCCTGTCAACGCCCGGCAGCACACCGAGCCCACTGGTGGGGATCTGAACCGGGCTGACCGGGTCTCTCAGAACACCAGCACGCGTGAGGGCGCCTCCGGGGACGGTTCGAGAAAGAACGACACGGAGAAGCCCCCCAACTGGACGAGCGACTCCGGTGACTCGGTCGACATCAAACCGAACCGTTCCGGGTCCGAGCCCGAACCGGCCCTGGTTCCGAGCAGGAACGACGGCGACGTCCTCACCGAGTCGAAGAAGACCCCCACACCTGTCCCGGTCCGAGCCAACGCCACCGACATCGACACCCCCGGCTCCGGTAACCGCTCAGGCAACGAGATCGCCGACAACACCAGAGGCGACCGCAGTGCCGATGTCCAGGACAACAAGAACAGCGTCCAGAACCAGTCCGAAGAGGGTCCTTCTCCCTCTAAGGGCGGCTCAGAGGACAGCAATGACTCCAGATTCCAACGCGACGGAGACGGGGACTCGGCCACAGACAGGAACAGTGATCAGCGAGACCACGATAGGAACGAAGGAGATCACAACGAGTCCACCGGCCACAATGACGATCAAGAACGAGTCACTTACACCACCAAACCCGAAGAAGGAGCATGGTCCAAGGATCTAAAGGAATCCTATTCACTTGACGATGAACGTGTTCGTAGGCTTCCTGAACCTACAACAATCCCCCCGGGGGACCCAAGGCAGATCCCAACCAACCTTTCCCGAGGCGGTATCCTCGAAAGAATCAGCGAAGACAATGGATATAAGATCGAAAGGAGAAACGGACTCATTGAGACCGTAAACGGGAAACCCCTGGAGGATTTCGTTCACCAAAGAACACTGGAGCGCGAAAAAGAGATCAAGCTGTTCACTGACGGGGAGGTCGCAGACAACGACAAGAGGCAGGATAGGAACAAGAAGAAGCGAAGCGAGCTTCTTATTGAAAGGAGCAATCTCAAGGATGGCAGCAAGGCCCCGGGCGACGGGACCGTATCAGTCCAGATCAGCAGGGCAGACTTGGGAGGAGCAAAGGGAGGAGTCTACTCTCTTGTAATGGACCGAAGAACTGGCTTGCTGGCCGAGGGCATGAACGGAAAGGACAAAACTGTTCGACTAGATCCTGAAAACGACCTCCACCCGCATTTGCAGGACAGGCTCGAAAAGATGACTCGAGAGGGAGGCCAGGATTCCGACGGAAATCCAACGGACATGCCACACTGGGACGATCCACTTCGACATGCCGAAGTCAAGGCGCTGAACGAGCTACTTCTAGCTAGAAAGGATGCGAAAATGAGCGACTTTATGCTAGAAAACAGATTCTTCCTGAAGGATGGCCCCAAGCCGGACAAGTCGACCATCGAAAATGAGAGTATCGACGAAAAAAGAACGCGAGAAGAAAACATCGAGAGGAAAAAGAACTCTCCCTGCTGCGCGAACTGCAGCAGGATGACCGACGGGGCGACCAGCCCCAAGTCTGGTAAGCTCTGGTTTATGCCTGGCGACCCGAGGAACAACACTTAGGAGATTTTGTTGCGCCGCGTCAGAGAAGAAGAAGTGGAATATCCTGACGACACTTACACTCTACTGGATGGAGATTTGTTCACCGGCGAGGTAGTCGAATACGAAGACGGGGTAGCCGTCGAGCTCACCACATACCATGAGGGCATAGCAGAAGGCCCCAGGCTCAGCTGGAACGAAGACGGTCAACTGATCTCTCAGGGCTACATGGGAAGGCTCATTGGCGCAGTCGGCCCATGGCACGAGTGGGACCGGGACGGGAACCTGATTCGCGAGATAGTTTTCGACGAAGCAGGAAACATCCGACTCATCCGAGAGTGGGATGCACACGGTAATTTCTCCGGAGAGGAAAAGCGAAAGCCCTACCGAATTCCCCGATCGGTTCGGACGGGCGACCGAGGCCCCCTCCGCTGGAGATAGTTACTCGAATAAACTCACCACGAAGGATAGAAGTGCAGAGAATCGAATCCGGACACCTTCAGTTTTCAGAGGAGAATCCCGGATGCGGCTATCATGACGGAGAGCCGTACAGTGGGCAGGTAGTCAGGGAACTGGAAGACCGACAAGTTGAGCTGACTACCTACGAGGAAGGCTTTGAGAACGGCCAGGTTCTCATTTGGGAGCCGGGAGGAAAACTCGTTTGCCAGGGAATTAGGAGGCACAAGCACGGGCGAGTGGGGTCTTGGCAAGGGTGGGATGAGGAGGGTCGACTACTCTGGGAAAAAATCTACGATGCTCTCGGAAACTTGATCCTCCACCGCGAGCTGGACGGTAGCCTCAACATCGTCAAGCAGGAACGCTTCGAGCCGGTCACTTTTATGGCTGATCCGGAGACTGGCGAGCAACGTCCCGCACCCTGGCTCTGAGACTGCGTAGAGCAGCGACTGGTGCGCGCCTATGATCGGGTGACTGCCACCTGAGGGGATCACCGCGATAAGTGAATCTCTTGGACCCGGATCAGCGGTCGTGGAGTCATGCTCCCCCCACGAAACTGTTCCTAGTCGTCCGCCCAGGTGGTCAGGCCGTGGCGGTACGCGTAGACGGCCGCCTGCACCCGGCTCTCCACCCCCAGTTTGGTGAGGATCCGGGCCACGTGGACCTTGGCCGTGCCGAGGGTGATCCCCAGCTCCCCGGCGATCCGGGCGTTGCTGTGCCCCCTGGCCACCAGCACCAACACCTCCCGCTCACGGGAGGTCAGGTCATCGACCAACCGAGGCGGCGTGCGGGGCGAGGTCCTCGCGAACCGGTCCACCAGCCGCGGCGTGACCTTCGGGTCGATCACCCCCTGCCCGGAGGCCGCGGCTCGCACCGCCTCCACGTACAGCTCCGGGTCACTCTCCTTGAGCAGGAACCCCACCGCCCCCGCCTGGAGCGCCCCGAACAGGTACTCGTCGGTGTCGAAGGTGGTCAGCATGACCGTCGGCGGCGCGGGCGAGAGCCCGGACAGCTCCCGGGCCGCCGAGACACCGTCCGTTCCGGGCATCCGGATGTCGGTGAGCACCACGTCCGGGCCCAGGCGTCGCGCCATGGACACCAGCTCCCGGCCGTTCGCCGCCGCTCCCACCACCTCCACGTCCCTCACCGGACGGAACAGCAGCCGCAGCCCCTCACGTGCGGCTGGCTGGTCGTCGGCGACCAACAGCCGGATCATCCCGTCCCCTCCCCGACCCGGGTCTCCTCCACTGCTCCGGCACCGCCCGACGCGTCCGGCCGCGAACCCCCCACGGGAAGCACGGCCCGCACCCGCCAGCCCCGGCCCGGCCGCCGCCCCGCTTCCAGGACGCCGCCCAGCTCCTCGGCGCGCTGCCGCATCCCCGCCAGGCCGATCCCGCCGTCACCTTCCGCTTCCACCGGCACGCGCCGACCGTCGTCCTCCACCGTGACCGTGAGCGCGTCCGCCGAGCGCGTCAGCCGCACCCGGACCCGTCGCGCCGAAGCATGCCGAAGCACGTTGCCCAAGGACTCCTGGACGATCCGGTACACGTCCGCTCCCACCCTTTCGCTCAGACCGTCCCCGACCCCCACCGGCATCACCAACTCCACCAGCACCCCCGTGCCCTCCAACGCAGCCGTCAGGGACGGAAGGTCCGCGAACCCGGTACCCGGCACCGCCTCGGACAGCCGGTCCTCACGCAACGCGTCCAACAGTTCGCGCACCTCCCGCACCGCGCGTCCGGACAGCTCCGCGACCGACCCGAGCACGGCCTCGGCCTCCGGGTCCCGCCCCTCCAGGGCCTGCCGACCACCGACCGCCAGCAACCGGATGGCACTCAGGTGGTGCCCGGCGATGTCGTGCACCTCGCGGACCAGCCGGTCCCGCTCCCGCAGTCGTTCGCGCTCGAAGGAGTCGCGCACCGCGCGCCGCAACCCCTCGGCGCGGTCGGCCCGCAGCCACCACACGTACCCGGCCAGGACGGGCATGAGGGCGGGCAGCGCCCACAGGGTGAAGTCCAGGCCGTCCCCGATCACGGACGCGGCCGGTGCGGACGGATCCCCCGACCACTCCACCAGGGAGTTGGCGGAGGGGAAGAGAATCACCTGGTAGGCGTACCACCACGCCACCGACACCACGGCGAGCGGTAGCGCCGCGCCCGGGCGCCGATGGGCCGCCGTCACCACGGCGACCACGGCGGCGAGCAGGGAACCGTCGTGGCCCACGGCCGCGTACGAGACGAACACGAGGACCCCGGTGACCACCGCGACGGACACCGGGAACCGTCGTCGCAGCACCAGCGGGGCGCAGGCGAGCAGCACGACCGTGTGGGGGATCCACCCTGTGTCGGCCTCCGGAGGGAGCGGAGGAATCTGGAGCGCCAGCAGCCCCACCAGCAACGCCACCACGGAGTCGCGCACCGGGACGGAAAGCCATCGCCACCGCTGCTGGCGCCCGACTGCTTCGCCCATCCTCGCCGCACTCATCCGTCCATGGTGCGGCACGGCGCGTGGGCCCCGCGTCCGCCGAAAGGCGTACGGGGAAGGGGGACCGGGCCTGTGCCCTTCGGCAGATGCCGTGGCGGTCCCCTCCTCGGCACCATGCGTTCATGGACACCACCAGAACCCCCGGAACCGAGCGAATACCGCTCCTGGACGTGCTGCGCGGGATCGCCATCCTCGGCACACTCAGCATGAACATCTGGCTCTTCGGCCACCCCGGATCGGTTGGCTACGGACCCGTCGCCGAGAGCCTGCGGTCCCTGTTCCTCAGCGGCAAGTTCTTCGCCATGCTCACCCTGCTGTTCGGCGTGGGCCTGGCCATCCAGCACCGGGCAGCGATGGCCCGTGGCCGCACCTGGCCCGGCAAGCAGCCCTGGCGGGCACTCCTCCTGCTGGTGGAGGGAGCCCTGCACGTCGTCCTCCTCTTTGCCTGGGACGTGCTCATGGGCTACGCGGTGACGGCGCTGTTGGTCGTCTACCTTCTGGGCCTGTCCGAGCGGACGCGCACGGTGGTGATGTGGACCGCCCTGGGGGTCCACCTCACCTTCATCGGAGGCGTGACGGTGATCATGAGCCTGGTCTTCTCCATCGAAAGCCATACCCGACTGACCCCGGCACAGGTCGAGTGGGACCAGCTGTACCGGGAGGGCAGCTACTCCGACCAGGTCCTGGATCGCGCGACGAGCTTCCTGTCCACCCGGTTGGAGATGGTCATCGCCTTCCCCATGATGGTGTTTCTCTTTCTGTTGGGGGTGCGCCTGTACCGTGCCGGAGCGTTCGGGGACGACCCGCTCGGCCGGGCCCTGCGGTGGCGGATGGCGGTCTGGGGCCTGGGGCTGGGCCTGCCGCTCAACGCACTGGCCGCCGCCTTCCCCGACGACCTGGGCATGGCCGGGCGCAACGCCTTCGCCTTGGTGCTGATGCTGGGGTACGTGGGCCTGGTGGGAATTCTGATGGACCGGGTGCGGCGCCCCGGGCAGGTGACGGCCTCCCTGACCGCCGTGGGAAGGACGGCGCTCAGCTGCTACATCCTCCAGAACCTGCTGGCCTCGCTGATCTTCTACTCATGGGGGCTCGGCATGGGCCATCTGGCGGACCACGCGGGCTGGATGGTGGCCGCCTGGGCGGTGATCAGCCTGGTGCTGGTGGCGGGTTCGCGCCTGTGGCTGTCCCGGTTCCCACGGGGGCCCATGGAGATGTTCCAGGCCCGGGTCCTGGCCCTGGTCCCCGAGAGGGATCGCGTTCCCGACCCGCCCGAGGTCGAGGAGAGGCACCCGGACCCGCGCGGCTGACATCCGACGAAGCCGCGTCGGAGGCCCGCTCCCCCCGAGGACGGCGCGCCCCAGCCACCGCGCTCTCGCCAGCAGGTCCGTCCGGGCTTCCCTGCCACGTTGGGGGTGGAAGGAGCCGACCCCGCACACCAAGGTCGGCCCACGAACCGCCCGCGCATGGGAGGACGGTCGGAGCAGTCCGGACCGCCGCCACTCACACTCGCCGGTGCTGCCCTTCGGCCCGGGGCGACGCGGCCAGGGGCGGGGCTCGCGAGGCGTCGACCGCGCGGAAGCGCCGTCGCGACCCACCACGGGCGCGGCCGGGCACCACCACAGGACGGCGCGGATAGCCCCGAATCCGAGCCAGGGCCGCGACCGCACCGCACCGAGGCCGTAGGTCGCAACTAGCCCAGGTACTCCGCTCGCACGGCGTAGATGGCGGCCTCCGTGCGGGAGTGCACCTGGAGCTTCTCCAGGATGTTGCGCACGTGGTTCTTCACGGTGTTCTCGGTGATGAACAGGCGCTCACCGATCTCCCGGTTGTTCAGGGAGCGCGCCAGCAGCTTGAGCACCTCGGTCTCACGGGGGGTGAGCTCGGGGAGGGCGGGCGCGGCCTTGGGCGTGCGCTCCTGCTTGGCCAGCCCCGCGAACTCCCCGATGAGCTTGATCGCCATGGCCGGGTTGATGAACGACCGCCCCTCCGCGATGGCGCGGACGGCGCGCGCGATGTCGGTGACGGCGATCTCCTTGAGCAGGTAGCCGGTGGCCCCCGCCTTGAGCGCCTCGAACAGGTCCGCCTCGTCCTCGCTCATGGTGAGCATGACGAACTTGACCTCGGGCACCGCCGCACGGATCCTCGGGCAGGCCTCGATGCCCGTGGAGTTGGGCATCATCACGTCCATCAGCACCACGTCGGGCCGGAGCTCGGTGGCGAGCACGACCGCCTCGTCGCCGTCGGCGGCCTCACTGACCACGTCGATATCGACCTCGTCGTTGAGGACCGAAACCAGGCCCCTCCGGAAGAGCGCGTGGTCGTCCACCACGAGCACCCGGATGGGGGCCGCAGGTGCCGTCACCTCCTCCGAGGCATAGTTGAGCCGAGCGGGTGACAGGGAGTGGGGACTCACCAGAACTCCTATTACGCATAACCGAAATACCGGGTTTCCGGATCGGCTCGCTGACGGCGGTTCCGAGAATCCGGACAAAGGGGGAGTTCACCAGCGAATCCTCCCTCAGCGAGGCTCTCTCCACTGTCCCATAAGTGCTCAGAGAACGGTATGTGCTTGGAATTCTCCGCCGCCTTCCGGCATCAGTGAAGATCGACGACCATCGGTGACGTACGCCCCCTCCCCCCGGTCCCTCTACCCGGCCTCCTCCGCCTCCGCTCCCTCCCCCGCGTGCTCCAGGGCGGCCAGCGCGGTGACCGCCCCCAACTCCCAGCACGCCTCGCGGGCCTCGGAGTCCGGACGCCCCGTGACGGTCACCGGGGGCCGGTGTCGGTGCCATCCCATACCCTTGGCCACCGACTCCACCGAGCGGACCGCTCCGGAGGTGTCGTTGTCACCGTGGACGTACAGTGCGTACGGAAGCCCCTGTGTGTCGACCTGCACGGGGTAGTAGACGGTGTCGAAGAAGTGCTTGAGGGCACCGGACATGTAGCCGATGTTGGCGGGGGTACCGAGTACGACCGCGTCGGCTTCGAGCAGGTCCGCGGCATTCGCGGAGAGTGCCGCCTTGACCTGCACTCGTACGCCTTCGATATCGTCTGTTCGGGCGCCGTCGAGCACCGCGTCCAGCAGTTCCCTCGTGGCGGGTGAGACCGTGTGGTGAACGATGAGCAGTCGTGCCATGCCCCCCACAGTAGGCAGATCCCCCTCGCGTGGCCCGGTCACACGCTCCCGCTCACCGTGAGCTCCGCGCAAGGAAAGCCAAGGACCCCATGAATCAGCCTCCTCCCCACGGGCAGGACCCGAACCAGGTTCCGCCCTACGGAACACCCAGCGGTGGACAGCCGCCCATGGATCCGCACAGTGGCGGCCAGCCCCCGATGGGCCCGCCGCCCGGTGGCATGCCCCACGGCGGAATGCCCCCTGGCGGGATGCCCCACGGCGGGATGCCTCCCGGTGGCGGCCCGCCGCCGATGGGTCCGCCTCCCGGCGGGATGCCCCCCGGTGGTCCGGGCGGCCCCTACGGCGCAGGCCCCTACGGAGGCGACCCCTACGGTGGGGCCCCCGGCCCCGGCTACGGCGGCGACCCGTACGGGGGCCAGTACGCGGGCGGCCAGTACGGCCCGCCCACCCCTCCCCCGTCCAAGGGCGGCGGCCCGTGGCTGTGGATCAGCCTCGGCTGCGGCGGCCTCTTCGTCATCGGCGTGGCCCTGGTCGTGCTCCTCGTCTTCTTCCTCTCCGATGGCGGCGACAGCGGCTCGGGCGAAACCTCGGGCGAGACCAGCGGCAGCTCGGAGTCCGAGGGCTCCAGCGGGTCCGCCGGCAGCACCAGCACCGGCCTCGGCAGCGAGGAGCGCTCCAACCCGGACATGCCGGGGGTCGGTGAGGAGGTCAGCCACAACGGCATGGTCTTCAGCATCGTGGAGATCGAGGTCGGCGCCGAGGTCCCGGGGGACACGCCCTACGGCGAGTACGTCGTGGTGTACGTGCAGGTGAGTCCGGACGGCAACGACGACATCGAGTTCTGGCGCGACGAGCAGCACCTGTACGACTCCAGCGGCACGGCCATCCCGGAGGACTACGTCGCCACGGAGGACTTCGACGACGACTTCCGGATGAACGTCGCCGTCTCCCCGGGTGACTCCGAGACCGTGCCGATCGTCTTCGACGTCGAGGACCCCTCGGACATCTCGCACATGGGCCTGAGCGCCGAGTTCCTGGGCGGCGACGAGGTCGAGGTGGACGTCACCGGCTGACCCGCCCCCGCCGACCGAGGGCGGCCGGGCATCGCGCCCGGTCGCCCTCAGTCATGTGTGCGAAGACATGAAATCACCCGCCGCAGCGCGGTGAAACCTGTCGCTTCCTCTGAATTGATTTCGCCACACAAAGGACATAGGTGAACTGTGGCCACGGGGGTGAATAAGGTTCACCCGTTTCTTTCCAAGTACCTCGGATGTCGGACGTTGACCGGCCATTCTCCTCTTACCTAAGGTGCGACCTCTACAACGCGCCGTCCCACTCGCAGACGGTCTCCCCCGAAAAGCGGGAACCGGTGTGAAAGGGCCGTACGCGGTTGTACCAGGCGTTCTGAGCCGCCCGTGTTCCGGGCGGCGCTCGAAGAGGAGCGAGGGACCATGCCGAACACCGTCCGGGCCGCACTCGTACAGACCGAGTGGACCGGTGACGCCGAATCGATGATGGCCGCCCACGAGAAGTACGCACGGGACGCCGCCGCCCAGGGAGCCGGGGTCATCGGCTTCCAGGAGGTCTTCAACGCCCCCTACTTCTGCCAGGTGCAGGAACCCGAACACCACCGCTGGGCCGAGCCCGTCCCCGACGGGCCCACCGTCACCCGGTTCAGCGCCCTGGCCAGGGAACTGAACATGGTCATGGTGCTGCCGGTCTTCGAGGTCGAGAAGCCCGGCTTCTACTACAACACCGCCGCCGTCATCGACGCGGACGGCACGTACCTCGGCAAGTACCGCAAGCACCACATCCCGCAGGTCAAGGGCTTCTGGGAGAAGTACTACTTCCGCCCCGGCAACCTCGGCTGGCCCGTGTTCGACACGGCGGTCGGCAGGATCGGCGTGTACATCTGCTATGACCGGCACTTCCCCGAGGGGTGGCGCGCGCTCGGCCTGGCCGGGGCCCAGCTGGTCTACAACCCCTCCGCCACCAGCCGGGGCCTGTCCGCCTACCTGTGGAAACTGGAGCAGCCCGCCGCGGCCGTGGCCAACGAGTACTTCGTGGCGGCCATCAACCGGGTCGGGGTCGAGGAGTACGGCGACAACGACTTCTACGGGAGCAGCTACTTCGTGGACCCCCGCGGGCAGTTCGTCGGCGACGTCGCCTCCGACACCGACGCCGAGCTGGTCGTGCGCGACCTCGACCTCGACCTGGTCGACGAGGTACGCCAGCAGTGGGCGTTCTACCGCGACCGCAGGCCCGACGCCTACGGGCCGCTGGTGGAGGGGTAAGGCCATGACCCGAACCCTCATCAGCGGCGGCCTCGTGGTCACCGCCTCCGAGGAAGTGGAGGCGGACGTCCTCGTCGAGGACGGCAAGGTGGCCGCGCTCGCCCTGCGCGGCAGCGACCCGGCCCGCGCCTGGGCGGAGAGCGGCGCCCGGACCATCGACGCCACCGGCCACTACGTCGTCCCGGGCGGCGTGGACGGCCACACCCACATGGAGATGCCCTTCGGCGGCACCCAGTCCGCCGACACCTTCGAGACCGGCACCCGCGCCGCCGCCTGGGGCGGCACCACCACCATCGTCGACTTCGCCATCCAGCGGCCCGGCGAGTCCGTGCGCTCCGGGGTGGACGCGTGGATGGCCAAGGCCGACGGCGCCTGTGCGATCGACTACGCCTTCCACGCGATCCTGTCCGACGTCAACGAGTCCTCCCTCAAGGAGATGGACGTACTCGTCGACGAGGGCATCACCTCGTTCAAGCTGTTCATGGCCTACCCGGGCGTGTTCTACAGCGACGACGGGCAGATCCTGCGGGCCATGCAGCGCGGCGCCGCCAACGGCGCGCTCACCATGATGCACGCGGAGAACGGCATCGCCATCGACGTGCTGGTGGAGCAGGCCCTGGCCGAGGGCAGGACCGACCCCCGGTACCACGGGGAGGTGCGCAGAGCGCTGCTGGAGTCGGAGGCCACCCACCGCGCCATCCAGCTGGCCCGGGTGGCGGGGGCGCCGCTGTACGTCGTGCACGTGTCCGCCACCGAGGCCGTGGCCGAGCTGGCCCGCGCCCGCGACCTCGGCCTCAACGTGTTCGGCGAGACCTGCCCGCAGTACCTGTTCCTGTCCACGGACAACCTCGCCGAGCCCGGGTTCGAGGGCGCCAAGTACGTGTGCTCCACGCCGCTGCGCCCCAGTGAGCACCAGGAGCACCTGTGGCGGGCGCTGCGCACCAACGACCTGTCCGTGGTCTCCACCGACCACTGCCCGTTCTGCTTCGTCGGGCAGAAGGACCTGGGCATGGGCGACTTCTCGAAGATCCCCAACGGCATGCCGGGGGTGGAGCACCGGATGGACCTGCTGCACCAGGCCGTGGTGGAGGGGCACATCAGCCGCCGCCGGTGGATCGAGCTGGCCTGCGCCACCCCGGCGCGCATGTTCGGGATGTACCCGAAGAAGGGCACGGTGGCGCCGGGCGCCGACGCCGACCTGGTGGTCTACGACCCGAACGCGGAGCAGACCCTCTCGGCCGACACCCACCACATGAACGTGGACTACTCCGCCTACGAGGGCAGGCGCGTGACGGGCCGGGCCCGCACCGTGCTCTCACGCGACCGCGTGATCGTGGACGAGGGTTCCTACCTGGGCTCGGCCGGTGACGGCTCCTACGTGCCCCGGTCCACCTGCCAGTACCTGGTCTGAGGAGGCACACATGGACTTCGGAATCGTTCTCCAGACGGACCCGCCCGCCGACCTCCTGGTCGAGCGGATGGTCCGCGCCGAACAACACGGCTTCTCCCACGGGTGGACGTTCGACTCGGTGGTGCTCTGGCAGGAGCCCTTCGTCATCCACAGCCGCGTGCTGGACCGGACGGAGAAGATGGTCCTCGGCCCGATGGTCACCAACCCGAGCACCCGCTCGTGGGAGGTGACGGCCTCGCTGTTCGCCACCCTGAACGACATGTACGGCAACCGGACCGTCTGCGGGATCGGCCGGGGGGACTCGGCGATGCGCGTGGCGGGGCGCAAGCCCGCCACGCTGGCCCTGCTCTCCGACGCGATGCGGGCGATCCGGGACCTCGCCGAGGGCCGGGAGGTACGGGTGGACGGCACGGGGATGCGCATCCCGTGGGTGCGCGAGGGCTCCCTGCCCGTCTGGATGGGCGCCTACGGTCCCAAGGCGCTCGAACTGGCGGGCCGCGAGGCGGACGGCTTCATCCTCCAGCTCGCCGATCCCTACCTCACCGAGTGGATGGTGCGCGCCGTCCGTACCGCCGCCGAGGCCGCGGGACGGGACCCCGGCGACGTGAAGGTGTGCGTGGCCGCGCCCGCCTACGTCACCGACGGCACGACCGAGGGGCTGGCGCACGCCCGCGAACAGTGCCGCTGGTTCGGAGGGATGGTCGGCAACCACGTGGCCGACCTCGTGGCCCGCTACGGCGAGCAGTCCGACATGGTGCCGCAGGAGCTCACCGACTACGTGAAGACCCGGCAGGGCTACGACTACAGCCATCACGGTCGGGTGGACAACCCGGACACCGACTTCGTGCCCGACACCATCGTGGACCGGTTCTGCCTGGTGGGACCGGTGTCCGAGCACGTGGAGAAGCTGGAGCGGCTGCGTGCCCTGGGCGTGGACCAGTTCGCGGTCTACGCCATGCACGACGACGTGGACGGGGTGATCGACACCTACGGCCGGGAGGTCATCCCGGCACTGTCCGGGGAAGTCGTGGCCTGACACCGATCCCCGCCCGCGCGGGCCGTTCCCCCACGGTCCGCGCGGCGTCAGCAAGACACGGATGACGTGCGAAGATATTCGATGGCCTGGATCAGATCCGGATATTTCGGGTGTGCCCCGGGGTCCCGCCACAGGCCGCACACGCTCGGGCCCAGCGCCGCGCCCGCGCACCCGCTCCCCGTCAGCACCACGAAACACAGGTGTCCCGTGTCCCACCCACCGTCCACGCCAGAGTCAACGTCCCAGGTCGTCCACCCCGACGGCCGCGTGTCGATGCCCGAGGGCACCACGCTCCCCGACGGCCCGTTCGTCAACGACGACCTCCAGCCCGTCCCCATGTCCAAGCGGACCTGGGGCACCGGGAGCTTCACCGCCCTGTGGGTGAGCATGTCCGTGAGCATCCCGGCGTGGACGCTGGCCAGCGGGCTGATCGCCGCGGGGATGGACTGGCGCCAGGCCATGGTCACGATCGTCCTGGGCAACCTCGTGGTGCTGCTGCCGATGGTGCTGACCGGCCACGCGGGCGCGAAGTACGGCATCCCCTTCCCGGTGTTCGCGCGGTCCTCCTTCGGGCTGCGCGGCGCGAACCTGCCCGCCCTCCTGCGCGGCGCGGTGGCCTGCGGGTGGTTCGGCATCCAGACGTGGGTCGGCGGTCAGGGCGTGTACGTCCTGGCCGGTCGCCTGTTCGGTGACTCCTGGACCGACGCCGCCGGGTTCGGCGGCTACCCGTGGACGCTGTGGCTGTCCTTCGGCCTGTTCTGGCTGGTGCAGGTCGCCATCATCCTGTGGGGCATGGAGGGCGTGCGCAAGCTCCAGGTGTGGGCGGCGCCGCTGATGGCCGTCGGCGGTGCGGCGCTGCTCGTGTGGATGGCCGTGGAGGCCGGCGGTTTCGGCCCGATGCTGAGCACGGAGACCAGCCTCGGCTGGGGCCCGTCGTTCTGGGCGCTGTTCTTCCCCTCGCTCATGGGCGTGATCGGCTACTGGGCGACCCTGACCCTGAACATCAGCGACTTCACCCGGTTCTCCTCCTCGCAGCGCTCGCAGGTCGTGGGCCAGTCCCTGGGGCTGCCCACCACGATGACGCTGTTCTCGCTCATCGCCGTGATGGTGACCGCGGGGACCTCCGTCGTGTACGGCGCGGCGCTGTGGAACCCGATCGACGTCGTGAACCAGATGGACAGCGGGATCGGCCTGCTGTTCGCGATCTTCGTCGTGCTGCTGGCGACCGTGTCCACCAACATCGCCGCGAACCTGGTCGGCCCGGCCTACGACCTGGCCAACCTGAAGCCCAACTGGTTCAGCTTCCGGGTGGGCGCGATCACCACGTCCTTCCTGGGGGTCATGATCTTCCCGTGGAAGCTCATGGAGGACGAGAACGTCTACATCTTCGCGTGGCTGGGCACCGTCGGCAGCCTGCTCGGCGCCGTCGCGGGCATCCTGCTCGCCGACTACTGGCTGCTGCGCCGGACCCGGGTGAACCTGCCCGCGCTCTACACGCGCGGCTCCGAGTACTGGTACTCGCGCGGCTGGAACTGGCGCGCTCTGGTGGCCTTCGGTGTGGGCGCCCTGCTGGCCGTGGGCGGCGCCGACCTCCCGGTGGGCTCCGGCGGCCCGTTCATCGGCTTCCTGGCCCCGCTCGCCGACTACGGCTGGGTGGTGGCCCTGGTCAGCGCACTGCTGCTGCACTGGGGGCTGGGCCGGTTCCTCCCGGACCGCCGCCAGCGGGAGGCCGACCTCACCGCCGCGGGCCGGGCCACCGAACCCGCCGCCTGACGCCCCGCCCCTGTGGGGGCGACCACCGCACTGAGCGTGTCCTCGATGAGGGCACGCTCAGTCGTTTCCACCGGAACCCGGAGACCCCGCCGCCGCGGGCCCTCTTCCCGCTCCCCGCACGACCCCGCCGCCGCGGGCCCTCTTCCCACTCCCCGCACGACCCCGCCGCCGCAGGCCGTCCTCCCACTCTCCGCACGAGCTCGAAGGAACGAACCGGAGTCCCGCGACGGCCTCCTCATGTTCGGCTGACGCCGCTCCGCGACCGCCCGGCGCCGGAATCGTGTGTCTCGCGACACACCGGGAACGGGCCCGGGCCAAGGGCCGACCAACGGGACACAGCGTGCCGAACAGCACGGCAAGTTTCGTTGTTTTCCGTGGTCAGAGGGGGGTAACGTCGAAATCTGCGCACATCCTCCGGACATCACGGGATGTGGGGACGACGGCCAGCAGACCTCTCCAGGCACTCACGCCACCGTGTCGTCGCGGGCAACACGTCGTACTGGCGCGTAAACCCCGCTCTGCCCCCTGCCGTCATCAATGTGGAGTTCCCGCACGAACCGTGCGTGAACACCTGAAGAACGTCAGTACACCATCCGCGAAACCCTTCACCCCATCGGGGCGTCACGGTCATCCGCGACTCGGCCTGACGTGCCAGCACCGCACGTTGTTCCCCCAAGGTCGGGCACAGAGTTTCCACGAGTTCCATGGGAGACGAACTTGCCTGATATCACCACCCCGCGTCCCATCCCCGCCCCGGCCACCCGCACGGTGGCGGTCGTCCTGGCTGGCGGAAGCGGCCAACGCATCGGCCTCGCCACGCCCAAGCAGCTCCTCAAGATCGCAGGGAAGACGATCCTGGAGCACACGCTCACCATCTTCGAGAGAGCCGAGCGGGTGGACGAGGTCATCGTCATGATGAACCCCGGCTTCGTCACCGACGCCCAGAACATCGTCGACCGGGCCGGACTGACCAAGGTCACGCAGGTGATCCCCGGCGGGACCTCGCGCAACGCCACCACGCAGCTGGCCCTGGACGCGCTGTCCCACCTGCCCGCGAGCACCACCAACGTCCTGTTCCACGACGCGGTGCGGCCGATGCTCTCGCAGCGCGTCATCCAGGACTGCGTCACCGCGCTGGAGACCTTTGAGGCCGTGGACGTGGCCATCCCGTCCTCGGACACCATCATCGAGGTCGACGACGAGCTCATCACCGACGTCCCCACGAGGTCCCGGCTGCGCCGCGGGCAGACCCCGCAGGCCTTCCGGCTCGCCACCATCCGCGACGCCTACACGCGCGCCTGGGAGGACCCCGGTTTCGAGGCCACCGACGACTGCTCCGTGGTGCTGCGCTACTCGCCCGACGTGCCGATCCACGTGGTCGCGGGCGAGGAGCAGAACATGAAGGTCACCCAGCCGGTGGACATCTTCATCGCCGACAAGCTCTTCCAGCTCGCCACCTCCTCCACCCCCGAGCACACCGAGGACGACTACGCCCGCGAGCTGTCCGGCAGGACCGTGGTGGTCTTCGGCGGCAGCTACGGCATCGGCGCCGGTGTGGCGGACCTGGCCGAGAAGCACGGCGCCCGCGTCTTCCGCTACTCCCGCAGCGCCACCCGCACCAACGTCGCCAACCCCGACGACGTCGCCGGAGCCCTGGAGCAGGCCCACACGGCCACCGGTCGGGTCGACTTCGTGGTCAACACCGCCGGCGTCCTGCGCATCGGCCGCCTGGACCAGACAGATCCGGCCGAGATCGAGGACACCCTCCGCGTCAACTACCTGGCGCCGGTGAACATCGCCCGCGCCTCCTTCCCGTATCTGGCGCAGACCGGCGGACAGCTGCTGCTGTACACGTCCAGCTCCTACACCCGGGGCCGCGCCGAGTACAGCCTCTACTCCTCCACCAAGGCCGCCACGGTCAACCTCACCCAGGCCCTGGCCGACGAGTGGTCCGCCGACGGCGTGCGCATCAACTGCATCAACCCCGAGCGCACCCAGACGCCCATGCGCACCAAGGCCTTCGGCGACGAGCCCGCCGGAAGCCTCCTCAGCTCCGACCAGGTCGCCCGCACCTCCGTCGACGTCCTCCTCTCGGACCTGACCGGCCACGTCATCGACGTGCGCCGCGAGAACCCCGCCCCGGCCGGCGCCCGTGAGAAGGAACGGGAAGGCGTCAAGTGAAGAACTACCTCGCCAGGCTCGGCCTGGACCGCACCGCCCTGGCGGTGCTCGGGATCATGGGTCTGACCTTCCTCCTCCAGGCGGTCGAGGTCGCCATGGCCCAGGTGTGGCTCTTCGGGGCCATGGCGCTGGTCCTGTACGTCACCGAGTGGCTGGTCTCCCAACGCGTCACCGTGCTCAGCAAGGTCCTGAGCCGCATCCGGGTCGGCCTCACCGTGCGCACACTGGCCCGCCAGGCGCTGGTTCTGGCGCTCTACGTCTCGTTGGACGCGGTCGGCACCGCCGCCTACTGGTGGACCGCCGGGGCCGTGGCCGCGTTCTTCGTCCTCACCCTCGCCTACGACCTGCTGCGCCACCAGGTGTTGCGCCGGGCCAAGCTGCCGGTGAGGACCCGCAACCTTGACCTGTCGGGGCTCAGCCTGCCCGAGGTCCCCGGCCTGCTGCGCGCGGTGCCCATGAGCAGGCTGCTGTTGGCCGACCTCCCCCTGGTCCTGGGTTCGGTCGGCTACCTGGCGGGCGGCCCCGCCGTCCTGGCCCAGACCGGCGCCGCCCTCACGGTCCTGCTGGCGCTGGGCGCGGTCCTGTTCGCCGCCCCCGCGTTCCTGGCCCACATGAGGATGCCCTCCAACGAGGAGGTCATCGAGGGGCTCAACCAGGCGCTGCGCGAGGTGCAGCCCGAGGTGGTCCTGTACTTCACCTTCGGCGTGGGTGAGCAGAACGCCGTCTACCAGGCCAACATGTGGCTGGACGCCCTGGAGAAGGGCGACCGGCGCGCACTGGTGATCTTCCGCGAGCGCGGCAACCTGCCGCACCTGGAGCCCACCTCGCTGCCGGTGGTGTGCGTGCCGCGCGCCGACGACCTGGCCGCGCTGGACCTCTCGGCGGTGCGGGTCGCGCTCTACCCGGGCAACACCGGCAAGAACATCCACCTGATCCAGCGCGCCGAGATCAAGCACGTGTTCGTCGGCCACGGCGACAGCGACAAGCTGCCCAGCAGCAACCGGGTGAGCCGGATCTTCGACGAGATCTGGGTCGCCGGGCGCGGCGGCCGGGACCGCTATGAGCGGGTCCGGCACGCCATCGACGACCGTGACGTGGTCGAGGTGGGCCGCCCCCAGCTGGTGGCGGTGGAGGGTCACCGGCCGCCCGAGCAGCGCGCGGTGCCGACCGTCATCTACGCGCCCACCTGGGAGGGCGTGGACGACAACAACTACCTCACCTCGGCGGACACCGCCGGACTGGAACTGGTGGAGCGGCTCGTCCGGGGGCCGGAACCGGTCCGGGTGATCTACAAACCGCACCCGCTGCTGGGACGGCGCTCTCCCGCCGCCGCGGCCGCGCACCGCCGGATCATCGAGCTGATCGGGGAGGCCAACGGCCGACTGGAGCCGGTGATGCCCGAGGCCGTGCGGGAGCTCGCCGAGCTGCGGGAGCGGATCGACGCCTTCCGGGAGAACGCCTCGGAGCAGCACCTGTCCCCCGAGGACCTGGTCGGTTACCGGGATCTACTGGACCGCTGGCACTCCGTGTACTGGACCTCGTCCGGTCCGCTGCGCCACCACGTGGTCACGGACACGCTGCCGTCGCTGTTCTCGTGCTTCAACGAGTCGGACGTGATGGTCAGCGACATCTCCAGCGTGGTCGCGGACTTCGTGGCCAGCGGGAAGCCGTACGCGATCGTGGACATGCAGGGAACCGACGACGACGAGTTCCGCCGCCAGTTCCCGTCCGCGGGCGCGGGCTACGTGCTGCGCCCGGGGCTGGCCGGGCTGGAGACCGTCCTGGCCGCCGCCCGCGAGCCGGAGGGCGACGCGCTGGCCGATCGCCGGGCGGTGCTCAAGCACTACCTGCTGGGCCCGGACGAGCCGGACTCGCTGACCCGGTTCACCATGGCGGTGAACGACCTGTACGAGCGCGCGCTGCTGGACTTCCCGGTCGGCGCGATCGCCGAACCGATCCCGGCCGACCCGTTCCGCGGCCAGGCCGGTACCCCGGTTCCCGTGGGCGACTGACCGGCCCGGACAGACTGCTCGCCCCAGACAGCACGAAAGGGCCCGCGCGATGCCGCGCGGGCCCTTCGTCGCTCCTGTGTGCGGACGTCAGGCTTCCCCCTCGGTTCGGTTGAGGGGGTCCGGCGGCCGGGGCCGGGTCAGCCGCCCAACTGGATCCGGGCCATCCGCATGATCTTGCCCAGTTCACGCTCGACCTGCTCACGAGGGCGTCCGTCGCGGACGACGAGCCGGGCGGTGAAGGGGTTGCCGTCGATCATGCGGGTGAGCTCGTAGCACACGGCCTCGCCCTCGAGGCTCCAGGAGAGCCCGTCGTCGTCGGGAGCCGTCTCCACGGAGTCGGGCCCCTCGGTGTCCGCGACGGTGGGTCCGCCGCCGGAGAGGGCCGCGCGGACCGAACCGTGCGTCCAGCCCAACGCGGACTCCAACCGGTGGACGGTGAGTTCGCGCGGAGCACTCCGGCCGCTCCGGATGTCGCGCAGCGCCTGCTCGGAAAGACCGGCGCGCGCGGCCAGCTCACCCCATCCCAGCCCCAGCGCGAGGCGGCGTTCGGACATGGCCCGGTCGAGGGCGTCGGGCGAACCACCGGGAGATCTGTCCTTGGGCATGGCCCCAACCTTAGGTCAGCGTCGTAGGGATCCGGGAGGGTCCGGTGTCACCTCCCGAGGCGGCACCGGCTGGGACCCGCCGCGAACAGGCCCTGCCTTGTCGCGGGGGAACCAGCCCCTCCTTGTAACTTGGCAATACTTTGCATAAATTGGGTCTACTTTCCCCCACGACGGAGAACCCATGCATCGCTTCTGCACTACCGTCACCTGCGCCCTCCCCCTCGACGGCGACGACTCCGTCTGCCCCCAGTGCGTGCGACGACTGACACGGGCACTGGACAAGGTCGTCGGGGGCCTGCCCCGGGACCTGGACCTGGCGCTGGCCCGACAGCGGCGCACCGGGCCGGGAAACCTCGGCCGTAGGAGCACCGAGACCCCACTGGCCTTCGACCCCGCGATCACCGAGGCCTCCGCCGTGCTGCAGGGCACCCTGTCGGCCTGGTGTCGGACCATCCAGGAACCGGGGGTACCGGGACCCACGGGAAACGATTCGTCGGCCCTGGCGTCCTGGCTCTCCCGCCACACTGGTGCACTGCGCCGGAACGCACTCGGAACGGAGTGCGTCGACGAGGTCTGCGAGGCGGTGGAACAGGCGGAGCGCGCCGTCGACCTGCCCTCGGACAGGGTCATAGCCGGTCTGTGCCCCGGCTGCGCGACCCCCTGCTACGCCAGGTCCGGGGCGACGAGCACCCGCTGCCCCGAATGCGAGACACGGGTGTCGGTCGGCGAGGGGCGACGGCGCATGCTGCTGGGGGCCGGGGAGCACCTGGTGACCGCGGCCGACGCCGCACGGGCCCTCCAGGTCCTGGGGCACCGGGTCACTCCGGCCTCCGTACGCGGCCACGCCCGGCGCGGCCGGTTGCGGCCCCGGGGCACGGGCAGTGCCGGACGCCCCCTGTACTGCCTGGGCGATGTCGTGGACGTCTACCTGTCGAGGACGTGTCCCGGCGACCGGCCGCTCAGGCGCCATCCCTGAGCCAGGACTCCAACAGGCGCAGCTCAGCGGGCTCCAGGAGCAGGGCCGCGTCCCGGAGCACCTCCCTCACGGGCAGGTCCGCCCGGACCAGGGCCACGCTGTGCGCACCGGAGCGCACCACCGCGATCGGACTGGCCGTCATGTGCGCGTAGCAGGCTCGCAGGCCCACCGAAGCACCGATTTCCGCTCCCGCCATCAGACGTTCCCCTGCCTCACGAAGACCGTGCACCTCAGCCGAACACCCCGTATCGGAAAGCACAAGAGAGGCACCCAGGTTCCTCCCACGTGCCACCACCAGGAGTCCCCGGGAAAGGCGACGGCCTGTACGTTTGCCTTCCGCACCCACTTGGCCACTTTCGGTCGCGAGAACCCGGACCGCGCTCCCTTTCGCAACAGCCCCGGAACGGGAGGAAGGGGCGGGGCACCCGTTGGCGCCCCGCCCCGAACCACACCGCGTGCACCGGGGCCAGCGCGTTGCCCGGTGTCACCGGTGGCGTCGGCGCTCCAGCTCCGCCCTCCGTTTCTCGGCCCGCCGCTGCGCCTCGGCCAGCCGGGCGAGCTTCTCCTCCTGCGCCCTGCGCACACGGGGGTCGGCCGGGTGCGGTTGGCCTGTGGTGGCGTGCACCAGGTCGGCCTGGAGGTAGTGGGAGAGCGTCCACCCGTCACCGCCCACGGAGGTCACCGTGGCCGAGTCCGCTGGCAGGTGCCGCACCAGGACGGCCAGGCGGCGCGGGGTGAGTCCCCCGCGCCAGAGGTCGCCGAGGTCGATCCCGTAGTACCGGGCCAGATCCGCCTCCACCGCGTCAGGGGCCTCCCTGAGCAGGCGGAGGAGGCGGGCTATTCCCCCGGGCTCTGGAACCCGTAGGCGGCAGCGATCTGTTCGGCGAGCACGTTGAGGTCGGCCAGGGTCGCCCCCGTGTCCTTGAGCCTCTGCCACTGTTCCGCTCCCAGCAGGCTGCGGACGGCGGCGACGATCTTCCCCTCCTCGAACCCCTCCAGGGCTGCCAGCGGCCACTGGTCGGAGGTGGCGGGCAGCAGGTACTCGACCCCGCCCAGCGTCAGCCGCTTGGGCTCGGGTGCGGCCGTGGCCTCGTCCCTCACGGCGCGGGCCGCCGGGGAGGTGGCCGGTGTCCGTGACTGGGCCGGGGCGGCCGGGGCCTGTACGACGGTGTTCTCGGTCATGGCGCGGTTCCCTCTCGACTGATGGTGTTCGGACTACCCGCGCGGTTGTGGGTGGGGCCGGGCCGGTGAACCGCGCGAACCCCGACCCGGCCGGTCTGGTGTCAGAGAGCGCCCAGGCCCTCCCCGCCGCCTCCCCCGTCGTCGCCGCCGCCGTCGTCGCCGCCACCGCCGTTGTCGTCCTCGGGGCGGGACGGGCCCTTGTAGGTGTAGAAGAGGGTGGCCTTGTCGTTCACCGGGTCGGTGGGGTAGATCGCCACGGTGATCTCGCGCTTGGCGATCTCGGTGGCGTTCTCGGTGGACTCCCCTCGCTCGGCCACCTGCGCGTAGTTGGCCGAGACCGTGCGCTTGAGGATGTCGCCGGTGCGGGTCTCGAAGGCGATCATGAACCTCGCCTGGAGGTCGGGGACGTTGATGTCGCCCTCGAAGGTCCCCCGCTCGCCGAACTCGACGTCGTGGCCGGGGAACATGACGTCGTAGACGGCCTTGTTGTCCTCGAAGGGCAGGAACTTGCGGGTCACCTTGAAGTTGTTGTGGGTGGAGGCGACCAGGATCCCGCCCCAGGCGTAGAGGTCCTCACTCTCGACCTCGAACGTCTCGGTGAAGCCCTCCTCCCCGTCGAGCAGGCCGACCTGCTCCCAGGAGGCGTTGAACGGGCGGCCCTCACGCGGGATCTCGCTGCCCAGCGGGGCGATGTAGACGTCCGCGTACGCCCAGACGCTGGCGTTGTCGGTACTTGCCATCGGGGATGGCTCCCTTCTGCCGGTGATCGTGTGTGTCGGATCCCGCCGGGGCGGGTCGTCAGGGCCGTGTGGCCCGGCGCTGGGTGACCAGCACCGTGAAGGAGGCTCGGTGGTCGGCCAGGTCGCCCTCGTCGTCCACGACGACGCCGTCGACCGGGCGCACGGAGACCACGTCGGCGTCCCCGGGGTGTCCCAGCAGGGCCGCGTGGGCCAGGCGGGCCAGTTCCTTGACGTCGTCGCGGGCGTCGGCCCAGGAGGTCACGCGGACGGCCGCCCGCTGGGTGAGGGACGGTTCGGACTCCGCCGACTCGCAGTGCACCGTCAGTGCGGGGTCCTCGCCGGGCTCCCAGCCTGGTGCGGAGAGCGCCGTGACCGGTGTCCCGGACCACCGGTCCGGGAAGTCGGGCAGCCGTGCGCGCAGGTGCTCCACGACCAGGTCCTCAGCGTCCGCGAAGAGCGGGACGATCATGTTCGTCGTCTCCTGTCCGGTGGGGTTGCGGTGGCGGGTCAGACGAGGTCGCCCGGGTCGGTGACCGGGTCGGGGGAGGCGTCGTCGAGGCCGCCCGACCCGCGCAGGTCGTTGCCGTGTCGCACCAGGTTCCGGCAGGTACCGGTGACGGACAGCCCGGAGTCGCGGCTGTCCACCCCGTTCCCGGTGACGGACAGGCCGTTGGTCCGGTCGCTGGCCCGAATCCCGTACGCGGCGGCCCCTGAGATCCGGTTTCCGGAGACCCTGAGTCCCCCGCCGCCCCGGACGTGCACGCCGGTGCCGCCGACCCCGCTCAGGACGTTGGCGTCCACCACCGCGTCCTCGGTGGACTCCAGGAGGAACCCGGTACCTACGGTTCCGCTCACGGTGTTGCCGGTGACGGTGACGTTGCGGACCGGGCCGCCGGGGTGCCCGGCGCAGCGGACCGCCGGGAGCCCTCCGGTCCCTGTGAGGACGTTGCCGGTGACCACCACGTCCGACAGGGGTCGGGGATGCCCGGTCGGATCGCCCCCGCCCAGGCGTGCGGTGTCGTCCTCCTCGGCGTCGGCCACCGAGACCACGCTCACCCCGCCCGCGCAGTCGAGGAAGGTGTTTCCCTGCACCGTGAGCCGGTCCCACGCACAGGCGTGTACGGCCTCGGCGGAGCAGGACTCGAAGTGGCAGCCCAGGATCCGGATGTCCCCGTGGGAACGGCCGGGTGTGGCGCCGCGGGACCCGATCCCCCGGGGCCAGGGCCCGCTGCCCGGGGTCTGCGAAGCCCCGAAGGAGCAGCCCGACAACACCACGTCGGAGCAGGGGGTGTCGTCGTGGGGGCCGGACTCGTCGAACCCGGAACCCGGCCCGGACGTGCCCAGCCGGACGGCCTCGGACAGGGAGCGGGCGCCCCCGGCGTCGGTGAACCCCTCGAAGCGGACGTCCAGGATCCGGGCACACCGCACCGCGTCGAGTTCCACCGCGTGGTGACCGGGGACGTCGCGGATGACCGTGTCGCGCACGGTGATCCCGAGCGCGTGACCGAACGACAGGACACTGTCGTGGGCGGGGATCCGCAGACCGTTGCCGTCCCAGACACCACCCTCCAACAGGATCCGGCCGTGGCCCGCGTGGCCGGGCGACTCCTGGCCGGGGTCACCGTTGGTGAGCAGGGTCCCCTCTCCGTCCCGCCGCACCACGGCGTCCGGGGCCAGGACGATCCGCGTGTTGGCGTGGACGCGAAGCGGCGGGGCCTGGACGGAGTAGGTGCCGCCGGGGACCCAGACCACTCCGCCGCCGTCCTCCCGGGCACGGTCGAGGGCCGTCTGGAGCGCCCCGGTGTCGTCGGCCCGGCCGTCACCGACCGCTCCGAGTGCCCGTACGTCCCGCACCCCAGCGGGGGCGCCCTCCTCGGGGAGGGCCATGGTCCGGCGTGCTCCCCCGCCGTCGGGACCTGCGGCGGCGGACGCCCCCGGGACCGGTCCCCGGCGCTGGGAGGAGGTGAAGGTGGAACGGACCCTGCGGTGCAGGAGGGACCATTCCCCGGCCAGATCGGGCGGATAGCTGGGCAGGGGCATCAGGGTTCCTCCGCTCCGGGTTCGGTGTCGGGTGGTTCCTCGAAGATGAGCGTGGCGGTGTCCTCCCCCTGGCCCCGGGTGGCCGGGGTGACCTCGATTCCGATCACCCGCCAGGACCGGGAGAAGGAGGGGCTCCCCCTGACGAGGGGGAACCAGTCGTTGACCAGGGTCAGTCGCGCCCTGTCCCCCAGCCGGTCGGGGGTGAGGGTGGTGCGATCGGCCAGACGCACGGTGACCTGGGGGAATCGCACCGAACCCGAGGAGCGGGCGGCCCACCAGCGGGCGTGCTCGTCCAGGGCGGCGGGACTGGTGACCCCGGGGACGTCCACGGTGCGGTCCATCAGGGGCCAACCCGCGCCCTCGAACCGGGGGTCGGACCAGGTCCGGGAGAGAACGGGCTCGGCCTCCTCCTCGGGGGCGGCGTCCGGTGCGTCGCCCCGCGCCCGCCACGAGGTGGCGGCTCCCGAGGCGTCCGCCGGATAGCTCCAGGCCACGACGTTGCCCGGTTGGGTGAAGACGTGCTCGGTCCGGTCCTGGCCCATCTGGTCCTGGACCACGAACTCCCGGACGCGCTCGCCCGCGCGCACCACGGTGCGCACCATCCACTCGGGACCGTCGACGCGAGAGGAGAGATCCTCCAGCGCCTCCCCGAAGGACACGGCGTCGGAGGCCCGGTAGGTGATGGACCGGGGTTCGGCGGCGGCCCCGTCCACGTGGCCGGACTCCTCCGGAATCTCCGGGTCCGGTGGCTCGCCCGGAGTGACCGGCACGAGTCCGATCGGCCGGGGCTCCTCCATGCGCCGCACGAGCTCGCGGGCCAGCCACCGCTGGTCGGCGCCCGCCAGGGTGAGGTCGGTGCGGATCTGACGGTGGTAGAGGTAGCTCTCCAGGGAGGCCCCGGACAGGTCGACGGTGACCCGGCCCCGGTTGTCGCTCTTGGGCTCGGCCGACCAGATCAGATAGGTGCCCCAGATCTGGTCGCCGCGCCACACGTGGACGACGGTGCGGCCGGGGCCCCGCCCGAGGTCGACTTCGCTGCGACCCACCACCCGGGCGACGCGTTCGGCGGTCTCGGGGCCGGTGACCGCGACCGAGCCGCTGAACGTCCCCGGCTGGCAGATCCGCCGGTCGAAGCTCACGCCGGTCAGGTCGAGGTCGGCGATGGGTCTGTCGGTGACCAGGTCGCAGAACTGGTAGCGGTAGAAGGCCATGTCACTCCGCCGCGGCCGCTTCGGGAGGTCCCATGTCGATCGTCTCCTCGGTCCGCTCGACCGCCATCCAGCTCACGGTGAAGGAGGTTCGGGTGTTGCGCGCGAAACGGATCGTGAAGCCGTCCTTGCTCCGGAGGATGGAGGTCATCTCCCTGAGGTTGCCGGGAACACTGCTCACTCCGGTGATGAGGACCGCCGGCGTCTCCTCGAAGGTGCCCGGTTTGAAGGTGACCGCGGCGCTGCCCCGGTAGTAGTCGCCCCCGTTCGGGTCCTCGACCAGCTCATCCGCGGAGACGTTCAGGACCAGACCGGACACGATCCTGGGCCTGCGGATCTCGTGTTCGGGGCCTGCGACCGTGACCCAGGCGTCGCCCTCCCTGACGTAGAGGTCCCTGCTGGAGGTGACGTAGGCCAACGTCCCGTCCGTCACCTCCTCCATCCGGTTCCGGGAGGCGGTGTCGGGAACCCGCACCACACCGCCTGCCACCGAGGTGTAGTCGCGCCGGTCCGCGATGTTCTGGGCCAGTGCGGCCCCCGGTTCCCGCGGCCAGTCGATCCCGCCCTCGCCCGCCGTGGCCCCCTGGGGCACGGTGATCTCGAACAGCGGCAGGTAGGTCTCGTCCGAGTCCGGGTCGACCACCCGGACCTCGGCCTCGGTCTCCCCGGAGTCGTCGTAGGTGTCGTCGCGGATCACCACGCCCACGAGGTCCACGCGATCGCCCTCGGCCGGGCCATCCTCCAGCTCGACCTCGACCGCCTCGGTACTGGCGACGAGATAGGTGCCCTGGTGGGTCGCGGACGCTCCCCGGACCGCGACCACGAACGGAGCGATGGTCGCGGTCATGTCGGAGCCGCTCAGGTCGGCGGTGCCCCTGTCGTGGAAGAGCCCGCTGCGCCGGTCCAGGGCCTCCCCCTCCGCGCTGCCCAGGAGTGCCCCCAGAATGACCCTGTGGTCCTCGGCGGAGGTCGCCCCGGAGCGCAGGGCCAGGGATCGGATGGTCATGTGTTCCTCCAGTCGGTGGACGGCGATGGTCCCGGTGTCACAGGTAGGCGTCGCGCCAGCGGAAGCGGGCCCAGGCCTCGGGTTCCGAGGTCTGGGGCCGGAAGTGGACCGGGTTGCTCCCGGGGGTCAGCGTCCAGTGCTCAGGGGGAACGGACGCGGGCGCGATGTGGTGGAAGCCGTCGAGGCCGTTGAGGAGCACCGTCCCCTGGTCGCAGTCGACGACTAGTCGGTCCGAACCCGCCAGGGTGAGCCCGAACTCCAGGTTGGTTCCGGTCGTGCGGTTGATCAGACGCGGCCGGGAACACGGCCCCGCGACCTCCACCACGGGGTGGGTGGGGCTGTCCCCGTCGTTGAGCAGGTTCGCCCCGCCGCCGTGAGCTGGTCGCCCGTGGTCGAGGGGGTACTCCAACGGGTACTCAAGGCCGTCCTCGCTGGGCTGGGGAGGGTTCACCGTGTTCTGGCGCGCGCTCCCGTACCGGCGCGGATCAGCGCAGGTCCACTGCACCGTGACGATCGGCCGTGCGCTCCGGAAGGCCGGTCCGCCCGGGATCACCCGGGCGGTGACCTGCGCGTGGGCGGTCAGGCTCTCCCCTCCCACACAGATCTCCAGCGGGTGTTGCCGGGCTCCGTCCGTGAGGGTCAGCGCTCGGCGCAGCGGTCGCAGCACCGTGTGCACGTCCGGCAGGGACCCGGCACCGGTCAGCACTCCGACGGCCGTGACCAGACGCTGTCCCGCCAGGGCCGCACCCGGCCAGGCCCCGTGCCGGGCGGCGCGCTCGACGTTGCCGGTCTCGATCTCGGGCAGGTCGTCCCAGCCCTCCAACTCGGTCAGGGCCAGATCGCGTCCGTCGAACAGCAGCTGTCCACGCCAGCGGATCTGTCCCTCCCTGAGTCCGCTCATCACATGCCTCTCGATCGCATCAGGAACATCAGGCGGTCCCCGACCTCGTGCGGCGACATCTCCTCCGTGGCCTCGAACCGCTCGATGTTGACGACCGGTCCGCCCTGGGCCAGCGGGGAGCCGGACAGGCCCGCGGCGTGGTCCCTTACCTCCAGGGAGGCGGGGACCACCCGTTTGGTGATCTCACCGCTGACGTCGCCGAGTTGACCGCGCAGATCGGGGAGACGGTCGTCGATCCCGTCCATGAGGCCGTCCATGATCATCCGGCCGGCCGGGGTGAGCAGCTTCTTGTCGACCCGGGCGGGGCCCTTCCAGCTGGGGATGAAGTCGGTGAGGTCGGAGAGCTTGTCCTTGACCTTCTGCCAGACCTCGTCGATACCGTCGAGGAGGCCCTGAATGATGTTCTTGCCCGCTTTGACCAGGAAGTTCTTCGCGTTGGAGAAGTAGCCCTTGATCGTCTCGGGCAGGTCCCCGACGAACTCCAGGACCGCCTCGATCTTTTCCTCGACCCCCGTGCGCAGGGCCTCGAACTTCTCGACCGCCCACTTGCGGGCGTTCTCGAACGCGTCGCTGATGGCGGTGGCGATGCCGCTGACGATCCCGCCCAGCCGTTCCCGGATCGCTGAGAAGACCGCCCCGATCCGTTCGCGCAGCCCCTCGACCAGCTCCACGACCCAGGTGACGGCGCCCCTGATCGTGTCCAGCACCGTCTGCCAGGCCGAGTCGATCAGCTCGACCACCCAGTCCCAGGCCGCCTGCACGGCACCGGTGACCCGTTCCCAGATGCCGGTGAGGAAGTCGACGATGCTCTGGCCCACCCCCGTGATCTTCTCGACCAGCCAGTCCCAGACCTCGCCGGTCTTCTCCACCAGCCAGTCCCAGGCCTCACCGATGAACGCGGTGATCTCGTCCCAGTAGGTGAACAGGAGGGCGAACGGGTGGTGGGCGAGGATCGTCTTGATCCATTCCCAGGCGGTCTCGATGAGACCGACCAACGTGTCCCAGAAGTCCTCGGCGGCCTCCATCAGCGCCGTCCACATGCCCGGTAACGTCTCCGTGAAGAAGGCCATGACCCCTTCGGCGATCTCCTGCACGAAGGAGAAGATCCCGTCGACGATCTCCCGGAAGGTCTCGGAGTTCTGGTAGGCGTACACGAGTCCGGCGACCAGCGCGCCCAGGGCCGTGACGATCAGGCCGATCGGGTTGGCCCTCATGACCGTGTTGAGCGCCTTCTGCGCCCCGGCCATCAGGTTGCTGCCGATGGCCCCCGCCTTGGCCGCCACCCCGCCCTTGGTCGCGTTCTTGCCGAAGCTGTCGGCCCCGGCACCCGCCGTCCGGTACCCGGTGGCCAGGTCGCGCAGCGCCTGTGTGCCGGTGGAGAACCCCTGGGCGACCACCGGGGCCGCCGCGTCGACGAGCTTGCTGGCCAGCGCTCGGCCGATCTGTTCGCCCGCGGCGGGAAGCGTGGCGCTGAGCGTCTCACCGACCTGTCCGCCGAACGCCTGGACCGCGGGCGGCATGTTCGCCAGACCACTCTCGATCATCTCGTTGGCCCTGTCCGCGAGCAGGGTCCCGCCCTTGCCGCCAGCCTCCCCCGCGCCGTCCGTGACCTTGTCGGTCAGCAGACGCCCGGCCTCGGCCCCCAGGTTCTCGACCACCCCGGGCAGGGCGTCGAGTCCCTGTCCGATGAGGTCGGCCGCCTGGGAGGCGGCCCCCGAGGCGCTGGCCGGGAGCCCGGAGAACATCTCGCTCACCCGCGGGGACACCCCGGAGGTCATGGCCGCGCCGAGCTGGGCCCCGATACTCTGCCCGGCGCTCACCAGGGTGCTGGTCAGGGTGTCCGAGATCTGCTGCCCATAGGCCTGGACGGCCGGGGGCGCGCCGGACAACCCGGAGGAGAGGCGTTCGTTGATGGCACCCGCGAGCTGCTCACTGATCTGGCCCCCCGCATCCCTGCCGACCTGCGGCAGCGACGCGAAGTCCTGTTCCAGCTGCTTCCTGACCTGGTCGCCGATGCTGCTCAGCTCGGGGATCATCTGGACACGCACGGACACGGCGCCGGACATGGCTCACCTCTGCTCGGCCGTCGAGGGGAAACGGCCCTGTGGGCCGGGGACGCATGGGGCGGACGGAAACGACGCGGCCCCGGCGCGGCTGGGCGCGGGCGGGGCGGGGAGCGCGGCCGGAGCGGCTGAACGGCTCTGGGCGACGGTAGGCGCGTCGGACCGTGGAAGGGCCCTGGAAACACGAAAACCCGGCTCCTGGCCGGGTCGGGCACACCTGTGGTGCTCCCCAAAAGCGTGCCACAGCGCACCGGTCCCCCACAAGGGTCCGGACGGATCGGCTCGGAGCGGGCGGGGCGCGAGAGGGCGTGAGCCGAGGTCGACCCCGGTCCTGCCTGGTTCCCGAGCGCCCTTGGGCGACTGACCGTCTGGTCGGGCCGGTCACCTGGCGGCGGCGACCGTCCGACACTTCTCACCTCACCTGCGTGAGTGCGTACTCCATGTGGTGGACGTGTTCCGGACACAGGTGCTCGGCCATGATCCCTTCGAGCCGGAGAAGGTTCTCGTCCCCTTACTGGATTCCGTGTTCCACGACGCTCTCGATCATGAACTCGTTCTCGCACTCGGTCTCGTAGGCACCGAACACGTCCTCCGACTGTTCGTCGGTGAAGGCCCCTCTCCTTTGTTTCTCCACCTCCGCTCTGGGAGCACTTTCGTCGTATCCACCACACCCCGCAATCAACAAGACACCAAGAGACAGAACAATGCGTTTTCTCGCGCCAGAGGCAGAAATCCTCGCAGCCGACCACAATCCCCCAGGAGGACGCCGGAAAGAAGGGTCGTCACCATCGGCCGGAAGGAGAATCCGGGGAACTCCACCGGACAGAAAAGCCAGAACCAGCCGTCCCGTGGCGCCGGACGAAGTTCGTCAGAATGCCATCAGCCGGGGCAGTCCCGCGAAGGGATCCGTGGAGGAGGAGACCGCCCTCCCGCTTCACCGGCGTGCGAACACCCGAACGTTGACAACGGGACCACTCAGGCCCCGACATACACCCCGGATGTGACCCGCCGCACACGTTCTTCCTGTTCGCGGATACGCATTCACACAGATTTCATCTCGACTCGACAACAGGGCCCGTCCCTCACACGGGACACACCCCGGTGCTGCTGATACTGGACAGGCAGGGCTTCTCCCTCAGCCCCCACCGCACACCTGGTGCCCGTCGTACGAACCGAACGGCCCGGCTGACCCCTGCCCTCACCTTTTCGAGCCCGAGGCAGGCCCGTGTCCGTTTCCGCCCTGAACCGCGCCCCCGACCCCGTCACGCCCCACGTGACGCCCCGGCACCGCCGCCGACCCGACATCGAGGGGCTGCGCGCCGTCGCCGCCCTGCTCATCGCCGTTTACCACATCTGGTTCGGCACGGTCTCCGGCGGTGTCGACGTCTTCCTGCTGCTCACCGGCTTCCTCATCACGGGGTCGCTGGTCCGGGCGATGGAGCGCGACGGACGCGTCGACCTCGCCGCCTTCTGGACCAAGCTGGTCAAGCGGCTCTTCCCCGCGGGGGCGGTGGTACTCGGCGCGGTCCTGCTGATGGCCCACGCGTACTTCCCGCGCTCCCAGTGGACCGCCGTCATCGACGACGTGTGGGCGGCGGCGCTCTACTACGGGAACTGGCACCTGGCCCTGGGGTCGGTCGACTACATGGCGGAGAACTCCGCCGCCAGCCCCGTCCAGCACTTCTGGTCCCTGGCCGTGCAGGGGCAGTTCTACCTGCTGTGGCCGGTGCTGATCGGTGTCGCCGCGCTGCTCGCCGTCCGGCTGGGCCGGTCGGTCCGCCGGGGCGCCGCCGTGGCTGTGGGCACGGTGTTCGCGCTCTCGTTCTCCTACTCGCTGTGGATCACCTCGACCGAACCGGTGTGGGCCTACTTCGACACCGGTGCCCGCCTGTGGGAGCTGGCCCTGGGCGGCCTGCTCGCGCTGTTCGTCCACCGGGTGGACCTGCCGGGCTGGGCGCGCGCCGCCGCCGGGTGGATCGGGCTGGTCGCGCTGGTCCTGTGCGGGTTCGTGATCGGCGACTCCCTGCCCTATCCGGGCTACGCCTCCCTGTGGCCCACGCTGGCGGCGCTGCTGATCATCCTCGCGGGCGCGGGCCGAGCGGACAACGGACGCCTGTCCGCGAACCGCCTCCTGTGCGCGCGCCCGCTGACCTGGCTGGGCGGACACGCCTACACCCTCTTCCTGTGGCACTGGCCGGTGCTCGTCCTGCACCTGGAGCTGACCGGGCAGGACCGTCCCACCCTCGGCGGCGGCTTCCTCGTCCTGGGTGTGTCCTTCGCGGCGGCGCTGGCCACCAGCTGGCTGGTGGACGGCGGCGTGGTCCGGGCCACCCGGCGCCTGGGAACCCCGGTGTGGTCGCTCGCGGCGGGCATCCTGTTCGTGGTGCCCGTCCTGGTGGCGGGCTCCCTGTGGGGGCAGTCGATCGAACGCGACCGGCAGTTGCGCACGGAGCTGAGCTCCAACCCGCTCGCCTACCCGGGCGCCGCCGTCCACCTCGACCAGGACCTGGCGCGGAACCTGCCCGCTCTGCCGATCTACCCGGACACGACCACGGTCGCCCGCGACACCATCGACCAGACCCGGGAGTGCAACGCGCTGATCAACCAGCCCGAGGTGGTCTCCTGCGAGTTCGGCGACGTGCGCTCCGACTACACGATCGCCCTGGTGGGCAGTTCCCACGTGCGGCACTGGTTCCAGGCCCTGGAGACCCTCGCCGACCAGCACGGATGGCGGCTGGTGACGATGACCAAGAACGCCTGCCAGTTCAGCGCGCACGAGCAGCAGTACCGCGGGGCGGAGTTCCCCGAGTGCACGCGGTGGAACGACAACGTCATGGCCGCCCTGGAGGTCCTGGAACCGGACACGGTCTTCACACTGGGCTCACTGACCAGCGTGCGCACCGGCCCCGACGAGCACGTCCCCGAGGGCTTCGTGGAGCGCTGGCGCCAGCTCGACGACCGGGGCGTGGACGTCGTCGCGGTCCGCGACACCCCCCGGTTCTCCTTCCGGGTCCCCGACTGCACCGACCGCAACCACCGTTCGGAGTGCTCGGAGCCCAGATCCAACTCCATGGCGGCGCAGGCCCCCTACGAGGAGCTCACCGACGTTCCGCCCAACACCCGGTTCCTGGACATGACCAACTACCTGTGCCAGGACGAGGTCTGCCACGGGGTGATCGGGAACCAGCTGGTGTACTACGACACCAACCACTTCTCCTACTCCTTCTCCCAGTCGCTGGCCATGGTCATGGAGCCCTACTTCCTGGCCGCGGCGGGCCGGGCGCCCGAGGCGGAGCTCACCCTCGCCGAAGCCGCCCTGCCGCTCCAGGAGGCGACGCAGGAGCAGGGCAACCAGTCCTGAGGCTCAGCCGAGCTCGCCCCTCAGCGAGCGCCCGTGCAGGACGCGCAGCCGGTCCACCCAGTCATCGTGCTCGGGCGGGTGGAAGTGGTTCTGTTCGCCCCACTCACGGCTGGGCCGCCGGAAGCGGGTGGCCCGCAGGTCGGCCAGGGTGCCGAACAGTCCGCTGTCCTCGAACACCGCGTTGCCCTGCCCCGGACCCACCCCGAAGTCGGTGAGGACCAGGGTGGGCACCCGGTGCGCGAGGGCCTCGACAACGGCGGGCGAACCCATCGCCACCAGGCCGCGCGCCCGGTCCAGCTGGTCGGACAGCCGTCCGGAGCGGAAAACCAGCACGTGGTCCTCGGCCAGGTCGGCCCGGACCATCGAGCGCCAGCACTCCACGAACGGGTGGCGGTTCCCCGGCTCGTGGCCCAGGTGGACCACGACCTCCAGGTCGGGGCGACTCTCGGCCAGCTCCGTCAGGGCGAGCAGGACGCCCCGGCGCCCCCGCTCGGTGTCCGGAGCCCCGGGATGGGCCGCGTACACCACACGGTCGCGCCGGGTCCCCCGGTCCGCGTTCCCTCGGCTCAGAGGCAGACTGCCCAACCCCACCTCGCCACGGACGCCGAGACGCTCGCCCAAGGCGGAGTACTCGGCGACCTCGCGGCGGCTGTGCGCCACGAGCAGGTCGACCCTGGAGCGGTGCAGCCACTCGCCCTCGGTGGCGGGCAGTGAGAGCGCGGGCAGCGCGGACACCACCACCGGCCGGTACCGGCGCAGCACGGACCTCAGCGAGCAGGACAGTGTCTCCACGAGCGGACCGGAACAGTTGAGCAGCACGACGCCGGGGCGGTGGCGCCGGACCAACGAGCGGATCTGGCGCGCCGTGAGCACCGGCACGCGCAGACCGGCCTGGCGGCTGCCCTCGGTCTCGTCACGGATACGGGCCGGGGAGGGGGTCCGGTCGGTACGGGCCACCGCGAGCCCGACGGTGGTCCCGGCCCCGGAGAGCCGGTCGAGCATGGCCACGGTGAGTCCGACCCGCTCCGAGGTGTCGGCCACCGCCAGGATCGTGGGCGCCCCGACCCGGGTAGCGGGGCGGCTCCCAGTGGGAATGAGGGTCACGAAGCCGTCTCCTTGGCGTTCGGGATGGAGATCCCAGGCTACACACGGAGAGTGACCACTCCGGAACCCATGGTTCGGGAACACGAACGGCGGCCGCACCCTCAGGGGACGGCCGCCGCACGGTGCCGGTGGGCGCGCTACTCGCCCTTCCAGACGGGGTCACGCTTCTCGGCGAAGGCGATCGCCCCCTCCATGGCGTCCTGGCTCACGAACACGGGGCCTGCCAGCTCGTTCTGCCGCTCCCACATCTGGTCCGTGGACCAGTCGTCCGAGGCCTGGATGATCTCCTTGGAGACCTTCAGGGCCAGCGGACCGTTCGGGGTGATCCGGGCGGCCAGGGCGCGAGCGCCCTCCAGAGCGCCGCCGCTCTCGGTGACCTGGTTGACCAGGCCCAGCTCCGCCAGACGCCCAGCGCCGACGAAGTCACCGGTCAGGGCGAACTCCATCGCGATGTTGCGCGGGATGCGGTGCTGGAGGCGCAGCAGGCCGCCAGCTCCCGCGACCAGACCGCGCTTCACCTCGGGGATGCCGAACCTGGCGTCGTCCGCCGCAACGACCAGGTCGCAGGCGAGCACCGCCTCGAACCCGCCCGCCAGGGCGTACCCCTCGACCGCGGCGATCAGCGGCTTCCTCGGGCCGCGCTCGGCGAAACCGCCGAACCCGCGCCCCTCGACCACGGGGACCTCGCCCTTCATGAAGGCCTTGAGGTCCATTCCGGCGCAGAAGGTGCCACCGGCGCCGGTGATGATCGCGACGTTGACGTCCTTGCGGGCGTCCACGTCGTCGAGGGCCTCGGCGATGCGCGCCGCGACCGCCGCGTTCACGGCGTTCTTCGCCTTGGGACGGTTGATGGTGATGACGGCGACGCCGTCCTCAGCCGTGTAGAGAACCTCGTCGGACACGGTGTCCTCCTACTTCGGGGGCATGCGCAGGGCGCCGTCGATCCGGACGACCTCGCCGTTGACGTAGCTGACCTCAAGCAGGGTCCGGGCGAGCTTGCCGAACTCCCTGGCGGTGCCCAGGCGCTTGGGGAAGGGAACCGGGGCGGCCAGGCGCTGCTTGAACTCCTCCGAGCCGGGGCCGTCGCCGTAGATGGGGGTCTCCAGGATGCCGGGGGCGATGGTGTTGACCGTGACGCCGATGGCAGCGAGGTCGCGCGCGGCCGGGAGGGTCATGCCGATCACGCCGCCCTTGGAGGAGGAGTAGGCGATCTGGCCGATCTGGCCCTCAATGCCCGCGAGGGAGGCGGTGTTGAGGATGGAGCCGCGCTCGCCGTCCTCGTTGACCGGCTCGGTCCTGGCGATCTCGGCGGCCGACAGGCGGAGCACGTTGAACGTGCCGATGAGGTTGACCTGGATGACCTTCTGGTAGCTGTCCAGATCGTGGGGGTTGCCGCTGCGGTCCACCGTGCGGGTGGCCCAGCCGATCCCGGCGCAGGAGACCGCGACCCGGAAGGGCTTGCCGGTGTCGACCGCGGCCTGGACGGCGGCCTTGACCTGGTCCTCCTGGGAGACGTCGGTGGAGACGAAGACGCCACCGATCTCCTTGGCGACCGCCTCGCCGCGCTCGGCGTTGAGGTCGGCGACGACGACGGTGGCACCGGCGGAGGCGAGTTCCCTGGCGGTGGCCTCACCGAGGCCACTGGCGCCGCCCGAGACGAGGGCGGAGATTCCGTTGAGATCCATGGCCGCACTCTACAGAGAATGTGACCCGCACACTAGAACCGGGTTCGGTTAATCGCGGGTAACGCTGTGACCTGGACCGTTGGAACCTGCAAGAGCGGGTATCAGCAAGGCGTGTTCTTCTGCCGTCACTCAGCGCTACCTTCCTGTCATGCGAAGAACAGCGACACTGGAGTGGCCCCAGGAATCGACCCAGGAGGATTCGACGGCCGAGCCACTCCCCGACTGGTTCCTCACCCCGCCCGGGGGCTGGACCGCTGATGACATGGACAAACTTCCTCCGGGGGTACCCCGGATGGAACCCATCGACGGAGCGCTCGTCCTGCTTTCCCCCAGACCCGCTTTCACTCGCACGTCATGCGCCACCTGGCCAACGCTCTGGAGGAAGCGGCACCGAAGAACGTCGACATCCTTTTGAGGATGACCATGAAGCTGGGCAAGTACCAGCGCCCCGAGCCCGACATCCTCGTCTACGAGTTCGAGGAGGGGAAGGACGACCACCTCGACTGGTACCGGGCCACCCACGTCCCACCCGAGGACGTGCTCATCGCGATCGAGATCGTCTCCCCGGAGTCCCGGGAGCGGGACCGCACCACCAAACCGATGAAGTACGCGGCGGCCCGGAATCCCGCACTTCTGGCGGATCGAGCAGGAGGACGAAGGGCCCGCCATCCACGTGTACGAGCTCGATGGAACCGCCGCGCCCCGCTACGTCCCGACCACCATCGCCCGGGAACGGCTCAAGCTGGACGTGCCCTTCCCGATCGACGTCGACGTGCGGGCGCTGACCCCTCGGCGCTGAGTCACCACCGGGCCCTGCCCAGGCGCGGCTGTCGGCGACGCCTCCTCCCCCTCGGCAGGGCTTCGCGCGCGAGATCGGCGGCGCCCACCAGCCCCGCCTCGTTGCCCAGGGCTGCGGCCACCACCCGCGCCTCCGGCCGGTAGCCGCGACCGGTCAGACTCTTCGCGAACGCGCCGCGCGCCGGGTCCAGCAGCAGCTCCCCCACCTCGGACACGCCTCCGCCGATCACGAACAGCTCCGGGTCGAAGGCGGCCGCGAGGTTGGCCAACCCCACGCCGAGCCACCCGCCCGCCTCCTCCATCAGCTCACGGCAGGCGCGGTCCCCCTTCCGGGCCAACTCGCTCACCAGCGGCCCGGTGATCAGCGCCGGGTCCCCGCCCACGGCCTGCCGCAGCCCCTGCGCCACCGGAGACTCCGACCTCACCAGCTCACGGGCCTCACGAGTGAGCGCGTTACCGCTGGCGTACTGCTCCCAGCAGCCCCGGTTCCCGCACTCACAGCGGTGTCCGCCAGGCACCACCGTCATGTGACCGAACTCGCCCGCCAACCCGAAGCGCCCACGTCTGAGCTCACCACCCAGGACGATCGCGCCGCCGATCCCGGTCCCCAGGTTCACCACCACGACGTCGTCCACACCCCGCGCCGCTCCGGCCCGCACCTCGGCCCACGCCGAGGCGTTGGCGTCGTTCTCCACCACCACCGGCAGCCCCAGGCGCACCGACAGCGCGTCCCTGAGCGGCTCCTCACGCCATGACAGGTGGGGAGCGAACAGCACCCGGGAACGACGCTCGTCGACGAACCCGGCGGCGCCCACGCCCACGGCCCGCACCCGGTACTCCCTGCGCAGCTCGGACACGACGGACACGATCGTCTCCTCCACCACCGAGGGGCTCTTGCTCCGCTCCGGGGTCTCCGTCCGCAGCCGTGCCAGCACCCTGCCGCCCGGCGTGACCACCCCGGCGGCGACCTTGGTACCGCCGATGTCCACACCGACGGTCAGGGAGTGCCCGTACCGCGCGTCCGTCATCATGCCCGCTCCACTCCACCGGCCGGGGACCGCACGGCCCCGGTCATCCGACCCTAGGGAGCGCCCCCTCCGGGGCCGCCCCACCACACCGCACACACACGAAAACGCGCACCCGGGCCGTTGTCTGCCCGGATGCGCGCAGGGATCGTGGGAGGAGCCCCTACTTGAGGGCGGTGCGCACCACCCCGGCCAGGCGCTCGGCCACGGCCGCCGCCTGCTCCTGTTCGGGGGCCTCCACCATCACGCGGACCTTCGGCTCGGTCCCGCTCGGCCGGATGAGAACCCGGCCGGTCTCGCCCAGCTCGGCCTCGGCCTCGCGGACGGCCGCGGCCAGTTCCTCGGACTCGGCGGCCTTGGACCTGTCCACGTCCGGGACGTTGATGAGGATCTGCGGCAGACGCGTCATGACCTTGGCCAGCTCGGCCAGGCCCTGCCCGCGGTGCGCCATGGCGGCCAGCAGGTGCAGACCGGTCAGCAGGCCGTCGCCGGTGCTGGCGTGGTCCAGCAGGATCACGTGGCCGGACTGCTCACCGCCCAGCCCGAACCCGCCGCGCTTCATCTCCTCCAGCACGTAACGGTCACCGACCGCGGTCTCCACCACGGCGACGCCCTCGCGGGCCATCGCCAGTTTCAGACCGAGGTTGGACATGACCGTCACCACGAGGGTGTCCTTCTCCAGGCGCCCGGCCTCCTTGGCCTCCGTGGCCAGGATCGCCAGGATCTGGTCGCCGTCCACCACGTTGCCCTCGGAGTCCACGGCCAGGCAGCGGTCGGCGTCGCCGTCGTTGGCAATGCCCGCGTCGGCGCCGTGCAGCCGTACCGCTTCCTGGAGAGCTCCCAGGCTGGTGGAACCGCACCCCTGGTTGATGTTGTGGCCGTCCGGCTGGTCACCGATCGCGATGACCTCCGCGCCCGCCCGGCGCAGCGCCTCGGGGGCGACCGTGCTGGCCGCGCCGTGGGCGCAGTCCATGACGACCTTGAGCCCCTCCAGACGGTGCGGCAGGGAGTCCAGGACGTGCTGCGTGTAGCGCTCCGCGCCGTCGTGGGACTCGGTGACGCGGCCGACCGCGTCACCCACGGCGGGGGTCGAGGGCACGCCGAGCATGCCCTCGATCTCCTCCTCCAGGGAGTCCTCAAGCTTCTGCCCGCCCCGGGCGAAGAACTTGATCCCGTTGTCCGGGGCCGGGTTGTGGCTCGCCGAGAGCATCACGCCGAAGTCGGCGCCCAGGGAACCGGTGAGGTACGCCACAGCCGGGGTGGGCAGCACACCGACCTTGACGACGTCCACGCCGGTGCTCGCCAGACCCGCGACGACCGCGGCCTCCAGGAACTCCCCGGACGCACGTGGGTCGCGTCCGACCACGGCCAGCGGTCGACGGTCGCCGTCGGTCGCGGCCAGGACCCGCGCAGCCGCGATGGACAGTTCCAGGGTGAGCGAAGCGGTCAGGTCTCGTCCCGCGAGACCGCGTACGCCATCGGTTCCGAACAGCCGAGCCACAGGCGACAGCCCCTTTCGAAAGCGGCACCGGAGAGAGCCGGCGCCGGTGAAGTTCAGCGTGGCGGAGAAAGCCACCGGAAAAACCAAAAGCCCGTACGCCGTCCCCGACAGAGGGAACGACGTACGGGCGAAAGCTCAGCCGCGCAGGAGTCGGCGCATGAGCATTAGCGCTTGGAGAACTGCGGAGCCTTGCGCGCCTTCTTGAGACCGGCCTTCTTCCGCTCGACCTCACGGTCGTCACGGGTGAGGAAGCCGGCCTTCTTCAGGGTCGGACGGTTGTTCTCGGCGTCCAGGGTCGCCAGCGCACGGGCGATGCCGTGACGCAGGGCGCCGGCCTGGCCACTGGTGCCGCCGCCGTCAAGACGGGCGAAGACGTCGTAGGCGCCGTCGAACCCGAGCGAGACGAACGGGTCCTTGACCGTCTGCTGGTGGACCTTGTCCGGGAAGTAGACATCAAGCGGCTTGCCGTTGATCTTCCACTCGCCCGATCCGGGGGCGATGCGAACGCGGGCGACGGCCTGCTTACGACGACCGGTACCGGCGCTGGGGCCGGACGCGGTGGGAACGTAGGCGGCGGTCGTCTCGTCCGACTCGCTCGTGTACTCGGAGGGGAACTCCTCCGGGTTCTCGGCGATTTCCTGCTCGACGTCTTCGATGCCGGTGGGCTCGACCACGGTTATCCTCGTGCTTCCTGTAAAAGTCTGCGAACGCCTAGGCGGGCTGCTCGATCTTCTTCATTTCGAACGGAACCGGCTGCTGGGCCTGGTGCGGGTGCTCCGCACCGGCGTACACCTTGAGCTTCTTGCCCATCTGACGGCCGAGGGAGCCCTTGGGGAGCATGCCCTTGACGGCCTTCTCGATGGCCCGCTCGGGGTTCTTCTCCAGCAGGTCGGCGTACGCGATCGAACGCAGACCGCCGGGGTAACCGGAGTGCCGGTAGGCCCGCTTCTGCTCCAGCTTCTTGCCGGTCAGGGCGACCTTCTCGGCGTTCACGACAATGACGAAGTCGCCGGTGTCGATGTGGGGCGCGTAGTAGGGCTTGTGCTTGCCCCGAAGCAGCGTGGCGACCTGGCTCGCCATACGCCCGAGCACGAGATCGGTAGCGTCGACAACGTGCCACTGACGCTGGACATCGTTTGGTTTGGGGCTGTATGTGCGCACGATCGTTCGCCTTCGCTCTTCCAGTCGGCTGCCCCATCCCGAACGGGATGGTGGACTCGTATTACGGAACACCCCTACGGGTGCGGGGCCGAACAGCCGCCGCGGGTGCGGGGCTGTTACTTGGCCGGATGTCCCATGTCCAATCAGGACGACCCGGTCGTGAGTGCGCAGACGATGGTGCGTGGATCGGCACCCAGCTTCGGGAGTTTGGGGCCCACGGCAACTCAACGCACAACGACGAAATACCCTACCTGTCCACCCTAACGCAGGTCAAAGCGTGCGTAGGGCCGACCGATGGGATACGTCTGGCGGGAAAGCGCCGGGACGGGTTCACATCCGTGACCTCTCCGCCTTTTATTATGCCTGTCGCCGCGAGTGCTTCGTCCTGCCCTCGCCCGCGCGTTGGTTACCCTTGCACCGAAAGGCCGGTATCCGCCCGGTACCACGGGCGGTGACCCGCACCTTGGAGACGCCCGTCACGATCGCCGTGCGTCCGCCGAACCGGTGAGAAAGCCACGAGGCGGACACAGGCCACGGGCCCGGCGAGCCGCGACCCAGTCCCACTCCCAGAGCCTTCGGAGACTCCCATCAGCACCCATCCGAACCCGCCTCAGTACGGCCCAGACGGACGACCTCTCCAGCCGGAGGCAGGCGACGGTCGGGACCTGCTCGGGGCGCCCTCCCAGTCTGACGGCCAGCATTCCACATCCGGACCGCAGTGGCCGCACGCTTCCCCCGCCGCGGGCCCCTCCGGCCCGCAGTACCCGCCGTACGCCGGTCCGAGTGGCCCGCAGGCGCCGCAGCCCGCTCCGGGTTCTCCCCCGCACGGTCAGTTCCCCCAGCCCCCGCAGGGCGGCACCGGTCCGCAGGGCGTTCCCGGAGTACACAGCGGCCCCCAACCCCCGCAGCACACCGGACCCAGCGGTCCGCAGGGGCCGCCGCACCACGGTGGCCCGCAGCAGGGCGGGGCCCCGTACGGAGCCCCGGCCGGACCCACCGGCGGCCACCCCGGAATGGGACATCTCACTCAGAGCGGCCCCAATGTGCCCCCGGGCGGCCCTCAGGGCCCCGGGCGCCCGGTCACCGGACCCCAGGCGCCGGGCCAGCCCTACCCCGGCCAGCCCCTGCCTCCCGGCGCTCCGCACCCCGGCCAGGGCGCCCCGGTGCCCCCGCACGCGCAGGGCCGTCCGCCGCAGCCCCCGCCCGGACAGCATCCGGGCCAGCACCCCGGCCAGTACCAGGGCCCTCCCGGTCCGCACCCGGGACACCCCGGCACGGGACCCCAGGTTCCGCCCGGCGCGCCCCAGGCGATGCCCACGGGCGGACAGCCGTCCATGCGCGGGCCGATCCCGCCCCCGCCCAACTCCCTTCCGCCCGGCACCCACGGCGCTCCCGGAGGCCCGGGTGCGCCCGGCATGCCCCCGCACGGCGCTCCCTCGGGCGGCAACCGTCCGCCCGCCTACCCCGCGCAGCAGCCCGAGCCGCCCCGGCCCGCCGAGGATCCGGTCTTCCCGACCGACTCCATGGGCGCCACCCAGAACCTGCGCGCGGTCCCGGCCAGCAGCCCCTCCGGCGCCAACCGCCCGCTCTACCGGGACGAGGTGCCCGAGGACGCCGGAGCCGACACCGCCCAGTTCGACGTCCAGAGCGTGCGGGACGCCTACGACGAGTACGACGATTACGACGACTACGACGACCAGCCCGCGCGGAAGCGGCCCCGGAGCCAGATCGTCCTCATGGGCGCGGGTTTCGTGGCCCTGCTGGCGATCGCTGGCGGCGGCGCCTTCTACTTCGGCTCCGGCGGCTCCGGCGCCACGCCGGTCTCCGACGAGGGAGCCGACTCCGGGGCCCTGGCCGCGGACGGCCTCTTCCCCGAGGAGATCGAGGTCGAGGGCCAGGGCACGTTCAGCCGGGTCGCCGTCGACGACAGCGACGACTGCGCCACGGGCACCCATGGCGACTACGGCCAGGTGCTCGCCGACAACGACTGCCGCCAGCTGGTGCGCGCCTCGTACCTGAGCGAGGACCAGAACCACGCGGTCACCGTCGGGATCGCCGCCATGCCGAGCGACTCCGAGGCCGAGACCGCTCTGGGAGCCCAGGACCTGGTCGGCGCGGAGTGGTTCGCGGGCCTGCCCGGCGACGAGGGCACGCCCGCCGAACGCCTCGGCTACTCGGGCGGCCACGGCAGCAGCGGCCAGTGGGGCCGCTACCTCCTCTTCTCCCTGTCCGCCAACAGCGACGGCAGCGACGAGGGCTCCGAGGACGGCGGCGACGCCACCGAACTGCGCGACATCGGTGAGGGGTTCATCGAGAGTGTCCACGGGGCGCTCGCCGACGACCGGGCCTGAGGGGCACCGGCCCCGCACACGAAGACGGCGCCACCCTGGTTGTCCACAGTTCGTGGACCAGGGTGGCGCCGTTCGGTGTTTCCGGCTCTACTTGACCTATCAGGGGGTCTTCGCTCTCCGCCCGCACTCGCATGCCCCGAGACAGCCCCGGGACGCACACTGGCCCCAGCCCGGGGACCTACTAGCTCCGCCCGCACGGGCGTGCCCGGAGACAGCCCCGGAAGGCACACCGCGACCCGGCCCGGGGCCTTCGCCCTCCGCGCGCACAGGCAGGCCCTCGGACGCACGCACGCCCTGAGACTCCGGAAGCCACACCGGGACCCCGCCCCGGGGCTTCCTGCTCCGCCCACACCAGCGTGCCCGCAGACGAGCCCCGGACCCTCCGGCCCCGGGCACAGGCATGCCCGGAGACAGCCCCCAACGGCAACCTGGCCCCAGCCCGGGGAGCCCCTCGGTCCGCCTTCGTCCTCCGCTCCCGCACCGGGGTCCGGGGACTGGTTCGGAAGCCACACCGGGACCGGGCTCGGGACCTTCTCGCTCCGCCCACACCGGCACGCCCGGAGACAACCCCTGACGGCACACCGGGACCCGGCCCGGGGGCCTTCGCCCTCCGCGCGCACAGGCAGGCCCTCGGACGTCACGCACGCCCGAACCCTCCGGTCCCGCACACGCACGCCCTGAGACTCCGGCCCGGGCACACCCAGCCCGCCCTCTACTCCGCGTGCCCCTTGCAGGGGAGCTCGCGCACGCGACGGGTGAGGCTCGCCCTGCCCGCCAGCTCCTCGTCGGCGGGGTAGCGCACCTCCTCCAGGCTCAGCCCCTGCGGACCCACCACGTGCACCGAGGAATCGCGTACGGCGGCGCCCAGGACCCTGCCCGGCCACTCCACCCCCTTGCGTCCGTCCCCCACCGCCAGGAGCGCCCCCACGAGGGCACGCACCATGTTGTGGCAGAAGGCGTCGGCCTGGATCGTCCCGGCGATCAGGTGCGGTTCCTCCCGCACCCACTCCAGGCGCAACAACTCACGGATGGTCGTGGCCCCCTCCCGCTTCTTGCAGAAGGCCGCGAAGTCGTGCTCGCCGACCAACAGGGCGGCGGCCTCGTTCATCCGGTCCACGTCCACCGGGTGCCGGTGCCACAGCACGTCGCGACGCCGCAGCGGCTCCACGCCGTAGGGGGCGTCGCTGATCCGGTACACGTAGCGGCGGAACAGGGGCGAGAAGCGCGCGTCGAACCCCGGCGGCGCCACCCGGACGGCGCTGACCCGCACGTCCCGGGGCAGCACACCGGCGAGCCTGCGCAGCACCCGCTCCCCCTCGTCCTCCCACGTCGCGAGCGGCACGTCCACCTGCGCCACCTGGCCGCGCGCGTGCACACCGGCGTCCGTGCGGCCGGCACACGTCACCGAGGCCGACGGAAGCCGGAGCACCTTCGCCAGCGCGGACTCCAGCTCACCCTGAACGGTGCGCCGGGTCGGCTGGGTCGCCCACCCGGAGAAGTCGGTCCCGTCGTAGGCGATGTCCAGTCGCAGCCGGACGGTCGTTTCGTTCTCGTCCATCCCCACCCCGCATCCCTGGCGCGCCCACCGGACGCGCCAGGGCCACCGGCACCGCCGAGACGGTCCTGCCGGTGACCCGTGAAAAGAAGAAGTGCCCGACCCCCGCGAGGGTCGGGCACTCCACGAGCCTGGCGCGGGCCCTGGGCCCTGCGCACGTCGGCCCTACTTGCTCTCGGAGCTCTCCTCGGTGGCCTCGGGGGCCTCCGTGGTGGTGTCCTCGGCCGTGGCGGTCTCCTCGGCGGGAGCGGCGGCCGGAGCGGCGGGCGCGTTCAGCGCCTCGACCAGCTCGATGATGGCCATCGGGGCGTTGTCGCCCTTACGCGGACCGATCTTGGTGATACGGGTGTAACCACCGGGACGGTTCTCGAAGCGCGGGCCGATCTCGGTGAAGAGCTCGTGCACCACGGACTTGTCCGTGATCTTGGTCAGCACCTGACGACGGGCGTGCAGGTCGCCGCGCTTGCCGAGCGTGATGAGCTTCTCGGCGTACGGACGCAGGCGCTTGGCCTTGGCCTCCGTGGTGCGGATGCGGCCGTGCTGGAACAGCGAGGTGGCGAGGTTCGCCAGGATGTGCCGCTCGTGAGCGGGCCCGGATCCCAGACGGGCGCCCTTGGTAGGCGTGGGCATGGTGTCGTTCTCCTAGTGATGCGGTCCACGGCCGCACTCGGCCGGGGACCTTTGGGCGACGAAGGTTAGTACTGCTCCGTCTCGACGAAGGACTCACCCTCGTCGTCCTCGGAGCCGTAGGAGTCGGCCGCGGTGCTGGGGTCGAATCCGGGCGGGGAGTCCTTCAGGGACAGGCCCATGTCGATGAGCTTCTGCTTGACCTCATCGATGGACTTGGCACCGAAGTTACGGATGTCCAACAGGTCCTGCTCGGAGCGGGCAACCAGCTCACCAACGCTGTGGATGCCCTCACGCTTGAGGCAGTTGTAGGACCGGACCGTGAGGTTGAGGTCCTCGATCGGCAGCGCCAGGTCCGCCGCGAGCGCGGCGTCCGTCGGCGACGGGCCCATGTCGATGCCTTCGGCGTCGACGTTGAGCTCACGCGCCAGACCGAACAGCTCGACCAGGGTCTTGCCCGCGCTGGCCACGGCGTCACGGGGACGGATGGCCGGCTTGGTCTCGATGTCGACGATCAGGCGGTCGAAGTCGGTGCGCTGCTCGACACGGGTGGCCTCGACCTTGTAGGTCACACGCAGCACCGGCGAGTAGATGGAGTCGATCGGGATCCGACCGATCTCCTGGCCCTGCTGCTTGTTCTGCGTCGCAGAGACGTAACCGCGGCCGCGCTCGACCGTCAGCTCCATCTCCAGCTTGCCCTTGCCGTTCAGCGTGGCGATGTGCAGGTCGGGGTTGTGCACCTCGACACCGGCCGGCGGAGCGATGTCCGCGGCGGTCACCACACCGGGGCCCTGCTTGCGCAGGTACATCAGCACCGGCTCGTCGTGCTCGGAGCTGACGACCAGACCCTTGAGGTTGAGGATCATCTCGGTGACGTCCTCCTTGACCCCGGGCACGGTGGTGAACTCGTGCTCGACGCCCTCGATGCGGATGCTGGTGACAGCCGCACCGGGGATGGAGGACAGCAGCGTACGACGGAGAGAGTTACCGATCGTGTAGCCGAAACCCGGCTCCAGCGGCTCGATGACAAACCTCGAACGCAGGTCCGAGACGACTTCCTCGGTGAGCGTGGGACGCTGTGCGATCAACATGGTCCGTGACTTCCCTTCCACATGGCCGCCCGCTATTTGACGGCCACCGGACGGACACCACCGGAGCGGTGGCGTCCCCTGTTCGGATTCCTACCCGGTCCGCCCCGCTTACCCACAGGGGGCGGTGGCGGACCGCACCACGGGGTGCCCGCGCGGTAGGAGGCGCGGGCACCGGTGCCAATCAGACGCGGCGGCGCTTCGGCGGGCGGCAGCCGTTGTGCGGAACCGGGGTGACGTCCTGGATGGAGCCCACCTCGAGACCGGTCGCCTGAAGCGAACGGATGGCGGTCTCCCGGCCGGAACCCGGGCCCTTCACGAAGACGTCGACCTTGCGGACACCGTGCTCCTGGGCGCGGCGGGCAGCGGCCTCGGCGGCCATCTGCGCGGCGTAGGGGGTGGACTTACGCGACCCCTTGAAGCCGACCTGGCCCGAGCTGGCCCAGGCGATCACCGCACCGGTGGGGTCGGTGATGCTCACGATCGTGTTGTTGAACGTGCTCTTGATGTGAGCGTGCCCGTGGGCAATGTTCTTCTTTTCCTTGCGGCGCACCTTGCGCGCGGCACCCTGACGGCCCTTAGGCGGCATGAGCGAAACTCCCAGAGATCATCGGTCCGTGTGCATCTTCTCGGACGCGGTTGACAGGTCCGAGGCGGACTACTTCTTGCCGGCCTTCTTCTTGCCGGCCACGGTCTTCTTCTTGCCCTTGCGGGTACGGGCGTTGGTCTGCGTGCGCTGACCGCGGACCGGAAGGCCACGACGGTGGCGAATGCCCTGGTAGCTACCGATCTCCATCTTGCGACGGATGTCGGCCTGGACCTCGCGACGCAGGTCACCCTCGACCTGGTAGTTGGCGTCGATCCACTCGCGCAGCTTGACCAGGTCCTCTTCGGACAGCTGGTAGACGCGGGTGTTCCCGTCGACACCGGTGTTCTTCAGGGTTTCGAGGGCGCGGGTACGGCCAACCCCGAAAACGTAAGTGAGAGCGATCTCCACCCGCTTGTCGCGGGGGAGGTCAACGCCGGCAATACGTGCCATGTGGGCGAGACTCCATCCATGCATATGCGGAGGTCTGACCCGTTCCATCCTCTCGTCGCCCAATCGACGAGGCCCCGGCCTCCGACCGGGGGTTCTCCCCCGCGCGTCCTTGACGGCGGGAGATCGGAACAGGTTTTCGTTGTTTCACGTGCCCGGCTGGGGTGGTACCCCACCGGGTCCTCGCTGTGCGGAAGCCGCGACGAGCGAACCGGGGAGCTAGCCCTGGCGCTGCTTGTGGCGCGGGTCCGAGCAAATGACCATGATCCGACGGTTACGACGGATCACGCGGCACTTCGCGCAGATCTTCTTCACGCTCGGCTTGACCTTCATGGTGACTCCGAACTCATCACATCACCAGTCTTGGGCCGTGCGGCCCCTGACGGGCTACTTGTAGCGGTAAACGATGCGCCCGCGCGTGAGGTCGTACGGGCTCAGCTCCACGACGACGCGGTCGTCGGGGAGAATACGGATGTAGTTCATCCGCATCTTGCCGCTGATGTGGGCAAGGACCGTGTGCTTGTTGTCGAGCTCTACCTTGAACATAGCGTTGGGTAGCGACTCGACAACGGAACCCTCGATCTCGATGGCGCCGTCTTTCTTCGCCATGTCCTCCACGCCTCGCTCATCAATTGGTTGATCATGACAACCCGACGCGACCCCAGTGGCCTCGCATGACACGAGAGCCCGGACGACCGGAGAAGTCCTGGTCGTCAGAGCCTGAACACACTGGAAGCTCGGGCCAACTGCGAGAGAGCGTACGTCGAGTGGAATGACGTGGCACAAAGAAGGCAGACTGACCCAACAGCCCGCGTATGGGCAGTGACAGTCTATCCCCTTCGGACAAGTACTCCTAACCGGAGGGCACAGAACCCTACACGGTCGGCGGGCGTCCTAGTCCTCGCCCTGGCCGCGCTGGGCGGCGAGCACCCCGAAGGTCACGACGGACATCATGATCCCCCACGGGCCGAGGACCCACAGGAACCAAGGGTAGCTGGCCCCGGTCGTGAAGTAGAGGATCAGCCAGATGAAGAAGCACAGGACGTTGACGCCGCCGTAGAGGACCCACGGCACCATCAGCGCGGGGTCGCGCAACCGCAGGGGCGGGGCCGCGGCGTCGGCCAGCGGGGCCCGGCCGACGTCGGCGAGGTCACGCTCGGGCAGGTCCCGCGTCACCACGGCCAGCTCCTCCACGGTCCTGGACCGGTAGGCCTGACTGAGGCGCTCGGTGAACTCCTCGTGGTCCAACCGGCCCTGCGCGAAGTGCTCCTGGAGGAGCCCCGCCACGCGGTCCCGCTCGGAGTCGGACGTTCGTATCGACGGCACCGGTTCGGACACTGCGCGTACCTCGCCTCTTCACCCGTGGGTGGTCGCCACCCCCGCCGCCTCCGGCCGTTGGCCGGAGGTAACCGGGTGGTGGGTCCGCCGTCACCAGGTCGGCTGGACGAACCCCATCTGGGTGATTTTATCGCGATTCGACTCGCGTGCGGTCAGCACCATCGGGCCGTCCGCCGTGATCGCCACGGTGTGCTCGAAGTGGGCGGCGCGACCGCCGTCCCGCGTGACGACCGTCCAGCCGTCTTCCAGCTCCACCACGTCGTGCTTGCCGAGCGTGGTCATGGGCTCGATCGCCAGGCACATGCCCTCGACCAGCTTCTGGCCACGGCCCTTCTTGCCGTAGTTGAGCACGTGCGGGTCCATGTGCATCTCGGTGCCGATGCCGTGGCCGCCGTACTCGCGCACGTTGCCGTAGCCGCCGTTGGCCGAGATGTGGCCATCGATCGCGAACCCGATGTCACCCAGGCGCCTGCCCGGGTGCATCTGCGCGATCCCCTGCCACATGGACTCCTCGCACACCTCCATCATCGCGAGGTCCTCGGGCCGGGCCTCCCCGACCGCGATGGTCACCGCGGAGTCGCCGTGCCAGCCGTCGAGGATGGCACCGCAGTCGATGGAGATGATGTCGCCGTCGGCCAGGACGCGCTCGGTGCTCGGGATGCCGTGCACGACCTCCTCGTTGACCGAGGCGCAGATCGATCCGGGGAAGCCGTGGTAGCCCTTGAAGGAAGGGATGGCCCCGGCGTCCCGGATGACCTTCTCGGCCACCGCGTCCAGTTCGAGGGTGGACACCCCGGGCCGCACCGCGGACCGGAGGGTGTCCAGGGCGCGGGCCACGACCTGGCCCGCCGCCCTCATCTTGGCGATCTGTTCCGGCGTCTTGATCTGCACGCCCGAGTCGGCTCTACGGGACATCAGCGGGCCGACCGCTTCTCCTCGATGGCGGCCTTGGCTCGGGCCGTCACCTCCGCCACGGGGCCCGTGGCGGCGATGGTGGCCAGCAGGCCCTCACCGGAGTAGAACTCGACCAGCGGGGAGGTCTGCTCGCGGTAGACCTTCAGGCGGTGCCGGATGGTCTCCTCGCGGTCGTCCTCACGCTGGTAGAGCGCGGCGCCCTCGTTGTCGCACCTGCCCTCTTCCTTCGGGGCGTCGTACTCGACGTGGTACACGCGGCCGCACTCGGGGCAGGAACGACGACCCGAGAGGCGCTTGACGACCTCCTCCTCGTCGACCCGCAGCTCCAGGACGACGTCGAGGTCGGTGCCGAGGTCGCCGAGCATCCCCTTGAGGGTCTCGGCCTGGGGGACGTTGCGGGGGAACCCGTCCAGCAGGAAACCACCCGCAGCGTCGTCCTGGGCCAGCCGGTCCTTGACCATGGCGTTCGTGACCTCGTCGGGGACGAGGTCGCCACGGTCCATGAACTCCTTGGCCTTCTTGCCGAGTTCGGTACCACCGCTGACGTTGGCCCGGAAGATGTCACCGGTGGACACCTTCGGGATCGACAGCTCTTCCGCGAGGATCTGGGCCTGGGTGCCCTTACCGGCCCCAGGCGGCCCCACCAATACTGCACGCATTTATCGCAGAAAACCTTCGTAGTTCCTCTGCTGGAGGTGACTCTCGATCTGCTTCACCGTGTCCAGCCCGACACCCACCATGATCAGGATGCTCGTCCCGCCGAAGGGGAAGTTCATGTCGGCACCGGTGGCGCCGAGAGCGACCATGGGCAGGAGAGCGATCACACCCAGGTACAGCGAACCGGGGGTCGTCAGACGAGTCAGGACGTAGTCCAGGTACTCGGCGGTCGGACGCCCCGGACGGATACCCGGGATGAACCCACCGTACTTCTTCATGTTGTCGGCGACTTCAGTGGGGTTGAACGTAATCGCCACGTAGAAGAACGCGAAGCCGACGATCATGACGAAGAAGGTCGCCATGTAGACGGGGTGAGTGCCCGTGAGGAAGTAGGTCTGGAAGAACTGGGCCACCGGATGGGTGGAGTCCTGCCCGATCAGACCGACGACCAGCTGCGGGAGGTACAGGAGGGAGGAGGCGAAGATCACGGGGATGATGCCCGCCTGGTTGACCTTCAGGGGGATGTAGGTCGAGCTGCCGCCGTACATGCGACGACCCACCATGCGCTTCGCGTACTGCACCGGGATACGGCGCTGCGCCTGCTCCATGAACACCACGGCGGTGATCAGGGCCAGACCGGCGAGGCAGATGATGATGAAGATCCAGACCGACCGCTCCTCGTACAGACCCATGATCGAGGAGGGGAACATCGCGATGACCTGGGTGAAGATCAGCAGCGACATACCGTTGCCGACACCGCGCTCGGTGATCAGCTCACCCATCCACATGATGATCGCGGTACCGCCGGTCATCACGAAGACGATCGTCACCATGGTGAGGATGTCCTGGTTGGGCATGTAGACCGACGGGTCGATCGAGTTCTGGAAGAGGGCGCCGGTGCGGGCCATGGCCACGATGGAGGTGGCCTGGAGCACGGCGAGCATGAGGGTGAGATAACGGGTGTACTGCGTGATCTTGCTCTGTCCGGCCTGGCCCTCCTTCTTGAGGGCCTCCAGACGCGGGATCACGACAGTGAGCAGGTTGATGATGATGCTCGCGGTGATGTACGGCATGACCCCGAGCGCGAACACCGCCAGTTGCAGCAGGGCGCCGCCGCTGAAGAGGTTCACCATCGCGTAGACACCGGACTGGTCCTGCGCGGTGATGAAGTCCATCTGGTCCCTGATCGCCGCCGAGTCGATGCCCGGTGCGGGAATCACCGAACCCAGCCGGAAGATCGTCAGGATGAACAGTGTGAACAGCAGCTTATTGCGCAGGTCGGGCGTGCGGAATGCACGAACGAACGCACCTAGCACGTCTCCTCCTGCGCGGCTTCGGCGGCGGAACGGGTTCCAGACATCGCGGCCGATCCTGAATCGTCGTAGAACGTCAGCGCCGGGCCTGTCGCCCGGTGCTCGGAAGTACTCACATTACGTCAAGCGGGGAACTCAAACAGATGGCACTGTAACAGTCATCACCCGACGCGAGGGGTCGGAGCGGGATAACGAACCCGCTCCAACACGTGAGGGCGCCCGCCAACAGGACCTTTCCAGGACCTGCTGGGCGGACGCCCCCAGTACGCATCGTAGGGAGACCCCTACAGCTCGGTGACAGTGCCACCGGCGGCGGTGATCTTCTCCTTCGCGGAGCCGGAGAACGCGTTGGCGCTCACCTGCACGGCGACGGTGATCTCACCCGTACCCAGCACCTTGACGAGCTGGTTCTTGCGAACCGCACCCTTGGCGACCAGGCCCTCGACGGTGACCTCGCCACCCTCGGGGTAGAGCTCGCTCAGCTTGTCCAGGTTGACGATCTGGTAGGTCGTCTTGAACCGGGCGTTGCTGAAGCCCTTGAGCTTCGGGATCCGGCGGATGAGGGGCATCTGCCCACCCTCGAAGCCGGGACGAACGGTGTTACGAGCCTTGGTGCCCTTGGTACCGCGACCAGCGGTCTTACCCTTGGAAGCCTCGCCACGACCCTTGCGGATCTTGGCCTTGTTGCTACCCGGGGCGGGACGCAGGTGGTGCAGCTTGAGCAGCTCGTCGGGGTTGTAGTCGCTCATTCTGCGACCTCCTCGACAGTGACGAGGTGCGAGACGATCGTGATCTGCCCGCGAACCTCAGGGCGGTCCTCACGGACGGTGGACTTGCCGATCCGGCCCAGGCCCAGCGACTGGAGAGCAGCGTGCTGCTTCACCTTGCCGCCGATCTTGGAGCGGGTCTGCGTGATCTTGATCTTGGCCATGATCAGGCTCCTGCCTTCGCCTCAGAGCGAGCGCGCAGCATGGCAGCCGGGGCCACATCCTCGATCGGCAGACCACGGCGGGCCGCGATCTCCTCGGGCTGGTTGAGACCCTTGAGCGCCGCCACCGTGGCGTGCACGATGTTCAGCGGGTTGGACGAACCGAGCGACTTGCTCAGGATGTCGTGAATGCCGGCGCACTCCAGGACGGCGCGCACGGGACCACCGGCGATAACACCGGTACCCGGGGCGGCCGGACGGAGCAGGACGACGCCAGCGGCTTCCTCGCCCTGGACCCGGTGCACGATGGTGCCCTGGATGCGGGGGACGCGGAAGAAGTTCCTCTTCGCGGCCTCCACGCCCTTGGCGATCGCGGCCGGAACTTCCTTGGCCTTGCCGTAACCGACACCCACCATGCCGTTGCCGTCACCGACGACGACGAGAGCGGTGAAGGAGAAGCGACGGCCGCCCTTGACGACCTTCGCGACCCGGTTGATGGTCACGACCTTCTCGATGTAGGAGACACCCTTGTCTGCGGCGCCGCCGCGGCGATCGTCACGGCGATCACGCCGTTCGCCACCGGCGCCGCGCCGCGGTGCTGCAGCCATCAGTGATTCCTCTTCTCGTGCTTGTTCTTGGCCAGTACAGAGGTCATGGAACTAGAACTCCAGCCCGCCCTCGCGCGCCGCGTCGGCGAGCTTGGCGATACGACCGGCGTACCGGTTACCACCGCGGTCGAAGACGACCTGGGTGATACCGGCGTCCTTCGCGCGCTGCGCGACGAGCTCACCGACCTTGACGGACTTGTCGGACTTCGTGCCCTCGGCACCCCGCACATCGGTCTCGACGCTGGAGGCGGCGACCAGGGTGTGACCCTTGGAGTCGTCGATCACCTGCGCGACGATGTGCTTGGAGGAACGGAACACGGCCAGACGCGGACGCTCACTGGTGCCCACGACCTTCTTGCGGACCCGGAACTGCCGGCGCTTGCGCGAGGTAGTGGCCTTCGCGGTGCGCTTACGGCTCACGGTGATGCCCATGCCTACTTACCAGCCTTTCCGGCCTTGCGGCGGATGTGCTCACCCTTGTACCGCACGCCCTTGGCCTTGTACGGGTCAGGCTTGCGCAGACCGCGGATGTTCGCGGCGACCTGGCCCACCAGCTGCTTGTCGATGCCCTCGACGTGGAGGATGGTCGGCTTCTCCACGCGGAAGGTGATGCCCTCCGGGGGCTCGATGACCACCGGGTGGCTGAAGCCCAGCGAGAACTCCAGGTTGGAGCCGCGGGCCTGGACGCGGTAACCCACACCGTGGATCTCCAGCGTCTTGGCGTAGCCCTTGGACACACCCTCGACGAGGTTGGCGACCAGTGCACGGGTCAGACCGTGCAGCGACCGGTTCTCCGGCTTGTCGTCAGGACGAGCGACCGTGACGATACCGTCCTCGAAGGAAACGGTGATCGGCTCGGCGATCGTGTGCTTGAGTTCGCCCTTCGGCCCCTTGACAGTGACGTCTTGCCCGTTAATCGTGACTTCGACGCCCTTGGGGACCGAGAGCGGCAGTCGACCGATTCGCGACATGCTTCAGTCTCTCCCTATTACCAGACGTAAGCGAGGACTTCGCCGCCCACGCCACGCTTCTTGGCCTGCTTGTCAGTCATCAGGCCACCGGACGTCGAAATGATCGCCACACCGAGGCCACCCAGCACGCGCGGAAGGTTCTCCTTCTTCGCGTACACCCGGAGACCGGGCTTGGACACCCGGCGGATTCCCGCGATGGAACGCTCACGGGTGGGGCCGTACTTCAGGTCGAGGACGAGGCTCTGGCCCACGGGGGCCTCCTCGGTCCGCCAGCCCTGAATGAAGCCCTCCTGCTGGAGGATCTCGGCGATGTGCGCCTTGATCTTGGAATACGGCATCGTCACGGTGTCGTGGTACGCCGAGTTCGCGTTACGCAGACGCGTCAGCATGTCTGCGATCGGGTCGGTCATCGTCATGGCCGACTGGCCCTTCCTCACCGCGGTTTCCGAGTGCGGGCTTTCCCAGAGCCTGCCTCCCGTCGGGGTTACCCCCGGAGAGTGCACAAACGGACCTTCGGCGTGGTCGTGGGCACCGCGGTCCCTCCCGGGACTGCCGTGCCCTGTTGAATGGATGTTGCTGCACCGACGACCGCCTGGAGGCGGTCACGGTCACTGCTTCGAGCCACCAGTGAGGCGGCGTTTCGGGGGGCCGACCGCGCTAGTGCGCAGGGTCGGCCCCACCGGAAACTACCAGCTCGACTTGGTGATACCGGGCAGCTCGCCCCGGTGGGCCATCTCGCGGAAGCAGATACGGCACAGGCCGAACTTCCGGAAGACGGCGCGGGGGCGGCCGCACCGAGAGCATCGAGTATACGCACGAACGCCGAACTTCGGCTTCCGCTGCGACTTCGCGATCAGCGACTTCTTAGCCATCTGTGGTAACCCCTCAGGCTTCCTTGAACGGGAAACCGAGCCGCTTGAGCAGGCTGCGGCCTTGTTCGTCGGTGGTCGCCGTCGTGACAACCGTGATGTCCATCCCACGCTGGCGGTCGACCCTGTCCGGGTCGACCTCGTGGAACATGACCTGCTCGGTCAGACCGAACGTGTAGTTGCCGTTCCCGTCGAACTGCTTCGGGGAAAGGCCACGGAAGTCCCTGATCCGGGGCAGGGCCAGCGAGAGCAGCCGGTCAAGGAACTCCCACATCCGGTCGCCGCGCAGCGTGACGCTGGCGCCGATCGGCTGACCCTCGCGCAGCTTGAACTGCGCGATGGAGTTCTTGGCCCGGTTGATCTTCGGCTTCTGCCCGGTGATCGCCGTGATGTCGGCGATCGCGCCCTGGATCAGCTTCGCGTCCCGAGCCGCCTCGCCCACGCCCATGTTGACCACGATCTTCGTGAGACCGGGGATCTGCATGACGTTGGCGATGTCGAACTCGTCCTTGAGGCCCGCAGCGATCTCGTTGCGGTACTTCTCCTTGAGTCGCGGCATCGGAGGTGCGGTGATGTCGTTGGTAACCGTCATCAGATGTCCTTACCGGTGCGACGGGAGACCCGAACCTTGGTTCCGTCTTCCTCGAAGCGGTAGCCGACCCGAGTGGCCTTGCCGTCCACGGCGAGCGCAACATTGCTCACGTGGATGGGGGCCTCCTTGGTGACGACCTCGCCCTGCTGGCCGCCCGCCGGGTTGGCCTTCCTGTGCTTCTTGACCAGGTTGACGCCCTCGACGATGACACGGTCTTCCTTCGGCAGGGCCTTGACGACCTTGCCGGTGGCACCCTTGTCCTTGCCGGCGAGAACGATGACCTCGTCGCCAGATTTGATCTTCATCGCTTAGAGCACCTCCGGCGCCAGCGAAATGATGCGCATGTACTTCTTGTCACGCAGCTCACGGCCGACCGGGCCGAAGATGCGGGTGCCTCGCGGGTCCCCACCGTCCTTGATGAGCACGGCAGCGTTCTCATCGAAGCGGATGTAGGAGCCGTCGGGCCGGCGGCGCTCCTTGACGGTGCGCACGACAACGGCCTTGACGACGTCGCCCTTCTTGACTCCAGCGCCAGGCAGGGCGTCCTTCACCGTGGCGACGATCGTGTCGCCGATCCCGGCGTAGCGCCGACCCGAGCCACCGAGAACACGGATGGTAAGGATCTCCTTGGCACCCGTGTTGTCGGCGACCTTGAGTCGCGACTCCTGCTGAATCACGTCTGCTCCTGATGTGATGCGTGCGGTCCACTGCCGCACGGCTAGGTGGTCTCACCCCTCGCGTCGGCGGCCGACAACGCGTGCCGGCCGCCAACAGGCTGGGGTTACTTAGCCTTCTCCAGGATCTCCACGACGCGCCAACGCTTCGTCGCGGAGAGCGGCCGGGTCTCCATCATGCGGACCCGGTCGCCGACGCCAGCGGAGTTCGCCTCGTCGTGCGCCTTGTACTTGGTCGTCCGTCGGATGACCTTGCCGTACAGGGCGTGCTTGACGCGGTCCTCGACCTCGACAACGACGGTCTTGTCCATCTTGTCGCTGACGACGTAGCCCTCGCGCACCTTGCGGTAGTTGCGCGTCGCGGTCTGGTTCTCACTCATTCGGCTGCTTCCTTCGTCTCCTCAGCCGACTCACCAGACAGCGGGACGATGCCCAGCTCGTGCTCGCGCAGGACCGTGTAGATCCTGGCGATCTCGCGCTTGACAGTGCGCAGACGGCTGTGGTTGTCGAGCTGGCCGGTGGCGGCCTGGAAGCGGAGGTTGAAGAGCTCTTCCTTGGCTTCCTTGAGCTTCGTGACCAGGTCCTCGACGGACTGGTCGCGCAGCTCGTGGGCAGTCACGGACTTCGCCACTACTCCCACACCTCCCGCTTAACAAACTTGCACTTCATCGGGAGCTTGTGCATCGCACGGCGCAGGGCCTCCTTGGCCACGGCCTCGGGCACGCCCGACAGCTCGAACATCACGCGACCCGGCTTGACCGGCGCGACCCACCACTCGGGCGAACCCTTACCGGAGCCCATGCGGACCTCGGCAGGCTTCTTCGTCAGCGGACGGTCCGGGAAGATGTTGATCCACACCTTGCCGCCACGCTTGATGTGACGCGTCATGGCGATACGAGCGGACTCGATCTGACGGTTCGTCACGTAAGCCGACTCCAGGGCCTGGATGCCGAACTCACCGAAGGTGATCGTCGTTCCGCCCTTGGCCTTGCCGCGAAGGTCCGGGTGGTGCTGCTTCCGGTACTTCACCTTGCGAGGAATAAGCATCGGTCAGCTCCCCTCGGTCTTCGGGGCCTCGGCCGAAGCACCAGCCTTGGCGTCAGTGCCCGGGGCGCCAGCGGCACCGCCACGACGGCGACGCTGCGGACGCTCGCGGCGCTGACCGCCACCGGCGGTGCGCTGCGCGGCCTGAGCGGCCTCGCGCTCGGCGCGGGTCACAGGGGCGTCGCCCTTGTAGATCCACACCTTGACACCGATGCGACCGAACGTCGTACGGGCCTCGAAGAAGCCGTAGTCGATGTCGGCGCGCAGCGTGTGCAGCGGGACGCGACCCTCGCGGTAGAACTCCGAGCGGGACATCTCAGCCCCACCCAGGCGGCCACCGCACTGGATACGAATGCCCTTGGCGCCACTCTTCATGGCGCTCTGCATGGCCTTGCGCATCGCGCGGCGGAAAGCCACGCGGCTGCTCAGCTGCTCAGCGACGCCCTGGGCGACGAGCTGCGCGTCGATCTCGGGGTTCTTGACCTCGAAGACGTTCAGCTGCACCTGCTTGCCGGTGAGCTTCTCAAGGTCCGTACGGATCCGGTCGGCCTCGACGCCGCGGCGGCCGATGACGATGCCCGGCCGGGCGGTGTAGACGTCCACGCGGACACGGTCACGGGTGCGCTCGATCTCCACCTTGGAGATGCCCGCGCGCTCCATGCCACGGGTCAACATCCGACGGATCGCGACGTCTTCCTTGACGTAGTCCTTGTAGGACTTGTCGGCGTACCAGCGGCTCTTGAAGTCGGTGGTGATGCCGAGGCGGAACCCGTGCGGGTTTACCTTCTGCCCCACTATCGGGTCCTTTCCTTGGTCTTGGACGAGGCGCCCGCGCCCTCAGCGACGACCACGGTGATGTGGCTCGTGCGCTTGGTGACTCGGAAAGCCCGGCCGAAGCCTCGGGGACGAATGCGCTTCAGGGTCGGACCCTCGTCCACCCAGACGCGCTCGACCACCAGGGACTCGCGGTCCAGCTTGTCGTTGTGCTCAGCGTTGGCGATGGCGCTTGCCAGCACCTTGCCAACGGGCTCGCTCGCCGACTGGGGCGCGAACCGGAGCACCGCCTGTGCCTCGTCAGCGGGCAACCCGCGAATAAGGTCCGCCACCCGGCGAGCCTTTCGGGGCGTAACGCGGACGAACCGCGCCTGTGCCCTCGTTCCCATCGCTTTTCCCTCGCTCACGGAAATTCCTTCCCCACTCACCGTGGAGAAAATGGTTCTTACAACTGCTGCAACCGCTAGCGGCGGCTGCGGCGGTCGTCCTTGACGTGGCTACGGAAAGTACGCGTGGGAGCGAACTCACCGAGCTTGTGGCCGACCATCGACTCCGACACGAACACCGGAACGTGCTTGCGGCCGTCGTGGACGGCGATCGTGTGACCGATCATCTCCGGGACGATCATGGATCGCCGGGACCACGTCTTGATGACGTTCTTGGTCCCCTTCTCGTTCTGAACTTCCACCTTCTTGATGAGGTGGTCGTCGACGAAGGGACCCTTCTTAAGGCTACGTGGCATCAGACGTGCTCCTTACCGCTTCTTCTTACCGCTACGCCGACGCCGCACGATCAGCTTGTCGCTGGCCTTGTTCTTGGCCCTGGTCCGGCCTTCCTTCTTGCCCCAGGGGCTGACCGGGTGACGACCACCGGAGGTCTTGCCCTCACCACCACCGTGCGGGTGGTCGACCGGGTTCATGACCACACCACGGACGGTCGGGCGCTTGCCCTTCCACCGCGAGCGGCCGGCCTTGCCCCAGTTGATGTTGGACTGCTCGGCGTTGCCGACCTGACCAACCGTGGCGCGGCAGGAGATCTCGACCATGCGCATCTCACCGGAGGGCATACGCAGCGTGGCGTAACGGCCCTCCTTGGCGAGGAGCTGGATCTGCGACCCCGCGGAACGACCCAGCTTGGCACCGCCACCGGGCTTCAGCTCGACCGCGTGCACGAACGTACCCGTGGGGATGTTGCGCAGCGGGAGGCAGTTGCCCGGCTTGATGTCGGACTGGGGGCCGTTCTCGATCTTGTCGCCCTGCTTGAGGCCGGCGGGCGCCAGAATGTAGCGCTTCTCACCGTCCACGTAGTGGAGCAGAGCGATCCGAGCGGTGCGGTTGGGGTCGTACTCGATGTGAGCGACCTTGGCCGGCACGCCGTCCTTGTCGTGACGACGGAAGTCGATCACGCGGTAGGCGCGCTTGTGGCCACCACCCTGGTGACGAGCGGTGATCCGGCCGTGGCCGTTACGACCGCCCTTGGAGTGAAGCGGACGGACCAGGGACTTCTCCGGCTCCGAACGCGTGATCTCGACGAAGTCGCTCACGCTGGAGCCGCGACGACCCGGCGTCGTCGGCTTGTACTTCCGAATGCCCATCTTCTTCGCGCATTCCTTTACGTGTTGCTTGACATGTAGCGGTCAGACCCGGGAAAGGTCAGACACCGAAGATGTCGATCCGCTGGCCGTCGGCCACGCTGACGATCGCGCGCTTGGTGTCGGGACGCTTCCCGAAACCGAAACGGGTCCGCTTGCGCTTACCCTTCCGGTTGATCGTGTTCACGTTCGTGACCTTCACTTCGAAGATCTTCTCGATCGCGATCTTGATCTGGGTCTTGTTGGCGTCCGGGCGAACGATGAACGTGTACTTGTTCTCGTCCATGAGCCCGTAGCTCTTCTCGGAGATCACCGGCTCGACGATGATGTCCCGGTGGTCGGCGATCCTCACTGGTCGTCCTCCTCGGACTCAGCGGCCTTCGAGGCACCGGCCGCGTGGGCCAGGAACTCGGCGTAGCCCGCCTCAGTGAAGACCACGTCGTCCGCGTAGAGGACGTCGTAGGTGTTCACCTGGTCCGCGTCGAGGATGTGGACCTCTTCGAGGTTGCGCAGGGCGCGCCGGTTGTGCTCGTCCTCGCGGGCCAGGACGACGAGAACCTTGTCGGACTCGGTGACCTGACGCAGCGCCTTCAGAGCGGTCTGCGTGAACTTGCTCTCCGCGCCCTCACCGACGAACTCGGTGACGACGTGGATGCGGCCGTGGTTGGCCCGGTCCGAGAGGGCACCGCGCAGGGCGGCGGCCTTCATCTTCTTCGGGGTCCGCTGGCTGTAGTCACGCGGCTGGGGACCGTGAACGGTGCCACCACCGGTGTACTGCGGGGCGCGGATCGAGCCCTGACGGGCGCGACCGGTTCCCTTCTGGCGGTAGGGCTTCTTGCCACCGCCGCGGACCTCGCCGCGGGTCTTGGTGGCGTGGGTGCCCTGCCGACCGGCAGCCAGCTGGCCGTTCACGACCTGGTGGATCAGCGGAATGCTGACCTGCTGGGCGAAGACGGACTCGGGGAGCTCAACGCTGCCCTTGGAGCCGCCCTCAGGGTTCTTGACCTCGATCTGGGTCATGGCTTACTTGTCCCCCTTCACAGCGGTGCGGACGAGCACCAGACCGCCGTTGGGACCCGGGACAGCACCCTTGACCAGGATGAGGCCCTTCTCCGCGTCCACTGAGTGAACGGTCAGGTTCTGGACGGTCTTGCGCACGTTACCCATGCGCCCGGCCATCCGCATGCCCTTGAAAACGCGGCCGGGAGTGGCGCAGCCGCCGATGGAGCCGGGAGAGCGGTGCTTACGCTGGGTGCCGTGCGAGGCGGAGAGACCACGGAAACCGTGGCGCTTCATCACACCGGCGAAACCCTTGCCCTTGCTCTTGCCCGTGACGTCGACCTTCTGGCCGATCTCGAACGCCGCGGCGTCGACCTCCTGGCCGAGCGTGTACTCGGAGGCGTCGGTCGTACGCACCTCGACGTAGTGACGGCGCGGGGTCAGGTCGTTCGCACGCAGGTAGTCGCCCAGGGGCTTGTTGACCTTGCGCGGGTTGATCTGCCCGTAGCCGAGCTGGATGGCGGAGTAGCCATCGGTGTCGGGGGTCCGGATGCGGCTCACGACGCACGGACCGGCCTTCAGGACGGTCACGGGCACCATCTTGCCCGCGTCGTCGAAGACCTGGGTCATGCCGAGCTTTTCGCCCAGAACTCCCTTGATCTGCTTGGTGGCCATGTCTGTGCGTCCTTAAAGCTTGATCTCGATGTCAACGCCAGCCGGGAGGTCGAGTCGCATGAGCGAGTCGACCGTCTTCGGCGTGGGGTCGATGATGTCGATCAGCCGCTTGTGGGTGCGCATCTCGAAGTGCTCGCGCGAGTCCTTGTACTTGTGCGGCGATCGGATGACGCAGTAAACGTTCTTCTCCGTCGGCAGCGGCACCGGGCCCGCGACCTGTGCGCCAGTTCGCGTCACAGTCTCAACGATCTTGCGCGCCGAGCTGTCGATGACCTCGTGGTCATAGGCCTTTAGCCGAATGCGGATCTTCTGTCCCGCCATGTGGCCTGTTCGTCCTTCGCTTCAGTGTCCGTAACGGTGAGCTGTCCGGTCACAGACGCCCAGGCCCGTCGGCGAATCCGCCGGCGTGTTGGCCGTGAGCCCCTATTCCCTTGAGAAACCGCAACAGGGCTTGCCCCTGCGGTGCGTCACCGTCACAGAGCCCGATGACGTCTTGTCAGTGTGGCGGGCGGGCCGCCGTGAAGCGGCCCACCCACCACGTTGGGGCGGCTCCGGAAGGGGCCACCCCAACGTGTGTGCTACTTGAGGATCTTCGTGACGCGACCCGCGCCCACGGTCCGGCCACCCTCACGGATGGCGAACTTGAGGCCCTCTTCCATCGCGACCGGCTGGATCAGGTTGACGGTCATCTCGGTGTTGTCACCGGGCATGACCATCTCCGTGCCCTCCGGCAGCGTCACGACGCCGGTGACGTCAGTGGTGCGGAAGTAGAACTGCGGGCGGTAGTTGTTGAAGAACGGCGTGTGGCGGCCACCCTCGTCCTTGGACAGGATGACGACCTGGCCCTCGAACTCGGTGTGCGGGGTGGTCGTGCCGGGCTTGATCACGACCTGGCCGCGCTCGACGTCCTCGCGCTTGATGCCGCGCAGGAGCAGACCGACGTTGTCGCCAGCCTGACCGTTGTCGAGCAGCTTGCGGAACATCTCAACACCGGTGACGGTGGTGGTCTGCTTGTCTTCCTTGATGCCGACGATGTCAACGGTCTCGTTGACATTGACGACGCCGCGCTCGATACGACCGGTGACGACGGTGCCGCGACCGGTGATCGAGAAGACGTCCTCGATCGGCATGAGGAAGGGCTTCTCGGTGTCACGCTCGGGCTCGGGAATGAAGCTGTCCACGGTGCCCATGAGCTCCAGGACGGCCTTGCCCCACTCCGCGTCGCCCTCGAGGGCCTTGAGAGCCGAGACCTTGGTGACGGGGATGTCGTCGCCGGGGAACTCGTACTCGCTGAGGAGCTCACGGACCTCGAGCTCGACGAGCTCGAAGATCTCCTCGTCGTCCACCATGTCGGCCTTGTTCAGGGCGACGACGATGGCGGGGACGCCGACCTGGCGGGCCAGGAGGACGTGCTCCTTGGTCTGCGGCATCGGACCGTCGGTGGCGGCCACGACCAGGATCGCGCCGTCCATCTGCGCGGCACCCGTGATCATGTTCTTCACGTAGTCAGCGTGACCGGGGCAGTCGACGTGGGCGTAGTGACGCGCCTCGGTCTGGTACTCGACGTGAGCGACGGAGATGGTGATACCGCGCTCGCGCTCCTCAGGAGCGTTGTCGATGTCCTCGAACGGGGTGAACGGGTTCAGCGCCGGGTACGCGTCGTGCAGCACCTTGGTGATGGCCGCGGTCAGCGTGGTCTTGCCGTGGTCAATGTGACCGATGGTGCCGATGTTGACGTGCGGCTTAGTCCGCTCGAACTTTTCCTTCGCCACTGGAAGTCTCCTAGACGTACAGATCTATCGACTGTGGTCCAACCCCGCGGTCGCGGGGTACAGCCTGGTTGCTTGCTCGCGACTACTCGCCGCGAACCTTCGCCACAATTTCTTGGGCGACAGCGGACGGAACCTCCGCGTAGGAGTCGAACACCATCGAGTAGTTGGCTCGACCCTGGGTACGGCTGCGCAGGTCACCCACGTAGCCGAACATTTCCGAAAGGGGCACCTGGGCCTTGACGATCCGGACACCGGAACGCTCGTCCATGGACTGAATCTGTCCACGGCGGGAGTTCAGGTCGCCGATGACGTCACCCATGTACTCCTCAGGAGTGGTGACCTCGACGGCCATGACCGGCTCGAGCAGCGTCGGCTTCGCGAGCTTGACGGCCTCCTTGAAGGCCATCGAACCAGCGGTCTTGAACGCCATCTCGGAGGAGTCGACGTCGTGGTACTGGCCGTCCTGCAGCGTCACCTTGATGCCGACGAGCGGGTAGTGCGCGAGCACACCCAGCTCAGCGGCCTCCTGGCAACCAGCGTCAACCGACGGGATGTACTCCCGCGGGATGCGGCCACCGGTGACGGAGTTGACGAACTCGTACCCGGACGCGTCGCCCTCTTCGGCCACGAGCGGCTCGAGGTCGATCTTGACCTTGGCGAACTGGCCCGACCCACCGGTCTGCTTCTTGTGGGTGTAGACGTGGCCTTCGACCTTCTTGCGAATGGTCTCTCGGTAGGCCACCTGGGGCTTACCGATGTTCGCCTCGACCTTGAACTCGTCGCGCATGCGGTTGACCAGCACCTCAAGGTGCAGCTCGCCCATGCCGGAGATCACGGTCTGACCGGTCTGCTCGTCCGAGGCCACCTGGAAGGAGGGGTCCTCGTCCGCCAGACGCTGGATCGCGATGCCCAGCTTCTCCTGGTCGCTCTTGGTCTTCGGCTCGATGGCCACCTCGATGACCGGAGCCGGGAACGTCATGGACTCCAGCACGATCGGAGCGGCCTGGTCGCAGAGCGTCTCGCCGGTCGTGGTGTCCTTCAGACCCATGACCGCGACGATGTCGCCCGCGCCAGCGGCCGGGATCTCCTCGCGCTTGTTGGAGTGCATGCGGTAGATCTTGCCGATGCGCTCCTTCCGGCCCTTCAGGCTGTTGAGAACCTGGGTACCGGTGGTGAGGACACCCGAGTAGATGCGCAGGTAGGTAAGCCGACCCAGGTGGGGGTCACTCATGATCTTGAAGACCAGAGCGGACATCGGCTCGTCGACGCTCGGCTTGCGCTGGAGCTTCGTCTCCTCGGTCTCGTCCTTGGGGTCGTGGCCCTCGATGGCGTCCACGTCCAGGGGCGAGGGGAGGTAGGCGGTGACCGCGTCGAGCAGGGGCTGGACGCCCTTGTTCTTGAAAGCGGTACCGCAGACGATCGGGATCGCGGTGCCGGCGATGGTGGCACGACGGATCGCGGGAACCAGCTGCTCCTCGGTGGGCTCCTTGCCCTCGAGGTACAGCTCCATGATCTCGTCGTCGGCCTCGGCCAGCGTCTCGATGAACTGGTCGCGAGCCTCGCGGGCGGCGTCCACGTGAGTGTCGGGGATGTCGACGGTGTCGTACATCTCGCCGAGCGCGGCCTCGTCGTTCCAGACGTAGGCCTTCATCTTCACGAGGTCGATGACGCCCTTGAAGTCGCTCTCGGCACCGATGTTCAGCTGGATCGGCATGGCGTTCGCGCCGAGGCGCTCACGGAACATGTCGACACAGCGCTGGAACTCGGCGCCGATCTTGTCCATCTTGTTGACGAAACAGATCCGGGGGACCTTGTAACGGTCGGCCTGACGCCAGACCTGCTCCGACTGGGGCTCCACGCCTTCCTTGGCGTCGAACACCGCGACGGCACCGTCGAGCACACGCAGCGACCGCTCGACCTCGACCGTGAAGTCGACGTGGCCGGGCGTGTCGATGATGTTGATGGTGTGGTCGTCCCAGTGGGTGGTGGTAGCAGCCGAGGTAATGGTGATACCCCGCTCCTGCTCCTCCTTCATCCAGTCCATCGTGGCGGCGCCATCGTGGACCTCGCCCACCTTGTGGGTCACACCGGTGTAGTAGAGGATCCGCTCGGTGGTCGTCGTCTTGCCCGCGTCGATGTGGGCCATGATGCCAATGTTGCGGACCTTGGCCAGGTCAAGCAAAGTCTTAGCCATGAGGCTCGTCTTCCCTAGGTCTCAAGGAATCGATTCGCCGCGGGGTTACCAGCGGTAGTGGGCGAAGGCCTTGTTCGACTCGGCCATCTTGTGCGTGTCCTCACGCTTCTTGACAGCCGCGCCCAGACCGTTGCTGGCGTCAACCAGCTCGTTCATCAGACGCTCGGTCATGGTCTTCTCACGACGCTGACGCGAGTAGGAGACCAGCCAGCGCAGGGCCAGCGTGGTGGACCGGGAGGCGCGAACCTCGACCGGCACCTGGTAGGTCGCGCCACCAACGCGGCGGCTGCGGACCTCCAGCGCGGGCTTGACGTTGTCCAGGGCTCGCTTGAGAACGACGAGCGGGTCCTGACCGGACTTCTCCCGGGCACCCTCGAGGGCGTCGTACACGACCGCCTGAGCGATGGAGCGCTTGCCGTCGAGGAGCACCTTGTTGATCAGTGCGGTGACGAGCGGCGAGCCGTAGACCGGGTCGGTGATGAGCTGGCGCTTCGGCGCCGGGCCCTTGCGCGGCATGCTTACTTCTCCTTCTTGGCGCCGTAGTGGCTACGGGCCTGCTTGCGGCCTCGGACACCCTGGGTGTCGAGCGAACCGCGGACAATTCGGTAGCGAACGCCCGGCAGGTCCTTCACACGACCGCCACGAACCAGCACGATGCTGTGCTCCTGGAGGTTGTGACCAATGCCGGGGATGTAGGCCGTGACCTCGATGCCGCTGCTCAGCTTGACGCGAGCGACCTTACGCAGAGCGGAGTTCGGCTTCTTCGGCGTAGTGGTGTAGACACGCGTGCACACACCACGACGCTGCGGACTCCCCTTCAGCGCCGGGGTCTTGTTCTTTGCGACCTTGTCCTGTCGGCCCTTGCGGACCAGCTGCTGGATGGTGGGCACCGCGTCTCCGTCTTCCTCGTGACCTACGCCGGTTCTCGTAGCCGATATCGCTATTGACCTGCTGAATTCCCCGAACCTCCCCGACCCCCGTGGTCGGGCGTGTCGCCCTCGTTCCCACGCATGGCGAACGGATGCACACCCGGTCGGAGACCGATTCACAGGAGGGGGTTCACCTGCGCCGCGCGCCCCGTGTCCATCCTGAGGAGAACTGGGGCGCCGCACACGCACGTGTGACCCGTCGACTCACGGGCACAATCACACAGGCTACCGCTAACCGAACATGCGGTCAAAACGGTGTGCGACATGGCGAGACAAGCGGAACCGGATCTCGCGTAGCCGTGGGTCTCAAACAGTCTACGTGCTCCCCGGCGCGCTTCGCCCAGGGTTTCCCATCAAAGGGCCGACAACGAGGACGGCCGCTTCCCGGAGGACCCGATTGTCCCCCGAAAAGCGGCCGGGTTTCTACAGAACGAACCAGATCGCGACGGAGATCACCGTCACGAGGATGCCGATGACCGCGAAGACGGTGCCCGTGGTGATCAGGCCCAGCCCGTCGAGGGTCCCTCGCGACTCCCGGATCGCCCGCTTGGCCTTGGGGCCGGTGACGAACAACGCCAGGATCGCGGTGATCACACCGAGGCCCGGGATCACCGAGGCCAGACCCAGCCACAGGGTGACGTTCGCTCCGGGTTCGGTGTCGGCCAGGAAGTCGATGCTGTCGTAGCCGGGGTAGTCGCCGTCGTCCCGGGCCTCGTCGAAGCCCGGGAAGTCCTCGGCGATCTTGTCCCGGCGCCGCTTGGCGGGCTTGGGCCGCTCCGGCATCCCGTAGTCGGCCGGGGTGAAGTCGTCCTCGTAGTCCGTCTCCACCTCCCCGCGGTCCCGGTCGTCCTCGTCCGATGGATCGTCCTCGTAACGGTCCTCGGAATCGTCGCGACCGAGGGACGGGTCCTCGTCGAAGGACGGCGCGCTGAACATCTGGGTGGCGCCCTCACCGCCGCGCCAGGAGTCGTCGCCCTCCTCGTCGCGGTCGGACTCGGGGTCGTCCTCGTGGTCCTTCGTCCTGGCGCGCGACTGCATGTCCGCGATGGCGGCCAGGGGGTCCTCGGAACTGGGGACGGCGGCGGACAGTGTGCCGGTGTCCGGCTCGTCGTCCTCCCCCCAGTCCCCGTACTCGTCCCGGGGCGTCTCCCGACGGCGTCGCTCCGCGTCCCGGACCACGTCCGGAAGACGCGGATCGTTGCGGTCGAAGGCCCAGGTGTTGCCCGTGCCGCCATCGGGCGCAGAGAGCTCGTCGTCGTAGCGGTCGGTGGACCGAGCTCCCTCGACGGGACGCGGGGACAGCTCGTCGTCGTACCGGTCACCGCTGTAGGAGGAGGTGCGGGTCTGGTCGGACCACGGCCGCTCGGCCTGTTCCGCCCACGGCTCGGTGGTACCCGAGGCCTTCCACGTGTCCCCGGTGTCCTCGCTCGGGCTCCAGCTGTCCAGCCCGCCCGTGCCGGACCACTCGCTCGACTGTTCCCGGTCCGACTTCCAGAGTTCCTCGCCGGGGCCCGTGGGGCGCCAGCTGTCCTGGAGGGGATCGGAGTCCTGGGAGGCCCACGAGTCCGAAACCGAGCCGGGGCCCGAGACCGTCGGGTACGGCGTGTCCGCGTCCAGCGAGGAATCCGGGTTCCGCGAGGACCACGAGTCCGACGCGGAGCCGGGACCCGAAACGGTCGGGAACGGCGCATCCGCGTCCAGCGAGGAATCCGAGCCCCACGACCCCTCACCGGGGCCGGAGGGCCGGGGGGTCCAGGAGGACGAACCGGAAGCCGGAGCCTCGGGGTCCCCCGAACCCCACGCGTCCCCGGAGTCCGACGGAGACCACGGGGCCACATCAGCCTCAGGCGACTCGGAGCCACGCGAGGCAGCGGAGTCCCGCGAACTCCACGCGTCACCCGAGGAACCAGAGTCCAGCGGGGACCACGAGTCCGCGCCGGAGTCCGACCCCCGCGAACCCCACGAGTCCGAACCGGAGTCGAGAGGGGCATCCGGGGTGTACCCGGCGGCGGAGGAGTCCGCGTCCCAGGACCCCAGGGGCGACCGCGCACCGCTCACGGCATCCGACCCCGGCGAGGCGGCGTCCCACGCGTCATCGGAGGGCCCGGAGTCCGGGGAGTGCCACGGGGCAGCGTCGGTGTCGTACGGATCGGAACCACGCGGGGCAGCGGAGTCCTGCGAGGACCAGGAGTCCCCGACGGACCCAGAGCCCTCAGGAGCACCCGAGGGCTCGGAGCCCGAGGACGCAAGCGGATCAGTGTCCCCGGAACCCCACGAATCACCGGACGAACCGGAGTCCTGCGCAGACCACGGGGTCACATCGGCCTCAGGCGACTCGGACCCACGCGAGGCCCACGAGTCACCGGACGAACCGGAGTCGAAAGAGGCACCGGTGGCCGAAGACACCGGAGTCCAGGAACCCTGGGACGACAGGGCGTCGGGATCCGAACCCCGCGAGGCAGCGGACTCCCCCGAACCCCACAGTTCACCGGCGGAACCGGAGTCCTGAGCAGGACCGGGGACGGACTCCTGCGGCGACCACGCGTCCTGCCCGAGGGCCGCACCGAGTGAGTCATCGGAGAGACCGGAGTCCGGCGAGCGCCACGGGGCAGCGTCGGCGTCATAGGCATCGGAACCACGCGGGGCAGCGGAGTCCTGCAAAGACCAGGAGTCGCCAACAGACCCAGCGCCCCCAGGAGCACCCGAGGGCTCGAAGCCCGAGGACGCCAGCGGATCAGAGTCCCCGGAACCCCACGAATCACCGGACGAACCGGAGCCCGGCGAGGACCACGGCGCCACGTCAGCGTCAAGCGACTCGGACCCACGCGAGGCCCACGAGTCACCGGACGAACCGGAGTCGAGAGCAGCATCCGCGGTGTACCCGGCAGCCGAGGACTCGGATCCCCAGGAGGCCTGGGACGTCCGCGCGTCGGGATCCGAAGCCCACAGGTCACCGGCGGAACCGGAGTCCGGGGCGGAGCCGGGGACGGACTCCTGCGGCGACCACGCATCCTGCCCGAGGGCCGCACCACGTGAGTCACCGGAGAGACCGGAGTCCGGGAAGGACCACGCGGCAGCGTCGGCGTCATAGGCATCGGAACCACGCGGGGCAGCGGAGTCCCGCGAAGACCAGGAGTCACCAACAGACCCAGCGCCCCCAGGAGCGCCAGAGGCGTCCCCGAAGGGAGCCCCGGAATCCCTGGAGCCAGGCGTCGGGGCCAGGGGCATCCAGGCGTCCCGCGCGGAATCGGATCCCAGCGAAGAGTCGGCGTCCCGCGAACCCCACGCGTCGCCGGAGGTGCCGTAGAGGCCGGAGTCGCCAGGAGCACCCGGGGTGTACCCGGCGGTCGGAGACTCCGAGCCCCGGGAGCCCGGCGCGGAAGCCGAACCCTGCGAATCCCCGGAGTCCCGGCCGGGGCCCGAGAGGGACTCCTGCGGGTTCCACGGGTCCTGGGCAGGGGTGGGCTCCCCCGTCGCGGGAGCGGTGCGCTCACCGGCGGGAGAGGCCTCCTCCCACGAGCGGCGGGAGTTGGCCCAACTGTCGTCCTCGGGGGGCAGCGGCACCTCGGCGCTGGCCGCGATGCCCGGGTACCCGGGCTCGCGGACGGCGAGGGGGTCCTCCCCCGGGAAACGGGTCACCGGCTCGTAGGCGGACGTGCCCGCGCCCGGGTACGAGATACCCGGCGTCGAGGGCGGACCACCCAGTGCGTCCGGGTACGGCTCCACCATCGCCGGACGCGAGGCGCTCAGCCCCGCGTAGCCGCCGCTGTCGGGGAAGACCGCGCCCTCCGCGCTCCCCTCCCCAGGGTTGGCCGCCGCGTCCTCCTCGAGGGGGTCCTGGTACTCCGACTGTGTGCGGTAGCGGTTCTCGCTGGGCTTGAACCAGGAGTCCCCGTCCGCATCGGACGCACGGTTGCCCGGCGTCCCGCCCCCGTTATCAGTCACTTGCCTGCTCTCCCGACAGCGCCGTAGCGCCCTCTCCCCGTCCGCACCGCAGTGTACGAACCGACAACGACGAAACGGCGGCGGGGCCACCCCCGGTGATGGGGGTGGCTGACCACCGCCGTCAGCTCAACCAACGTTCAGGTTGGACCTACCGGTTGTACGGACCGAAGTCGTACTCCTCCAGCGGAACGGCCTCGCCCGAACCCTGACCGAAGGTGTACTCGCTGGGCTCCTCGTAACCGGAGACCGAGTACATCGAGGCCTTGGCCTCCTCGGTCGGCTCCACCCGGATGTTGCGGTACTGCGGAATACCGGTACCGGCCGGGATGAGCTTACCGATGATGACGTTCTCCTTGAGGCCCAGCAGCGGGTCGCTCTTACCGTGGATCGCGTTCTCGGTCAGCACGCGGGTGGTCTCCTGGAAGGAGGCCGCCGACAGCCAGGACTCCGTGGCCAGAGAGGCCTTGGTGATACCCAGCAGCACCGGACGTCCGGCGGCGGGCTGGCCGCCCTCGGATACGACGCGTCGGTTGATCCGCTCGAACTTCGGCCGCTCGACCATCTCACCGGGCAGGAGCTCGGTGTCACCGGACTCCAGGATGTTCACCCGCTTGAGCATCTGGCGGACGATGATCTCGATGTGCTTGTCGTGGATGGACACACCCTGCGACTTGTACACCTCCTGGACCTCCGACACGAGGTGCTGCTGCACCGCGCGCGGGCCCTGGATGCGAAGAACCTCGTGCGGGTTGATCGCACCCTGGATGAGCTGCTGGCCGACCTTGACGTGGTCGCCGTCGCTCACCAGGAGCTGCGCACGCATCGGGACCGGGTAGGCGATCTCGTCCGTGCCGTCGTCGGGGATGACGACGATCTTGCGGCTCTTCTCGGTGTCGTCGACCCTGATCCGGCCCTCCATCTCGGAGATCGGGGCCACACCCTTGGGGACGCGGGCCTCGAAGAGCTCCTGGACACGGGGCAGACCGTGGGTGATGTCCTGACCGGCCGAACCACCCATGTGGAAGGTACGCATGGTCAGCTGGGTACCGGGCTCACCGATGGACTGGGCCGCGATGATACCGATCGCCTCACCGACGTCCACCGGCTTGCCGGTCGCCATGGAGCGCCCGTAGCAGGTGGTGCAGACACCGATCTTCGCCTCACAGGTCAGCGACGAGCGGATGCGCACGCGGGTGACCCCGGAGGCGACCAGCTTGTCGATGTTCTGCTCGGAGGTGTCGGACAGCGCCGGAAGGACGAGGTTGCCCTCGGGGTCCAGCGTGTCCTCGGCGATGGTCCGACCGAAGCCGGTGTTCTCGACGTTGTGCTTGCGCACGACGACGCCGGCGGCGTTCTTCTCACCGATCTCGTGCCACAGCGAACGGTCCGTGCCGCAGTCGATCTCGCGGACGATGACGTCCTGCGCGACGTCCACCAGACGACGGGTCAGGTAACCCGAGTCGGCGGTACGCAGGGCGGTGTCGGCCAGACCCTTGCGCTGACCGTGCGTGGAGATGAAGTACTCCAGCACGGACAGGCCCTCACGGTAGGAGGACTTGATCGGACGCGGGATGGTCTCACCCTTGGTGTTGGAGACCAGACCACGGATACCGGCGATCTGGCGCACCTGCATCGGGTTACCACGCGCACCGGACTGGACCATCATCCACACCGGGTTGTCGGCGGGGAAGTTGTCCTCCATGTCCTTGGCGACCTCGGCCGTGGCCTGGGTCCACACCTCGGTGAGCTCCTGACGGCGCTCGTCGTCGGTGATCAGACCGCGGTCGTACTCGCGCTGGATCTTGTCGGCCTTGCGCTCGTACCCGCCGAGGATCTCGGCCTTGTGCGGAGGCGCGACGACGTCCTCGATGCCGATGGTCAGACCGGACCGGGTGGCCCAGCGGTAACCGGCGTCCTTCAGGGCGTCCAGGGTCGTGGCGACCTGGACCTTGGGGTAGTTCTCGGCGAGGTCGTTGACCAGCACCGAGACCTGCTTCTTGCCCACCTGGAAGTTGACGTACGGGTAGTCCACCGGGGTGGCCTCGTTGAAGAGGTACCGGCCCAGCGTGGTCTCCAGGACGTAGACGTCGCCCTGCTCCCAGCCCTCCGGCGGCGTCCAGTCCTTGGGCGCGGGAGCGCCGTCGGCGATACGCAGCCGGATCTTGGCCTGGAGGTCCAGGTCGCCCAGGTCGTAGGCCATGATGGCCTCGGCCGGGGAACGGAAGGCACGACCCTCGCCCGCGGCACCCACGCGCTCGGTCGTCAGGTAGAACAGGCCGATGATCATGTCCTGGGTGGGCATGGTCACGGGCTTGCCGTCGGACGGCTTGAGGATGTTGTTGGTGGCGAGCATCAGCAGCCGCGCCTCGGCCTGGGCCTCGGCGGACAGCGGCAGGTGCACGGCCATCTGGTCACCGTCGAAGTCCGCGTTGAACGCGGTGCACACGAGCGGGTGGATCTGGATGGCCTTGCCCTCGACCAGCTGCGGCTCGAAGGCCTGGATGCCCAGGCGGTGCAGCGTCGGAGCACGGTTCAGCAGCACCGGGTGCTCGGTGATGACCTCTTCGAGGACGTCCCACACGACGGGGCGGGACCGCTCCACCATGCGCTTGGCGCTCTTGATGTTCTGCGCGTGGTTCAGGTCCACCAGGCGCTTCATCACGAACGGCTTGAAGAGCTCCAGGGCCATCTGCTTGGGCAGACCACACTGGTGCAGCTTCAGCTGCGGGCCGACGACGATGACCGAACGGCCGGAGTAGTCGACGCGCTTACCGAGCAGGTTCTGACGGAAACGACCCTGCTTGCCCTTGAGCATGTCGGACAGCGACTTGAGCGGACGGTTACCGGGACCGGTGACCGGGCGACCACGGCGGCCGTTGTCGAACAGCGCGTCGACGGCCTCCTGGAGCATCCGCTTCTCGTTGTTGACGATGATCTCGGGCGCGCCCAGGTCCAGCAGCCGCTTGAGGCGGTTGTTCCGGTTGATGACGCGGCGGTACAGGTCGTTGAGGTCGGAGGTCGCGAAGCGGCCACCGTCCAGCTGCACCATGGGACGCAGGTCCGGCGGGATCACCGGGATGCAGTCCAGCACCATGCCCATGGGGCTGTTGGTGGTGTTGAGGAACGCCGAGACGACCTTGAGCCGCTTCAGGGCGCGGGCCTTCTTCTGGCCCTTGCCGGTGCGGATGGTCTCCCGGAGCTTCTCCGCCTCCTCGTCCAGCTCGAAGTTGGACAGGCGGTCCTGGATGGCCTGGGCTCCCATGCCGCCACGGAAGTACTTCCCGAAGCGGTCGCGCATCTCGCGGTAGAGCATCTCGTCGCCCTCGAGGTCCTGGACCTTGAGGTTCTTGAAACGGCTCCACACCTCGTCGAGGCGGTCGATCTCGCGCTGGGCGCGGTCGCGCAGCTGGCGCATCTCACGCTCGGCGCCCTCGCGCACCTTGCGGCGCGCGTCGCCCTTGGCACCCTGCTCCTCGAGCTCGGCCAGGTCGGCCTCGAGCTTGCGGTGGCGCTCCTCGATGGTGGAGTCGCGACGCTGCTCCAGGTGCTGCTTCTCGACCGAGATCCGGGCTTCCAGCGACTGGAGGTCGCGCTCACGGGCCTCGGTGTCCACCCACGTGACCATGTAGGCGGCGAAGTAGATGATCTTCTCGAGATCCTTCGGCGCCAGGTCCAGCAGGTAGCCCAGGCGGGAGGGCACGCCCTTGAAGTACCAGATGTGCGTGACGGGAGCGGCCAGCTCAATGTGGCCCATCCGCTCACGGCGCACCTTGGCACGGGTCACCTCGACGCCGCAGCGCTCACAGATGATGCCCTTGAAGCGGACGCGCTTGTACTTGCCGCAGTAGCACTCCCAGTCCCGGGTCGGACCGAAGATCTTCTCGCAGAAGAGTCCGTCCTTCTCGGGCTTGAGGGTGCGGTAGTTGATGGTTTCGGGCTTCTTGACCTCGCCGTGCGACCACTGGCGAATGTCATCAGCGGTGGCGAGGCCAATCCGCAGCTCGTCGAAGAAGTTGACGTCGAGCACTTAATTCGTCCCCTGCTCTCGAATCCCGCGGAAGTTAGACCTCTTCGACACTGCTCGGCTCTCGCCTGCCCAGGTCGATTCCCAGTTCTTCCGCGGCGCGGAAGACGTCCTCGTCACTGTCCCGCATCTCGATGGACATACCGTCACTGGACAGCACCTCCACGTTCAGACAGAGCGACTGCATCTCCTTGATGAGCACCTTGAAGGACTCAGGGATGCCCGGCTCGGGGATGTTCTCGCCCTTGACGATGGCCTCGTAGACCTTGACGCGACCCACCACGTCGTCGGACTTGATGGTGAGCAGCTCCTGGAGCGCGTAGGCGGCGCCGTAGGCCTCCAGCGCCCAGACCTCCATCTCACCGAACCGCTGACCGCCGAACTGCGCCTTACCACCCAGCGGCTGCTGCGTGATCATGGAGTACGGGCCGGTGGAACGGGCGTGGATCTTGTCGTCCACGAGGTGGTGGAGCTTCAGGATGTACTTGTAGCCGACGGAGATCGGCTCGGCGAAGGGCTCACCGGTGCGGCCGTCGAACAGGCGGGCCTTGCCGTCCTCGTTGATGAGGCGGTTGCCGTCCTTGTTCGGGCGGACCGACTGGATGAGGCCGCTGAGCTCGTCACCGTGCAGGCCGTCGAAGACCGGCGTGGCCACGCGCGAGTTCGGGTCGACCTCGGCCGCTCCGATCGCGTGCAGCGACTTCTGCCACTCCTCCTCGACACCCTCGACCAACCAGCCGTTCTTGGCCAGCCAGCCCAGGTGGACCTCCAGTACCTGACCGACGTTCATTCGGCCGGGGACGCCCAGCGGGTTGAGGATGATGTCGACGGGGGTGCCGTCCTCCAGGAAGGGCATGTCCTCCTGGGGCAGGATCTTCGAGATGACGCCCTTGTTGCCGTGACGGCCGGCGAGCTTGTCACCATCGGTGATCTTGCGCTTCTGGGCCACGTAGACGCGGACCATCTCGTTGACGCCGGGGGCGAGCTCGTCGCCCTCGTCGCGGCTGAACACGCGAACGCCGATGACCTTGCCGGTCTCGCCGTGCGGCACCTTCAGGGAGGTGTCGCGGACCTCGCGGGCCTTCTCGCCGAAGATGGCGCGCAGCAGGCGCTCCTCCGGGGTCAGCTCGGTCTCACCCTTGGGCGTGACCTTGCCGACGAGGATGTCGCCGTCGACGACCTCGGCGCCGATACGGATGATGCCCCGGTCGTCGAGGTCGGCCAGGACCTCCTCGCTGACGTTGGGGATCTCGCGGGTGATCTCCTCCGGGCCGAGCTTGGTGTCACGGGCGTCGACCTCGTGCTCCTCGATGTGGATCGAGGAGAGGACGTCGTCCTGCACCAGACGCTGGCTGAGGATGATCGCGTCCTCGTAGTTGTGGCCCTCCCAGGACATGTAGGCCACGAGGAGGTTCTTGCCCAGCGACATCTCGCCCTGGTCCGTGGACGGACCGTCGGCGAGGACCTGCTTGACCTCGATGCGCTGACCCTCGTGCACGATGGGGCGCTGGTTGAAGCAGGTGCCCTGGTTGGAGCGCTGGAACTTGCCCATGCGGTACGTCTTGCGCGTGCCGTCGTCGGCCATCACGGTGACGTAGTCGGCGGTGACGTCCTCGACCACACCGGCCTTCTCGGCGATGATGACCTCGCCGGCGTCGGTGGCGGCGCGGTACTCCATGCCGGTGCCGACGAAGGGCGACTCGGCGCGCAGCAGCGGCACGGCCTGGCGCTGCATGTTGGAGCCCATGAGCGCGCGGTTGGCGTCGTCGTGCTCCAGGAACGGGATCATGGCGGTGGCGACCGACACCATCTGGCGCGGCGACACGTCCATGTAGTCGACCTCGTCGGTGCTGACCTGCTCGAACTCCCCGCCCTTACGACGGACGAGCACGCCGGCCTCGGCGAAGCTCCCGTCCGGGTTCATCGGGGTGTTCGCCTGCGCGATGACGTAGCGGTCCTCTTCGTCAGCGGTCAGGTAGTCGACCTGCTCGGAGACCTTGCCCTCGATGATCTTGCGGTACGGGGTCTCGACGAACCCGAAGGAGTTCACCCGGCCGTAGGCGGCGAGCGAGCCGATCAGACCGATGTTCGGGCCCTCAGGCGTCTCGATCGGGCACATGCGGCCGTAGTGCGAGGGGTGCACGTCACGGACCTCGAAGCCCGCGCGCTCACGGGACAGACCGCCCGGACCCAGCGCCGAGAGGCGGCGCTTGTGGGTCAGACCCGCGAGCGGGTTGGTCTGGTCCATGAACTGGGACAGCTGCGAGGTGCCGAAGAACTCCTTGATGGAGGCGACGACGGGACGGATGTTGATCAGGGTCTGCGGCGTGATCGCCTCGACGTCCTGGGTGGTCATCCGCTCGCGGACGACGCGCTCCATACGGGCCAGGCCCAGGCGGACCTGGTTCTGGATGAGCTCGCCGACGGTGCGCAGGCGACGGTTGCCGAAGTGGTCGATGTCGTCGGTCTCGACCGGACGGAGGCCGAGGACGGTCTCCTTCTCGATCTCACCCGCGTGCAGGCGCACGAGGTAGTCGATGGTCGCGACGATGTCCTCTTCGGTGAGGGTGCCCTGCGTGAAGTCGGTGTCGAGGCCGAGCTTCTTGTTGATCTTGTACCGGCCGACCTTGGCGAGGTCGTAGCGCTTGGGGTTGAAGTACAGGTTCTCCAGCAGCGCCTGGGCCGACTCCTTCGTGGGCGGCTCTCCCGGACGCAGCTTGCGGTAGATGTCCAGCAGCGCGTCGTCGGTACCGGCGGTGGGGTCCTTCTCCAGGGTGTTGCGGATCGACTCGTACTGGCCGAAACGCTCCAGGATCTGGTCAGTGGTCCAGCCCAGCGCCTTGAGCAGGACGGTGACGCCCTGCTTGCGCTTGCGGTCGATGCGGACTCCGACGAAGTCGCGCTTGTCGACCTCGAACTCGAGCCAGGCGCCGCGGGACGGGATGACCTTGCAGCCGAAGAGGTCCTTGTCCGAGGTCTTGTCGACGGACTTGTCGAAGTACACGCCCGGGGAGCGGACCAGCTGGGACACGACAACGCGCTCGGTGCCGTTGATGATGAAGGTGCCCTTGACGGTCATGAGCGGGAAGTCGCCCATGAACACCGTCTGGCTCTTGATCTCACCGGTGTCGTTGTTGATGAACTCCGCCGTGACGAACATCGGGGCGGAGTACGTCATGTCCTTGTCCTTGCACTCCTCCTCGGAGTACTTGGGCGGCTCGAACCGATGGTCACGGAACGAAAGAGACATCGTGCCCGAGAAGTCCTCGATCGGGCTGATCTCCTCGAAGATCTCTTCGAGACCGGACTGCTCCGGAACGTCCTTGCGGCCGGCGTTGCGGGCCGTCTCGACCCGGGTCTTCCACGTGTCGTTGCCCAGCAGCCAGTCGAACGACTCGGTCTGCAGGGCCAGAAGGTTCGGAACCTCAAGGGGTTCCTGGATACGGGCGAAAGAAACGCGGTGCGGACCAAGGGCGTTAGCGGAGGCGTTGCGCGAGGCTGCCAACAGGGGTCCTTCCGAAGGCTTGTGGCGGTTGAAGCGCGCACGCCAGACGATCCGTCACGAGAGGGACCGCCGCAACGCGGTTGAGACGGTCACATCGAGCGGGGACGGGCCTTCCGGATTCCAGGAAATGGGATGGCGGAAGCCGTACACCGACACAGGGATCACCAAAGGGCAGCGCAAAAGAGCAGTGTAGCCGAACACCACACCGCTGTCCACTCACGGTCCACAGCGCCACTCACGACACCGGCAGGATCACCCCTGGAGGGCGATCCGTCAAGCCCGGCGTGCGGCCACCAGTGCCCCCGTGAGGGACCGGTGGTCCCGGGACGGACCCGGTCGACGACACCCGACGCCACCGCGCACATCCCCGGGGGAAGGCCCTGGACCATCAGGGTGAAACAGCGCGCCTGCCCTGGCCCCACGGGGGATGTGAGCCAACGGACACCCGGAAGGATTCCCCCGCCCCAGGCGGGTAAACACTCTCTCCGGAGCCCGTCAGGATTCCCGGGACGGGAGATTATCGCGTCCCGGGGACAGTTCGCACACGGGAACTCGGGGTACACGTCCGCGAACCGCCCCAGCTTCGCACATCACCCAGCTCACGACGGTTCAGACACGGCGTCGTTCACGACATACGGGACGTCGGTCCCCCGGCCCCTGGGGACCTTCGGCCCCCGAAGCTGTCCGGAACCTCCCGGTTCCTGGAGGACCGAATCCTGGCGGATCGCCGGAGGCGCCCCCGGACACGAGAAAGCGGCCGCCCCTCCCCGTAGGGAGGAACGGCCGCTTCACGCAGACCAGCGGGCGACTGGCGCCCGCGGAGGACTACTTGAGGGTGACGGTGGCGCCAGCGCCCTCAAGGGCGGCCTTGGCCTTCTCCGCGGCCTCCTTGTTCACGCCCTCGAGGAGCGCCTTCGGGGCGTTGTCGACGAGGTCCTTGGCCTCCTTGAGACCCAGGCTCGTGAGGCCGCGGACCTCCTTGATGACCTGGATCTTCTTGTCGCCAGCACCCTCGAGGATGACGTCGAACTCGTCCTTCTCCTCCTCGGCGGCCGGGGCGGCACCGGCGGGGCCGGCGGCGACGACGGCGGCCGGGGCGGCGGCGGTGACGTCGAACTTCTCCTCGAACAGCTTCACGAACTCGGAGACCTCGAGGAGGGTCATGCCCTCGAACGCGGCAAGCAGTTCCTCGTTGCTGAGCTTCGCCATGATGCGATCTCTCTTTCTCTAACGACACGGGCGCACATCGGCGCATCGTGCAAGCCAGTGGCCGGGCCCGGTGGGCACCCGCCGTGGTTCATGGGAATTAAGCGGCTTCCTCGGCACGCTTGTCCGCCAGGGCCTGCGCGAGACGCGCGGTCTTGAGCGGAAGCGCCTGGAAGACGGCGGCGGCCTGGCCCTGCTTGGCCTTGAGCGCGCCGGCCAGCTTCGAGAGGAGAACCTCTCGGGACTCCAGATCGGCCAGCTTGGTGACGTCCTCGGCGCTCATCGACTTACCGTCGATGATGCCGCCCTTGATCACCAGAGGCGTGTTCGTCTTCGCGAAGTCACGCAGACCCTTCGCGGCCTCGACGACGTCCCCGTGGACGAAGGCGATGGCGGACGGGCCCTCGAGCAGATCGCTGATCTGCTCGTCGACGCCGGCCTCCTTGACCGCGATCTTGGTCAGCGTGTTCTTGACGATGCGAAAACGCGCTGTCTGACCGAGGCTGCGGCGCAGTTCAGTGATCTGCGCGACAGTGAGCCCCCGGTATTCGGTCAGCACGGCGCCGTTTGACTCACGGAACTCGTCCGTGAGTTCGGCGACCGCGGCTGCCTTGTCCGGCCTCGCCATGGGACTCCTTCCAACAGTGAACGCTGGTTGACTCCCAAGGGCTCCATGATCGGCGTCAGCACGAGAAAAAGCCCCGAGCGCGAGGCGCACGGGGCACGACCGCGTTCTCAGTACGTGGCTGGCACGTTCCGGAACGGGAAAGCTCTGGTGACACCTGCGCGGGCGCCCATCAATGGGTCCTTGGGTCACCCGAGCGGGTGACGACCAGCGGTCTTCGGCAAGTACCAACTCTAGCCGAAGACCGGAGTGCTCGGGTAGTCGAGCGGGCCCGGATCGGGTGATCACCGACACGTGCCGCGCTCCCCTCCTCCACCGGAGGCCGGGATGACACCATGGGACGCCCGAGCCCCCCGCTCCGAAGGAGTCCCCTCCGCCGTGGAATCCCCCCGTTCCGCCCTGGCACTGGCCTGCGCCCTCTCCCTCTCCCTGTCCGGATGCGCGCTCTTCCCCTCCGCCGACCGGCCCTGGTACGAGGAGGCCGACACCGAGGCCCTGCTCGGCGCCCTGGCCGACGCGGCCTCGGGCGCCGACAACTACACCCTCGAACTCGGCTTCGGCCCCGGACCCGCGGGCGGGACGGGGACGCTGCTGACCTACGAGGTGTCGGACTCCCCGTCCGCCGTACGGGCCACGCTGAGTGCTCCCGAGGGCGGCCCCGACCTGGTGGTGGTCTACCCCGAGGAGGGGCAGGCCCTGCTGCACGACTCCGAGGACCTGCTCGGCGCGCCCACCGAGTGGGTCCAGGGCGACGCACTCCTGCCCTCACCCTCCCCGGCCGAGGTCCTCGACCTCAACTCTCTGGGCGAGCTGGTCGGCCTGCTGTCCGCGATGCAGGGGGCCGACCCCGGCGCCTCGGAGAACATCGGGGAGACCGGCACGCTCCCCCTCCACGGGTTCCTGCCCGCGTTGGCGGAAGGGACCGGGCCCGAGGAGCGGGCCACCTTCGGCCCCCTGCTCGGCGAGGACGTGTCGGGGCGCCTGGAGGTCTCCGTATGGGTGGACGCCGAGGGCTTCCCCGTCCGCATGGAGTCCGCCGGGCCCACCTCCTCGCTGTGGCTGGAGTTCTCCGAGCGGGGCGACACGGCCTTCCACGTCCCCAACGGCGACGAGGTGAGCGAGCCCGTGCGGAACTGACCCGCCCCTTGGGAACCAGAACGGGTGGAATGTCCGTCTGAGGTGCGAACATGGAACTCACTTGGGCGCACCCCCTCTCTGACGCGCCCTCTCAGAGAAAGCACACGTACGCGTGAACACCCGCATCCCGGCCTCGATCGCCGCTGGTTCCCTCTCCCTCCTCCTCGCACTCACCGCCTGCGGTAACGAGGAGCCCGCCGCCGAAGGCACCGCCGACGCCAACGAGGCCTCCTCCGGCTCCGCCCTGGAGGAGCTGCTGGGCAACATGGGCTCCAGCGCCCAGGAGCTCACCAACTACACCCTCGACATGGAGGTGCAGACCCTCGACCCCACGGCCGAGGGCGACGTCACCGTCACCTTCAACTACCAGGTGACCGACGACCCCGCGGCGATCCTCGCCACCGTGGACATGCCCTTCCTCGGCGAGACGATGTTCGAGCTGATGTCCATGGCCGGAGGGGTCCCCGACGGCGTCACGGCGGAGGACCTGGGCGCCTCCACCGTCCTGCTCACGGAGGACGGCGACACCCTCATCGCCGACCCCCACGGCGTCTACGGTGCCGGGACCCCGTGGTTCCGCGGGGAGGTCGACGAGAACGCCGACCCGACCGCGAGCTTCGACGTCGAGGCGCTCCCCGACCTGGCCGGGGCCTTCTCCGACCTGGAGGACGTCACCGAGGTCGGCACGGAGGAGATCAACGGCGTCGAGACCACCGTGGTCGAGGGCACGATGTCCACGGGCGACATCTCCGAGCTGAGCGCGGAGGAGCGCGGCGCCATGGAGAACCTGTTCAGCGGCGGCCTGGAGAGCGCCATGGACGCCAAGCTCTGGCTGGACGCCGACGGCTTCCCGATGCGCATCGAGTTCTCCGACGACGAGTCCGACGTCTGGATGGAGTTCTCCGCCATCGGCTCGACCTCCTTCGACATGCCCTCCGAGGACGAGATCGGCACCGTGTAGCACCCCGCACACGCGAAACGGCCCCCCGCACTCCCTGAGGAGGCGGGGGCCGTTCGTGTGTCACACGGGGCCGGGGCGGACGCGAGCGCGCGCCCCGAAAGAAGGCCCTAGGCGTCGAGCGGGATGCTCGGGCCCATCGTGGTGGTGACCACGGCCTTCTTGATGTAGCGGCCCTTGGCGGCGGACGGCTTGAGGCGGTTGACCTCGTCGATCGCGGCCTGGTAGTTCTCCAGCAGCTTGGGCTCGTCGAACGAGACCTTGCCGATGATGAAGTGCAGGTTCCCGTGGCGGTCCACGCGGAACTCGATCTTGCCGCCCTTGATCTCGGTCACGGCCTTGGCCACGTCCGGGGTGACGGTACCCGTCTTCGGGTTGGGCATGAGGCCACGCGGACCGAGCACGCGGCCCAGGCGGCCGACCTTGCCCATGAGGTCCGGGGTGGCCACGACGGAGTCGAAGTCGAGGAAGCCGTTCTGGACCTTCTCGACCAGCTCGTCGTCGCCGACGATGTCGGCGCCAGCGGCACGAGCCTGCTCGGCACGCTCACCGGTCGCGAAGACCAGGACCCGAGCGGTCTTGCCGGTGCCGTTCGGCAGGTTCACGGTGCCGCGGACCATCTGGTCGGCCTTGCGCGGGTCGACGCCCAGGCGCAGGGCGACCTCGACGGTCGCGTCGAACTTGACGTTGGTGGTCTCCCTGGCCAGCTTCAGAGCCTCGGCGGGGCTGTAGAGCCGGTCCCGGTCCACCAGGTTCGTGGCTTTGCGGTGGTTCTTGCTGCGCTTCACGCTGTTCTCCTACGGGAACGTGTGGTCCTAGGGCCAGCGCTGGCCCTGCCACGGTGGTTCTTGCCGTCGAGCTACCCCGAGGGGAGCTACTTGACCTCGATGCCCATGGAGCGGGCGGTGCCGGCGACGATCTTGGACGCGGCCTCGATGTCGTCGGTGTTGAGGTCGGGCAGCTTGGTCTGCGCGATCTCACGGACCTGGTCGGCGGTGATCGAACCGGCGGTGCTGCGACCCGGGTCGGTGGCGGCCTTGTCCAGCCCGGCGGCCTTCAGGATCAGCCGAGGCGCCGGGGGCGTCTTGGTGATGAAGGTGAAGGAGCGGTCCTCGTAGATGGAGATCTCGACGGGGATGACGCTGCCGCGCTGGGCTTCCGTAGCAGCGTTGTACTGCTTGCAGAAGTCCATGATGTTGACGCCGTGCGGACCGAGTGCGGTACCGACGGGCGGCGCCGGGGTCGCCTGACCGGCGGGGAGCTGCACCTTGACGAGTGCGGCAAGTTTCTTCTTCGGAGGCATATCGGGTCCTTTGCCTGATCTGCGTTGTGTGCCGATCCCTGCCTCCCCCACGGCGCCACTGGCCACGGGGACCGCGGTGGAACCGCTGCCGAAGGAGGCTGTCCGTGCCAGGGGCACGGGGTCACGGCCCGTCGGGACCGGACGGACCGGAGCGCGTTCCGCCCGGGTTCGCACCCGGGTGGGACAGCGCGACAGTGGGTCCGTCCCGCGAGGGACGGACCCACCAAGTCTACGTCGCCCGGACAGTGGTCCGGGCGGGTTGTGGGAATGGCCCCACGAGGTCAGATCTTGGCGACCTGGTTGAAGGAGAGCTCGACCGGGGTCTCGCGACCGAAGATCGACACGAGCACCTTGAGCTTCTGGGTGTCGGCGTTGATCTCGCTGACGGTGGCGGGCAGGGTCGCGAACGGACCCTCCATGACGGTGACGGACTCGCCGACCTCGTACGCCACGTCCGAGCGGGAGTCGGAGCCACCGCCGCCGGACCTGGCCTGCTGGGCCTGCTCCGGCTCCGCCTCCGGCTCGGGAGCCAGGAGCTTGGCCACCTCGGTGAGGCTGAGCGGGGCGGGCTTGTTGGACAGGCCCACGAAGCCGGTGACGCCGGGGGTGTTGCGGATGGCGGACCAGGACTCGTCGGTCAGGTCCAGGCGGACGAGGACGTAACCGGGCAGGACCTTCTCGGTGACCTGCTGGCGCTTGCCGCTCTTGACCTCGGTGACCTCGTGCTCGGGCACCTCGACCTGGAAGATGTACTCCTCCATGTTGAGGGACTGGGTACGACTCTCGACGTTGGCCTTGACCCGCTTCTCGTAACCCGCGTAGGTGTGCACGACGTACCAGTCGCCGGGCAGGAGGACGAGTTCGTTGCGGAACTCCTCGACGGGGTCGAGACGGGGCAGCTCGGGCTCCGCGTCGGCCTCTTCAGCCTCTTCGGCCTCTTCGGCGTCCGCGGTGCTCTCGTCGGCCTCTTCGGTCAGCTCGGGGCTGTCGGCGTCGGCCGGCTCGGCCGCTTCCTCGGACAGCTCGCCCGCCAGGCCGGTCTCTTCCGCCGACGACTGATCCGGCTCCTCTTCGGGGAAGTCGTCAGAGGTCAGTGGGGACTCGGACACGGCTGCTCTTTCTCTCGTCGGATTCGCTAGTGCGCACGACGCACGCCGAAAACCGGCCGTGCGTCGAACCCAGTCCTGCCAGCTTACGGTCTCTCCGGGCGAAGCGGGACCAACGCGCGGACGAGCGCGGCCGGACCAGGTCCGGCCGGGAGGAACGGGGCGAGGGTGGACACGGCCACCGTCGAGGGCGCCCGAGAAGGGGCGCCGAGCGGGACTGAACGTCGGAGCTAGGCTCCGGCGGGACGGCCGAAGGTGCCGTAGAGCCAGGTCACGGCCTCACCGAAGGCGAAGTCCAGGAGGGAGACGTAGGCGAGGACGATCACGACGAAGACCATCACGACGATGGTGTAGGTGACCAGTTCCTTGCGCGTGGGCCAACGGACCTTGCGGAGTTCTCCGACGACCTGCTTGGTGAACGTCACCGGACCGGTACGACGCTTCGGCTCCTTGTCGGGCTTCGCGTCGGCGTCAGTCTGAGTCACCTGGGGTCCTTAGGGTCGCGGGTTGCTTCGTATCCCCGTAGTTCCGTCGCCCTCGCGATCGGGGCGGCGACGGATGCGCCACCCCGACCACGCGCGGACTTGCAGGGCAGGAGGGACTCGAACCCCCAACCGCCGGTTTTGGAGACCGGTGCTCTGCCAATTGAGCCACTGCCCTTAGCGGAAACTGCGTTCCCCACCATAGCCGGTCCGGAGTGCTGTCGCACACCCCTTGTGGATGTTGCGCCCGCACGGCGACCGGCCGACGCCGACGATTGTATGCCCTCACCGCGGCTCCGGACAAACCGGTTCGGTGCCCGCCCGGCTCGGCGAAGGGGCACGTGACACGATGGGGACATGACTGAGCGACCCCGTGTCTCCGCACGTATCAGCGCCATCTCCGAGTCCGCCACCCTCGCCGTGGACGCCAGGGCCAAGGCCATGAAGGCGGAGGGACGCCCCGTCATCGGCTTCGGCGCGGGCGAGCCGGACTTCCCGACCCCGGACTACGTCGTGGAGGCGGCCGTGTCCGCCGCGCGCGATCCCCGCTTCCACCGCTACACCCCCGCCGCCGGGCTGCCCGAGCTGCGCGCGGCGATCGCGGAGAAGACCCGGCGCGACTCCGGCTACGAGGTGGAGCCCGCGCAGGTCCTGGTGACCAACGGCGGCAAGCAGGCCATCTACGAGGCCTTCGCCGCCATGCTGGACCCGGGCGACGAGGTCATCGTCATCGCCCCGTACTGGACCACCTACCCGGAGTCGGTCCGGCTCGCCGGGGGCGTGCCGGTCTTCGTCGTCACCGACGAGAGCACCGGGTACATGGCCGGTGTCGAGCAGCTGGAGGCCGCGCGCACCGAGCGCACCAAGGTGCTGGTCTTCGTCTCCCCGTCGAACCCGACCGGGGCCGTCTACCCGCGCGATCAGGTGCGCGCCGTCGGCCGCTGGGCGCACGAGCACGGCCTGTGGGTGCTGACCGACGAGATCTACGAGCACCTCGTGTACGGCGACGCCGAGTTCTCCTCGCTGCCCGTCGAGGTACCCGAGATCGCCGACCGCACGGTCGTCGTCAACGGTGTCGCCAAGACGTACGCGATGACCGGCTGGCGCGTGGGGTGGATCATCGGCCCGAAGGACCTCGTGAAGGCCGCGAGCAACCTGCAGTCACACGCCACCTCGAACGTCGCGAACGTCTCCCAGGCCGCAGCACTGGCCGCCGTCTCCGGTGACCTGACCGCCGTCGGGGAGATGCGCGAGGCCTTCGACCGACGCCGTCGGACCATCGTGCGCATGCTCAACGAGATCGACGGCGTGGTGTGTCCCGTGCCCGAGGGCGCGTTCTACGTCTACCCGTCGGTCCAGGGGGTCCTCGGGAGGAGGATCCGGGGCCGGACGCCGAACACCTCCGCCGAGCTGGCCGAGATCATCCTGGAGGAGTCCGAGGTCGCCGTGGTGCCCGGTGAGGCCTTCGGCACGCCGGGCTACCTGCGCCTGTCGTACGCGCTGGGCGACGAGGACCTGGTGGAGGGCGTCAGCCGCGTGCAGAAGCTGCTGGGCGAGGCCGAGTAGCCCTCACCGGCACCGACGACGGACGACGCGCCCCGGGTTCCGGCCCGGGGCGCGTTCACGTCGTGTGGTGTTGGCCATTCCTGGCACGCCTGGTGCCCTTCATACGGCAGGCTTGGTTCATGGAGACACCGACCGCCGCTCGCCGACTGGATCGGCTGCCCAAGGCCCACCTGCACCTGCACTTCACCGGCTCGATGCGCCACGACACGTTGGTGGAACTGGCCGAGGAACGCGGGGTGCACCTGCCCCAGGCCCTGGTGAAGGAGTGGCCGCCCAAGCTCAGGGCCACGGACGAACGCGGCTGGTTCCGCTTCCAACGCCTCTACGACGTCGCCCGCTCCGTGCTGCGCAGGCCCGAGGACATCCACCGCCTGCTCCTGGAGGCCGCGGAGGACGAGCGGGAGGCCGGTTCGGGGTGGCTGGAGATCCAGGTCGACCCCAGCGGGTACTCCTCGCTCTTCGACGGGCTGACCGCGACCCTGGAGCTGATCCTGGACGCCGCCCGCGTGGCCGAGCGCGAGACCGGAGTGGCGATCGGCCTGATGGTGGCCGCCAACCGGACCCGGCACCCCCTGGACGCCCGGGCTCTGGCCCGCCTCGCCGCCCAGTACTCGGGCCGTGGCGTGGTGTCGTTCGGGCTGAACAACGACGAGCGCCGAGGCCGGGCACGGGAGTTCGAGGCGGCCTTCCGGATCGCCAAGCGCGCCGGACTGCTCTCCACACCCCACGGCGGGGAGCTCAACGGCCCGCGCAGCGTCCGGGAGTGCCTGGACGAGCTGAACGCGGACCGGATCGGTCACGGGGTGCGCGCGGTGGAGGACCCCTACCTGCTGGAGCGCATCGCCACCCAGGAGGTGACCCTGGAGGTCTGCCCGACCTCCAACGTGGGTCTCGGGGTGTTCGACCAGCTGGACCGCGTCCCGCTGCGCAGGCTCTACCAGGCCGGCGCGCCCATCGCCCTGGGTACCGACGACCCCCTGCTGTTCGGTCCGCGCCTGGTGGAGCAGTACCGGATCGCCCGCGAGGTGTTCGGGTTCACCGACGCCGAGCTGGCCGACCTCGCGCGGATGTCGATCCGGGGCGCCGGGGCCCCCGACTCCCTGAAGAAGCAGCTGCTCTCCGGGGTGGACGACTGGCTGGCCGGCGAACCGGAGCCGTTGGAGGTCTGAGCGGCGGGGCGGGCTCCCGCTCCGTGTGCTCAGGCCAGGAGCATCCAGGCGCCCTGGCCGAGCATGGCCGCCCCCGCGACGAAGAACAGCACCGAGGCGCCGATCTGGATGGCCCTCTCGGGGAGCTTCTTGCCGAGGACGGCGCCGATCGCGATGGCGATGGCGTCGGCGGCGACCATGCCGACGGTGGAGCCGATCCACACGGGGAGCCAGTGGTACTGCGTGCCCACGGTGATGGTGGCGAGCATGGTCTTGTCACCGAGCTCCGCCACGAGGAAGACCACGAACACGGTCACGAACCCGGAGCGGATGCGGCGGGAGGCGGCCCGTTCCTCGTCCTTGTCGGACATCTCGTCGCCGCGCAGGGTCCACAGTCCGAAGACCAGGAAGGCGGCCCCGGCCGCGAGGGTGAGCCAGTCGGTGGGGATGGCGGTGCCGAGGACCTCCGCGATGAACACGCTTCCCAGGTGCACCAGTGCGGTGGCGACGGTGATGCCGAGGATGACGGTGAGGGCGCGGTAACGGGTCGCCAGGGACATCGCGACCAACTGGGTCTTGTCGCCCATTTCGGCGATGAAGATGGCACCCGTGCTCACGCCGAGGCCGACCAGAAAAGCTGACATGGTTCTCCTGCTGTCCGTGGTGGGCAGAAGGAGGCGGAGAACGCCCCTTCAACCCGGTCGTTTCCTACCGGGTCAAAGGTCTCGTCCGCCCGCTGTACTGGGCTCACGCGGCCGGGACCGTGACGTCCAGTGTGTCGACCGCGCGCATTGGGGACTACTCCCCTTCGACACTCAAGACATTACCAGAACCATTTTTGATCGCAATTTATTGATCTGGCGAATTGAATTATCAGGTTGGCCTGATAAAGGAGTTAGAGGCGCCTAACTTATTTCTTGGGCGTCTTGTCGCCGCCGGTGCCGCCCCGCCGGGGCGGCAGGAGGGCGGCGGCCGGTGCCCCGCGCCACGCGCCCGCGCGGGGGGCCGGGAGGGCCCCGGGGCCCGTACGGCTGGTGCCGCCCGGATCAGAGGCTGACCCCGAGAAGGACCGGCTCGTTGACCAGGCGCACCCCGAAGGCCGCCTCGACCCCGGCCCGCACCTCGCGGGCCAGGTCCAGGAGGTCGGCCGTGGTCGCGCCGCCGGGGTTGGTGAGCGCCAGGGTGTGCTTGCCGGAGATCCGCGCGGGACCGTCACCGTGGCCCTTGGTGAACCCGGCGCGGTCGATCAGCCAGGCGGCGGAGAGCTTCACGTTGCCGACGTCGTCGGGGTGCCCCGGGATCTCGGTGTCGGCCCCCAGGCGGGCGGCGGCCCGCTCGCGGAAGGCCGCGTACTCCTCGGCCGACAGGACCGGGTTGGTGAAGAACGAACCCGCGCTTCGGGTGTCGGGGTCGGCGGGGTCCAGGACCATGCCCTTGCCCGCGCGCAGCCCGAGGACCACCTCGCGCGCCCGGCCCAGGGGCACCCGCTCCCCCGCGTCCACACCCATGGCGCGGGCCACCTCGGCGTACCGGACGGGGCGGCTCAGCGGACCCCTGCGCAGCTCGAAGACGACCTCGCACACCACGTACCGGTCGTGGCCCTTGAAGGCGCTGTCGCGGTAGGTGAAGCCGCAGTCGGCGTTGGACAGCGTGACCAGCTCACCGGTGGTGCGGTCCAGGACCAGCACCTCGCGGATGGTCTGGCTGACGTCCTGGCCGTAGGCGCCCACGTTCTGGATGGGGGTGGATCCCACCCGGCCGGGGATGCCGGAGAGGAACTCGACGCCGTTGAGGCCCTCGGCGACGGTCCGCTCCACCAGCGGGTCCCACTCCACACCCGCGTCCGCCCTCAGCAGGACGATCTCCTCGCCGGTCTCCGGGTCGGTACCGGCCTCGGTCGTGGTGACGCCCTGGGAGGCGACCAGGACCACGGTTCCGGGGAACCCGTCGTCGGCGACGACCAGGTTGCTGCCGCCACCGAGCACGAGCACGCGCTCACCCGTGCGGTCGGCCTCGGTGACGAGACCGACGAGCTCGTCGGTGGAGCTGGCGGTCCGGAAGGCCTTGGCGGGGCCGCCCAGGCCGAGGGTGGTGTGGTCGGCGAGCATCGTGGACACGGGCATACCTCTTGCGGAGAGAACGAACGCGGGTGCGGTTGGGATCGGTCGTGGCCCTGCGGGCTACGGGGCCAGGCGGACCACGGCGGTGGCCTTGGCCAGGACCTTGGCGCCGCCGGAGCGGGCGGTGAGCAGAACGGTGACGGTGCCGTCGTCGTTCTTGGCCTTCACCTTGCCGCCGACGGTGATCTCGGCGCCCTGGTCGTCGTCGGGGACCACCACGGGCGCGGAGAAGCGCACAGCGTAGTCGACGACGCTGCCGGGGTCCCCGGTCCAGTCGGTGACGACCCGGCCCGCCTCGGCCATGGTGAACATGCCGTGCGCGATCACGTCGGGCAGCCCGACCGACTTCGCGAACCGCTCGTTCCAGTGGATCGGGTTGAAGTCACCCGAGGCGCCCGCGTAGCGGACCAGGTCCAGACGGCGGACCGGGAAGGCCCGCTCGGGGATCTCGGTCCCGACCTCGACGTCGGCGTGCTTGATCCTGTTCACTGTCTTCCCCGCTTCCTAGGAACCCCGGACGACGAGCATCATGCCCGCCGTCACCACGTGCTCACCGTCGGCCGCCTCGGCCACCGTCTCCATGGTGATGAGCTCGTTACCGCCCAGCGCCTTGATGTCGGTGATGCGGGTGACCGTGCTCAGGACGTCGCCCGCCTGGAGCGGACGGCTGTAGCGGAAGCTCTGGTCGCCGTGGACGACCCGGGAGAAGTCCACTCCGAGGTCCGGGTCGGCCAGGGCCAGGGCGGACCCGGCCATGCCCAGGATGACGGGGAAGGTGGGCGGGGCGATGACGTCGGCGTACCCGAGGGCCTTGGCGGAGGCCCTGTCGAGGTAGACGGGGTTGAGGTCGTTGATCGCCTCGGCGAACTCGCGGATCTTGCCGCGCGTCACCTCGTAGGCCTCGGGGGCGGGGTACTCCCGGCCGAGGTAGTCAGGGTTGATCGCCACGCTCTGTCTCTCCTGTGCGCTGTGCGGTCACGGTGCGGGGGCACTGCGCCCGCCGACCCGTGTCGGCCATAACAAAAGCCCGGTGAGCGAAGTGCTCACCGGGCTGGAGTCTACGAGAAGCCGACCGCTCCCTGCCGGGGACGACGGACCTGGAGAACCTAGCGGGTCTCGCGGTGGTCGTTGTGCTTGCGGCAGTTCGGGCAGAACTTCTTGATCGTCAGACGGTCGGGGGTGTTCCGACGGTTCTTGCGCGTGATGTAGTTCCGGTGATTGCACTCCTGGCAGGCCAGGGTGATCTTCGGCCTCACGTCTGTGGCAGCCACTTCGGAGTGCCTTTCTCGCTGGAGACATTACCTGGGCGCAGTTGAACACTGCTGGAGACCCACGACGACCCCTGAGTACTGCGCCTCAGGGGTCAGCGGGTTGGTAGCGGGGGCCGGACTTGAACCGACGACACAGCGATTATGAGCCGCTTGCTCTACCGACTGAGCTACCCCGCCCCGATCAGAACGGAAGGACATCCTATCGTGGATGTCCCTCTGTCAAGGCCGGTGAAGTTCCACCGGCCACCCACCTGAGTGGACCGGAACCTCGTCAAGTGGTGGAGCCCCTTTACGGAATCGAACCGTAGACCTTCTCCTTACCATGGAGACGCTCTGCCGACTGAGCTAAAGGGGCGCGCTGTGGGACTTTCTCTCGTCCGCCCCGGGGGCGTACCCCCTTGCGCTGAACATGACTATACAGGGATCCGGGGGTGGTCTGCCAAATCGAGCACCGGGCGCCCCCGCGGAGGTCCCCCACGGGAGACCCGCCCACCCCCTCCCCCGCACTGCTGAGGGAACACGGGAACCCCTGTTCAACAGGGGTCCGGGTGCTTCGAAAGCGCCCTGCGCACCGCACCCCGAGGAACCCGGGAAAGGGCCCCGGTGTGACGCCGTGCACCCCGGCCCGGGGGCCGCGGGGCGAACCGGCCCTCACGCGCTTCCCTCGGCCAGCCAGACGTTGGACATCGCGTCGCGGTTGATCGTGCGGATGTCGGCGGGCAGCCCCAGCCTGCGCAGGGCGTCGGAGAGCCGGGTGTCGTGCGTGAACACGATGAGCTGCCGGTGCCGCCCCACCTCGGCCAGGACCGCCGCGAGCCCCTCAACGGTCTCGGTGTCCATCGCCTGGACCGGGTCGTCCAGCAGGAGGAAGCCGAAGGGGTTGCCGTCCACCAGCGCGCGCGGCAGGCAGATGGACAGCGCCAGCGCCTGGAACTCGCCCTGGCTGAGCAGCCCGGGCGCGCTGGTCTGGTCGTCCACGCCGTCCACGGAGACGTCCACCTCGACCCTCCTGCGGGCGCCCCGGCCGATCAGCCGCATGCCCTGGAGGTCGATGTGGCGTTCCTGGCGCAGCCGGAACCAGACCTGTTCGGCCTGGGAGGCGACCGGCCCCAGCCGCTCCGCGCGCACACCGCGCGCGTGTTCGGCCAACCAGTTCAGGGCCGTCTCCGCCACCGCCAGGGTCTCGCTCGCCGCCACGGCGTCCTGGGCGTCGTCCAGCCAGCCGGAGAGGCGCTCGGCGAGGTCGGCCCATCCGTTGGTGGGGTCCTCCAGCCGCTCGGAGGCGTCCCGGCGGGCGCTGACCGCCGCCGCGCGGAGTCTGCGGCCCACGGACTCGATGTGCTCGGCCAGCTCCCCGAGGTCCTCGATGTCGGAGCCGGACTCCCAGAGCGCCCACACCTGGCCGAGCTCGCTCTCCGGCGGCAGCCAGGTCGGCACCGGGGAGAGCAGGAACCGGGCCTGGTCGCGCGCGGCGGAGGCGCGGTCGTAGGCGGCCGAGGCCGTGGCGGCCTGGGGCCGGAGAGCCCGGAGCTGGGCGTTGGCGCGACGCACCCAGTCGGCGCCGAGCGCCCCGGTGGTCGCGCAGGTGGGGCAGGTGGTCTCGGTGGGGTGGCGCTTGTGGTGTTCCAGCGCCTGTTCGAGGAGTTGGACCACCCCGTGCGCGTGGTCGCCCTTGCTGCCCGCCGCCATGGCGAGTTCCATGGCGGCCCCGCGCAGTTCGTTGACGACGTCGGCGATGAGCGTGCGCTCGGGAACGGCCAGGCGGCGCAGTCGGCGCAGGACCACGTGCCGGGCGGGGTCGCTGGGACCGTCGTCGGAGGCGACCCGGCGCAGGGTCTCCAGGTCCATGGAGGGGGCTGAGAGCACGCCCGCCGCCTGGACGGCGCGGGGGTCGTTGGAGGCGCCCAGCACCTCCAGGAGGGGCCGCAGCTCTCGGGAGGGGCGGTCGCGGCGCCGGACCAGGCCGTCGCAGACCTTGGCCAGGCGGCGCTCGGCCTCGGCGAGCCCGGTCAGCCCGAGCAGGGCGGTGAGGGTGTCGTACAGTTCCGCCGCCCGGCCGGTGACCGTGCGGCCGAGTTCGTCGTAGGACAGGAAGGGGCGGTAGCGGACGAGGTTCTCGCCCCAGTCGAGGGTGCGCAGCGGGGAGACCTCGCCGTTGGGGTGCACGACCTCGCCGCGAGCGGAGCGGACGCTCTCCCCGGTCCAGCGGCGGCTGATCCGGGTGGGCCCGGGGTCCCCGGCGATGTGGATGTCCACCGTCGCCTCGGTGCGCTCGTCGTAGTGGAGGTTGCGCCAGCCGTCGCGCCAACCGGTGGGCATGGCGTCCCAGCGCGGGTTGCGTCCGGTCAGGGCGGCCTCGGCGGCCTCCGCGAAGCTCGACTTCCCGGACCCGTTGCGGCCGACGATGACGGTGAGGCCGGGGCTCGGGGAGAAGGTGAGGTCGGCCGGGCGGCCGATGCCGCGGAACCCCTGGACGCGGATGCCGGTCAGGTAGGCCCGTCGCACCCGTCCGGGCGGGGCCTCGGAGGACACCGCGGGGACGATCCCCGGGATGTGCTCGCCCCTGAGGAGCGCCTCAAGCGCCTCCTCACCCCACAGGGCGGCGCCGACCCAGGTGCGGACCTCCTCGGACAGCCCCGAGCGCGCCAGGGCGTCGAGGAGTGCCTTGGTGGTGGGGTCCTCGGTCTGGGGTGCGGCCGCGTGGCCGTCCCGTCCTGTGCGTGTGTCCGCCTCGGGTCCCCGAGTCACCTTCGCCACCCCGCTCCGTTCTCGAACCTGCACCAGCAGAGTAGGACAGGACGGGAGGAAGCGCGCTGGTGATACGCGCGCCGGTCAGCACCCGAGACCCGTTCCACCCACGCCGGACCTCGGGTTTCCCGAGGACCGGAGGTGACCCAGGCCACTGTGGCACGGCCGGCGGGCGCGCGTGCGGGTGTTCGCCGAACCCGGTCCCGGCCGAGGACGGCGCCCACCGGGACCACGGCGTCACACACCGACGAGCCGCCGCCTGCTGCCGTCCCAGGTGAAGTGCAGCGTGGCGATCCCCGGGACGTTCGGGTCCCGCAGGCACTCGTAGATGTTGAGGCTCGGCACGCTCGCGAAGCAGCCCCAGACGCGTTCGGACGTGAGCACGAAGTCGAGGTCGAGTTCGACCAGCAGGCCGAGCAGGCGTCCGTGCGTGGGTTCGTCGACCTTGGCGAAGGCGTCGTCCAGCAGGATCAGGCGCGGCGCCCACGGTGCGCGGGCGGCCAGGGCGTCGAACTGGGCGGCGGCCGCGGCGAACAGCACGAGATAGGCGACCACGCGCTGTTCGCCCTGGCTGAGGGCGGTGCGGTGGCCCAGGCGGCGCTCGTCCCCGGCGGAGTCGGTGACGAAGACGGTGAAGGTGAACCAGGACCGGTAGTCGAGCGCGGCGCGCAACTGGGCGCCACCGGTGGCGGTGGGGTCGAGACGGCGGATGGCCTCGATGCAGCGGCGCAGGGCGTCGCGCAGGCGGGTCGTCTGGACCCGGGTGCGCTCGTTCGCGGGGGTCGCCAGGAGCGGGACGACCGCCTCGACGTCGGCACCGGCGTCGGGCGCCAGGCTCCAGTCCAGGCGCACGCCGAGCCCTGCGGACGTGGTGACGTCCTTGAGGACGTCGTTCATGGTCGCGATGAGGGCGCGGGCCTCGTCGATCTGGCGGGAGAGGTGCCCGGCGAGCTCGCCCAGCAGGTGGCGTTCGAAGGCCTCCTCCTCGGCGACGGCCACGGTCTCCTCGGCCCTCACCACCGCCTCGGCGACGCGTTCGGCGTAGGAGGTGACGTCGTGGGCGCCGTCCTCGTCGTGGACCGTGAGGCGTTTCACCCCGCGAGGCTCGCTGAGCTCAGTGCGGGTCTGGGCCCAGCCCACCGAGGTGAGGAGGCGGTGCAACTCCTCACGGCTGCCGAGGATGGCGCTGTCGTCGACCTCGGCGACGTCGTCCTGGGCGGCCAGGCCGTCCTCCAGCTGCGCGGTGAAGGAGGCCAGGAGGGCCAGGCGCTCGTCCGGTCCGGTGGTCTCGGCCTCGGCCTCGGGGTCGCCGATGACCGCCGAGAGGTAGCGGGCCAGCGGCGCGTCGTCCCCGGCGCAGTCCTCGAGCCCGGCCGCGCGGAGCAGCACGGAGTCGGGGACGGTGTCCTCGGTACCGGTGACGGAGCGGCTGTCGGGGTCGCCGACGGTGGTGACGGAGGAGACCAGGGCCTCCCCCACAGCCAGGGCGCGGCGGACCTGTTCGGCGCGTTCGGTGGTGGCCACCTCGAGGCGCGCCTCGGCGCTCACGCGTTCGTCGCGGGCGCGCTGGGCGTCGCGTTCGAGTTCGGGGAGGCGTTCGGCTGCCTCCTTGGCGCGTTCCTGGACCTGGGCCCGGGCGGCGTCGATCTGCTCCGAGGCCACGCCCCTGGCGCGGTCGCCGAGCTCGAACTGGCGGCGCACGGTGATCATGTCGTCGATCGCGGCGGCGCGGGCGTCCTCGGCGAGGACGCGTGCGGCCCGGGTGCGGGACCACGCGGCGACGTGGCGTTCGTGGTCGGCCAACTCCCAGGCGAGGACGTCGAGGTCGCGCAGGGCCGAGGCGATCAGGACCCGCAGGTGGTCCAGGGCGCGCAGGGCGCTGTCGAGTTCGGCCCGGACGGTGGGCAGGTACTGGTCGCGGGCCGCCTCGGTCAGTCGGGTGCGGATGCCGAGGAGTTCGGCCCGGGCGGACTCCTCGGCCGTACGCGCGGTGTCGTGGGCGCGGCGGGCCGCGGCCACGTCGGCCCGGGCGACGTCGAGGGTGGTCCAGGCGCGGATGAGCGGGGCCGCCTCGGGGAGGTCGCGGGAGACCCCGAGCAGTTCGGTGTAGGAGTGCTCGACCGCCCAGCGGCGCTCCCCGGCCTCGGCGAGGAGGGCCTCGGCGATGGCCATGCGCCGGTCGGTGTTGGCGGACTGGCGGTCGCGGGCGCGCTTGCGTGCGGCCTCGCCGATGAACTCCGGTTCGCCCTTGTAGTGGGCTCCGGAGGCCACGCCGAGCCGCCAGCCGCCGGAGAGCGACATGGAGCTGACCGTGGTCACGGCGCTGTCGCGGCGGTGTTTGGGCTCGGTGTCCTCGGCGCTGCCGGGGGTCTCGGAGTGCAGGGCGATGGAGGAGAGCAGGGCGCGGAGGTTGTCGGTGTTCATACCCCGGTCGGGGAAGGCGACGGGGACAAGCACGTCCAGGAGGGTGCGGCCCTTGGCGGGGCGGGCCGGGGTGACCATGAGGTCGCGCGTGGTGGGGTCGTAGAGGGTGCCGTCCGCGCGGATCCACCCGGAGAGCAGTCCGCTGGCCTCCAGGGCGGCCTCCAGTCCGGCCTGTTCGCGCTGGGTGAGGCCGTCCGCGAAGTCCACGGCCAGGTGGAAGGGGACACCGTCGCCGTTCGGGCGCGGGTAGGTGGCCCAGGCGGGTCGCTCAGGGGCGCTCTCGGTGTTGCGGGCGCGGCGGGCGGCGAGTTCGGCGAGTTCGTCGGAGAGCTGGCCCTCCTCGTTGACGGCGACGTCGCGTCGGGCGCGCAGCTCCTCGAGGAGGGGGTCGACGGCGGTGTGGGCGAGGCGGGCGACCGTGGCCGGGACCTGGGGGTCCAGCACGCGCAGGGAGTCGGTGATGGGCAGTTCGACGCTGCCCTCCAGCTCGTGGATGGCCTCGCCGAGGGCGTGGGCGTGGCTGGAGTCGCGCAGCCGGGCGGCCCAGGCGCGCACGCCGTCGGCGTAGGAGGTGCTCTCCGCGCGCAGCGCGGTGATGGCCTCCTGCTCGCGGGTGTGGGTGTGCTCCAGGACGGCCTCGGCGCTCTCGGCCTCGCTGGTCAGGGCGACCAGGCGGCGGTCGGCGGCGGCCTCGGCGGTGGTGAGTCCGGTCAGCCGGGCGGCGAGGTCGGTGCGGTCGGCGGCGGCGTCGGCGCAGGTGGTCAGGCGGTCGTGCAGGCGGCCGAGGTGGTCACGCAGGTCGGCGAGGTCGACGCCCTCGACGGGGGCGCGCTCCACGGCCTGTTCGAGGCCCTGGAGGTCGACCCGGGTGGTGCTCTCCCGGGGGGCGTGCACCGAGGTGTGGGCGTCGGGGACCTGGCCGAGCGCCTGGGTGTCGAGCCCGGCCGCGGTGGCCGCGCGCGCGGCCTCCAGGTGGGTCTGGCGCAGGACCTCCAGGGCCCGCTCGATGGTGCTGGTGTCCTCGCCGAGGCGCTCCACCGCGTGGGTCTCGGTGGTCGCGGCGTGTTCGGCGGCGGCCCAGGCGGCCTCGGCCGCGCGGATGTAGGCGCCGACAGCCGCGTCGTAGGCGCGGCGCTCGTTGGTGGTGGCGGTGGCGGCGCCGTTCTGGGCGGCGGCGAGGGTGCCGTCGTCGGCGTCGGCGGTGTCGCGGGTGCGGCGGGCCTGGTCGCGTGCCTCGGCGATCTGGCTCTCCGCGGTGATGAGCTCGTCCAGCTCGGCGCGAAGGCGGTCGGTCTCCTCGGTGCGGCGGGTGCAGGCGTCGAGCTGTTCGCGGACCTCCGAGGAGCGGGCGCGCAGGGTGTGCAGGAGGTAGCCGTGGTAGTCGGTGAGGAAGGAGGCCACCCCGGCCCCGGCCTCGGTGAGCCCGTTCTTGTCGCTCCGGGCCTGTTCGAGGTCGGCGATGTTGCGGGCGACCTCGTCCAGGACGGACTCGTCCATGGGCGGAAGGGCCTCGGAGAGCACGCCGACCAGCTCCCCGGCCTCCAGGCGGTCCCCGATGGTGGGGCGGCGCAGGCGGTAGAGCAGGTGGATCAGGTTGCGGTAGCGGACCGAGTCGTCGATCCCGAACAGGTCGCGCATCACGCGGGCGCGGTAGGGGACGGCGCTGGTGAAGCAGTTGTCCGCGCCGATCTCCGAGCGCAGCCGGTCCACGGGCTTGGGGCGGCCGTCGGTGACCAGGTCGAGGTCGTGGCCCACCCGGCGGTCGGTCACGAAGAACACGCAGCGCGGGTCGGCGTCGCCGACGGCCATGACGGCCGCGCCGAGGGTGATGTGCCGGGGCGGCGCTCCGGGGGCGTGAGCGTCACCGGTGTCCGCCTGGGACTCGGGGTCGGCGGCCGGGGCGTCGTCCGGGTCCGCCAGGGGGTCGGCGGGCGGGGCGAGGGCCGCGAGCAGCGCGGAGGCGGTGGTGGGTCCGGCCGGGGAGTGCGCGGCGGGACCGCGCGAGGAGGTGGCGGCGTCCAGGCCCCGGTCGCCTCGCGCGGTGGTGAACTCGACCCACAGGTAGCCCAGGCGGGTGGCGGGCCCGGAGCTGGCGTCGGTGCCGTCGCCGGAGGAGTCGGAGCCGTCAGGGGACGCGGTCCCCCCGGCCCCGGACGCGGGTTCGGCGGGGCCGCCGAGCAGGTCGGGGCCGGTGCCCTCCTCGACCGGTCCGCGCGCCGCGCGGGGGTCGTCGGCCATCAGCCAGCGCAGGCTGGTGCGGTTGGTGCCGGTGGTGTCCAGGCGCCGGACGTCTCCGTCCAGCAGGAACGGCAGCAACATCTCCAGGGCCTTGGACTTGCCCGCGCCGTTGCGGCCGCGCAGCAGGAGCCGCCCCTCGGCGAAGTCCAGGACGTGGTCGTCGTACTGCCACACGTTCCTGATGCCCGCGCGTTCCAGACGGTAACGGGGGGTGTCGGCAGGATCAGCCGGAGCCGTCCCGGGGGCCTGGATCGTCTCCTGTGTCACCACTGGTCGCGCTCACCTTCTCGTTCGCCACCGCTTGCAGCACGGACGTCACCCGGTCGAGGTCGTCTCGGGGGTCGGTCTGGGGATCGGGTTCGTCCTGACCGGAACCACGCGCATGCGCGGGGGGTGTCCGGCTGTCTTCGTCATTGTCCTGGATCATCGGGACGCGCTCGTCCACGTCGGCGCCGAACCGGGCCGCCGCGGCGGTGAGCGCCCACTGTCCGGGGCCTCCCGTGAGCAGGCCGAGGGCGGCGAGGAGCTCCAGCACGAGGGCGGACAGCCGTTCCGGATCGGGGATCTCGGGGCCCGCGGTGCGCGCCCACTCGGCGCGGACGGGGGCGTCCGCGCCGCCGAGGGCGTCCAGCGCGGTACGTAGTTCCAGGTCGGGAACGGCGACGGAGGTGGCGGGGCGGCCGGGGTGCAGGCGGCCGGAGAGGTGACGGACCAGGGCCAGGGCCGTGCGGCCCACCGGGTCGTCGGAGGGGAAGCGCTGGGCGGCGTCGGTCTCGTCCGGCATGACGAGCGCCACACCCTCGGCGCGGATCTCGGTGTCGCAGCCGAGGAGGTTGCCCAGGGCGGCGGCGGCCCGCCACTGGTGGGCGGCGAGGCGGTCGCGCTGGCGGTCGGGCAGGTGTTCGCGGTAGACCACGGCGGTCTCGGCGAGCAGACGGCGCAGGGCGATCTCGCCCGCCTGGTCGCCCTCCGGGTCCGGATCCGCCGCGTCGGTGAGGAAGGAGTCCGGGTCGTCCCCCGCCCGGGGCAGGTGGGCGGTGACCGCGCGCAGGGCGCCGGTGTCCGGGGTGAGTTCGACGTCGACTGCGGGGTCCGCCTGGTGGGCGCGCACGGTTCCGGCGGTCTCGGTGAGCGCTCCGAAGCCGACCAGGTGGTGCAGGGCCGCGCAGAAGGCGCGGCGTTCGCCGAGGCCGCGGCCGGGGTCGGCGTCGATCCCGGCCTCTCGGGCGGCGGCGCGGACCCCTGCGGTGAGGGACCGCGCGGTGGTGGGTCCGGTCTGTTCGACCAGGACCGCGAGCGCCAGCGCCAGGTAGGTGTGGGTTCGCGGGGTGAAACGGGCTCCCGTGGCGCGTTCGGCGGGGCGGACGACCTCGTCGACGAGCCCCCGCTTGACCAGGCGGGCGTGTTCGTCGGCCACGGTCAGGCGGTAGCCGAGGACCCTCTGGAAACGCTGGACGAGCCACTCGGCGTGGGAGCGCACGAGGGAGAACTCGGCCGGGTGGGTACGCCGGGTGAGCAGGGGCCGGGCCATGAGGGCGCGGGCGGCGGCCTGCCGCTCACCGATGAGGGCGGCGTCCTCGGTGTGCGCGCTGGTCTCCATCACTCCCACCTTCCGGTCCGGGGCGTGTCCGTGACGATGGCGATGGGTCCGGTGGTCTCGACGTCGGGGTCCGAGGGGTCGTCGGCGGCGTGGGGCCCGGGGTCGGTGTCCGGGGGTTCCGGGTCGACGTCGGCCGGGGGTTCGGGATCGGCGCCGGCACGGGGTTCGGGATCGGCGCCGGGCGCGGGCACCTCAGCAGGGGCGTGCGGGCGTTCCCCGAGCGGCGGGATCACGGCGTGCTGTTCGTAGGAGGTGACGCACAGGCTCAGGCCCTCCAGCGTCAGGTCGCCGCCCTCGCCGCGGATGGTGAGTTCCGCCCCGGGCGAGGCGTGGACGTGCAGGCGCAGTCCGAACTCCAGATCCCCGGCGGAGGTGGGGCGGCGGGAGGCGTCGCCGGAGCCGAGCGCGGCCGTGAGGAGCTCCATGAGGACCTCCATGCCGGCACCGGACAGGTCCAGCCGGGCGCGGTCCGCGGTGGGCTCGGTGAGCAGGGAGCGGATCTGTTCCGCACCGGCACGGCGCCAGTGCGCGGAGGACTCGGCCGCGTCGCGCAGGCGGGCCTGCTGGGCGCGGTGGTCACGCACGGGCTCCGGCGGGCGGGTTCCGGGGTGTTCGGTGACGGTGCTGCGGTCGGCTTCGGCGTGCCACCAACTGGTGGTGGCCGCGACGGTGTCGTCGACCCGCCCCTCCAGGTGACACGCGGGGTGCAGGGCGAAGGCCGCCGTGGCCAGCGCCTCGGCGCGATCCGGTTCGGCGCCCTCGAACCAGGTGGCCAGGCGCAGCAGTGCGGCGCGGCCGTGCCGTGGCACCGGTCGGTCACCGGTGCCCTGTCCTTCGTCCGCGCGGTCGTCCGCCCACTGGTTGAGTCCCACAACTCAGCAGACTAGAGACCTCCGGAGCTCGCCACGCCCGGTTCGGCCACCCCGGACCCCGGTAAACACCACCTCGCGCCCGATCTGACCAGCGAGTTCGAGAGTTTTCTCGACTTTGGGAGGATTCGGGGAAGCTGGGGCGGAGTCGAAGCTCACGTTCGCTCCGCCCGGGTGCCTAGTCCTCAGCGGAGCCGGGAAGGGTGAGCCGCCCGCCGTCGGCCTCGTCCAGTGCGTCCCGCTGCGCCTGTGGCATGTCGTCGTCGTACTCGGTGATCGTGTAGGTGGAGAAGTACCAGATCCCGTCCACCTCCACGGGGTCGCCGAGTTCCAGCTCGACGTCGTAGGGGTCGTCCTGGCAGCCCCGGTCCATGCACCAGGTGCCCAGGATCTCGCCCTCACCGCGTGCGCGGGTGTGGTCCCACTCGTCCCACTCCATGTCGGAGAAGGTCGTGGACCCCGTGGCGACGTAGGTCTGCGGACGCTGGTCGTCGAAGCCCTCCTCGTCGCCGTGCAGGTTGAGGACCTGGACCTCCCCCTCGGCGGCCGGACCGTCCCCTGACTCCGGGGAGCCACCCGTTCCCGGGGCGTCGTCCTGCGCGGTGGGGTCGTCCTGTGCGGTGGGGCGGTCGTCCTCGGGTTCCTCCGACTGGCCGCAGGCCGGGACCGTCAGAACCAGGGCGGTCCCGAACAGCAGGGCGCGGGCCAAGAGTGTGGGCTTCAACCGGCCTCCTAGGTTCGATGGGATCGCGACCATCCTCGTCGCGGGAAGCGGCAAGGCCCCCCGGCACACGCCGGGGGGCCTCGAACCCGCTCAGTTCCGTCACCGGAGCCCTGGGGCTCCGTCGACCACGCTCAGGTGGTCAGTAGCCGTAGCCGTGGTCGCCCTCTTCGGCACGGTCGTGGTCACCCTTGTCAGCACTGTCGTGACTGATGTTGGTGCTCGCCGGGCCGTTGATGCAGTCGCCAGCGGTCTGCGGCGACAGGATCGGCACGTTGGCGCCGACCAGGCCGACAGCCAGCTCGGTGTTGCACAGCTGAATCGGAACCAACTGGAGGTTCTGATTGAACTGCTGGTCGCCACCGTGCGAGGCGGAGGCCGGGGCGGCCGCGAGCATCGCGCCGAGCGCGACACCGGCGATCGCCGTGGCGGCGGTGAACCTGCGCAGCATGTGCGGTTCCCCTAGTCGATGTTGGTGCTGATCGGGCCGTTGACGCAGTCGCCCGTGGTCTGCGGCGACAGGATCGGCACGTTGACGCCAGCCAGGAGACCGACAGCCAGCTCGGTGTTGCACAGCTGGACCGGGATGGCCTGGAGGTTCTGGTTGTACTGCTGGTCGCCACCGTGGGAACCGTGGGAGGCGGACACGGGAGCGGCCGCGAGGATGGCGCCGAGAGCGACACCGGCGATGGCGGTGGCAGCGGTGAACTTACGCATTGTGGGGTTCTCCTAGTCGATGTTGGTGCTGATCGGGCCGTTGACGCAGTCGCCGGTGGTCTGCGGCGACAGGATCGGCACGTTGACGCCGACCAGGCCGACGGCGGCGCTGGTGTTGCACAGCTGAACCGGAACCAGCTGGAGGTTCTGGTTGTACTGCTGGTCGCCACCGTGCGAGCCAGCGGAGGCCGGGGTGGCGGCCAGGACGGCGGAGAAAGCAGCACCAGCGACGAGGCCGGCAATGCCGAGCTTACGCAGCATTGAATTACCCTTCGGAGAAGTTTGAGATATGGTCTCGGTCGAACCGATTGCCGGAACTAGCTGATGTTGGTGCCGATGGGGCCGTTCACGCAGTCGCCCGTGGTCTGCGGCGACAGGATCGGCACGGTGACGGCAACCAGGCCAACGCTGCCCGTCAGGTTGCAGGACTGGATCGGGACGAGCTGCAGGTTCTGGTTGAACTGCTGGTCACCACCGTGCGAGGCGTGAGCGGGAGCGCCCATGAGGAGCGCGCCCATCGCGGCACCAGCGACCAGGCCAGCAGCGGTCAGCTTCTTGATCATGTTTCCCCCGAGAATTCAAGCGAGGCATTGACAGAAAAAGACGCAGGCGCTTTTGCACCTGTGTCGCGGTGGACTGATGCAATCATCATCCGGCCCCCGATTTTTGTCAACGCCGAAACTCCGCCAGTCAATTGTCCAGATTGCCGGTTGAATTCCTTTTGCCCTTGAAAACAAAAGGGACGATGCGGTGATTTATCGGCGCGACTCGACCCCGCCGAAACGATCAAAGATCACACAGAGTGACCGAAGCGAACTCTGAGCGTGACCATCTCGCAACCGCCCGAATCATCTGACCACCCGTGAACACGCGAACACGCCACGTAACGGGCACGTAGAGACCACCCCGGTCCGCCGCGGGGTCGGCCCCGGACACGACGAAGCCCCCGGCACCTGTCGGTGCCGGGGGCTTCGGTACTCCCTGTGGCGGGTGAAGGATTCGAACCTTCGAAGGCTAAGCCGACGGATTTACAGTCCGCTCCCATTGGCCGCTCGGGCAACCCGCCTGGGCTGCTGCGACGCTTGGCGTCGCCGCGCAGGAACGACAATAGCGGATGATGGGCCCGAACCTGAAATCGATTCCCGAGCGCGTCCCCGCCGGACTCGTCAGACGGGGGCGGGCGCGGCGCGGCTAAGCTCTGAACCGGCCCGGACCGGGCCGGACGAGACGCACACGGGCGCCCCACGGCGCACCGTGACCCATGAGACGTAGCGGGGTGTGAGAGTACGTGGCCGCCGAATCCAGTTTCGACGTGGTGTCCAAGCTCGACCGTCAGGAGGTCGACAACGCGCTGAACCAGGCGGGCAAGGAACTGTCCCAGAGGTTCGACTTCAAGGGCACGGGGACCACCATCGCCTGGCAGGGCGAGGACGGCATCGAGATCAGGAGCGGCTCCGAGGAGCGCGCCCTGGCCGCCCTGGACGTCTTCAAGGAGAAGCTGGTCAAGCGCAAGCTCTCCCTGAAGATCCTGGACTCGGCCGAGGAGGCCAAGCCCTCCGGCAAGGAGTACCGCCTGCCGATCAGCCTCAAGGAGGGCATCTCCTCCGAGGACGCCAAGAAGATCTCCAAGCTCATCCGGGACGAGGGCCCCAAGGGCGTCAAGGCCCAGATCCAGGGCGAGGAGCTGCGAGTGAGCTCCAAGAAGAAGGACGACCTCCAGAACGTCATGAACCTCATCAAGGACAAGGACTTCGACCTGGCGCTCCAGTTCGTGAACTACCGCTAGGCATCCGACGAACGGCCGCCCGCCCCGACAGGGGAGGGCGGCCGTTCGTCGCGTGGACCTCAGCGCATGTCCCACTTGCGGCGCAGCTCGCGGAGACGGCGCACCCGCTCCTCCACCGGCGGGTGCGCGGCGAACAGGCGGCCCACCCCTCCGGGGAAGGGGTTGGTGGTCATCAGGTGCGAGGCGGCCAGCAGGGCGCGCTCCTTGGGCAGCGGGTAGGCGCGGTTCCCGGACTCCAGCTTGGTCAGCGCGTCGGCCAGCCCCAGGGGGTCGCCGGTGATCTCCGCCGCCCGCTCGTCGGCCCGGAACTCCCGGGCCCGGCCCACCCCGAAGTAGACGACCATCGCCGCCAGCGGGGCCAGGACCACCATCATCAGGCCGCCCAGCAGGTTGGGCAGGTCCGTCTCCTCGGAGTCCCCCAGCGGAATGAGGAACGAGACCGCGGTCAGGGCGGTGATGAGCGCGGTGAGGGTGGCCGCCACGGAGCTGATCAGGGTGTCGTGCGCCCGGATGTGCGCCAGTTCGTGGGCGAGCACGCCGCGCAGTTCGCGTTCGTTGAGGGCGCGCAGCAGGCCCGTCGTGCAGCACAGGGCGGCGCGTCGGGGGCTGCTGCCGGTGGCGAAGGCGTTGGGCGAGCGCACCGGGGAGAGGTAGAGGCGGGGCATCGGCTGCCTGGCGGCCGTCGCCAGTTCCCGCACCAACCGGTAGAGCTCGGGGCGCTCGATCTCGCTGACCGGGCGGGCCCGCATCGCGCGGAGAGCGAGGGAGTTGCCGAAGAGGTAGACCAGGATCCCCGCGCAGGCCACCAGCGCCACCGAGACCTGGATCCCCTTCTCCGCTCCGCACAGCCAGCCGACCACGACGGCGAGCACCGAGACGCCGACGAACAGGCCCACCGCGCGGATCGCGTTGACGTGCACGCGCCCTCCTTCCGCTGTTCGCCGCTGCCCGGCTGTGGATGCGTACATGGTGACAAACGTGCGGGTCCGCGTTCTGCGTTCCCCATGTGACCAGCTGTCGGTCACATCCCCCTTCCAGCCCGGATTCGGAGGGGTTGTGACAATGGCCACCCGCCCCGCCCCAGGGTCGGGACGACGACCTATAGTGCGAACGTGGCCCTTGTCACTCCGAACACCACGGGGACGGGACGGCGCTCCACCGGGGCGGGCGTCCCCTTCGAGGTGAGCGGGGGGCCGTGCCGTCCGAGGCGGGAAGCCGAGGTCGGCCCGGCCGCGGTCCGAGACCGCCGAAACACCACCCGGGGTTGGCGCACCCAGGGCGTGTGGGGGCCACGCCGTCCTCCTGCCCCCGATCCAGGCACCCGGCCCGTGACGGTGAGGTTCGGCCGGGGGTAGACACCACAGCGCCGCCGCCCGTCACGACCGGCGGCTGACCAAGGAGGTCTTCGATCTCAGTGGCCAAACAGATCGAGCAGCTCGACCGGGTCATCATCCGGTTCGCCGGGGACTCCGGCGACGGGATGCAGTTGACCGGTGACCGTTTCACCCAGGAGACAGCGTCGTTCGGCAACGACCTCTCGACCCTGCCGAACTTCCCCGCCGAGATCCGCGCCCCCGCCGGGACCCTCCCCGGGGTGTCCAGCTTCCAGCTCCACTTCGCCGACCACGACATCATGACGCCGGGCGACGCCCCGGACGTGCTGGTGGCGATGAACCCCGCCGCGTTGAAGGCCAACCTCGGGGACCTGCCCCGGGGCGCGACCGTCATCGTCAACACCGACGAGTTCAACAAGCGCAGCCTGGCCAAGGTCGGCTACGCGGTCGACCCCCTCACGGACGGGAGCCTGGACGGGTTCCATGTGAGCGCCGTGGGCCTCACCTCGATGACAGTGGCCGCCCTGGAGGGGTCCGGGCTGTCCAAGAAGGACGCCCAGCGCGCGAAGAACATGTTCGCGCTGGGGCTGCTGTCGTGGATGTACAACCGCCCGACGGAGGGCACGACCTCGTTCCTGAAGTCGAAGTTCGCCAGCAAGCCGGACATCCTCGCCGCCAACCTCACGGCGTTCCAGGCCGGGTGGAACTTCGGGGAGACGACGGAGGACTTCGCGGTCTCCTACGAGGTCAAGCCAGCGAAGCTCCCCCCGGGCACCTACCGCAACATCACGGGGAACCTGGCCACCGCCTACGGGCTGATCGCCGGGTCGCGCCGGTCCGGTCTGCCCCTGTTCCTGGGGTCGTACCCGATCACCCCCGCCTCCGACATCCTGCACGAGCTCTCCCGGCACAAGCGGTTCGGCGTGCGCACGTTCCAGGCGGAGGACGAGATCGCGGGGGTCGGCGCGGCGATCGGCGCGTCGTTCGGCGGCTCGCTCGGGGTCACGACCACCTCCGGCCCCGGCATGGTGCTGAAGCAGGAGGCCGTGGGGCTGGCCGTGATGACCGAGCTCCCGCTGGTGGTCGTGGACGTGCAGCGGGCCGGCCCCAGCACCGGCATGCCCACCAAGACCGAGCAGACCGACCTGCTCATGGCGCTGTACGGCCGCAACGGGGAGTCCCCCGTGCCGGTGGTGGCGCCCTCCTCCCCCGCCGACTGCTTCGACGCGGCGCTGGAGGCGGTCCGCCTGGCGGTGCGGTACCGGACCCCGGTGGTGATGCTCTCCGACGGCTACCTGGCCAACGGGTCGGAGCCCTGGCGCCTGCCCGAGGTGTCGGAACTGCCGGTGATCGAGCCGGACTTCGCCACGCGGCCCAACGGGCCGGACGGCGAGTTCCTGCCGTACCTGCGCGACGAGGAGACGCTGGCCCGCCCGTGGGCGGTGCCGGGCACGGCGGGTCTGGAACACCGGATCGGCGGGATCGAGAAGCACGCCCGGACCGGCGACATCTCGTACACGCCCGACAACCACGACCTCATGGTCCGCACCCGCCAGGCGAAGGTGGACGCCATCGCCCGGGACATCCCGGAGCTGGAGGTCTCCGACCCCACGGGCGACGCGAACGTGCTCGTGCTGGGCTGGGGCGGCACCTACGGGTCGATCACCGCCGCCGTGCGCCGGATCCGGCGTTCGGGGGGCCGGGTCGCGCAGGCTCACCTGCGCCACCTCAACCCCTTCCCGGCCAACCTCGGCGACGTGCTGCGCAGCTACGACCGGGTCGTGGTCCCGGAGATCAACCTGGGCCAGCTGTCGCTGCTGCTGCGCGGCCGGTTCCTGGTGGACGTCATCGGTTACAACAAGGTCCGCGGGCTGCCCTTCAAGGCGGAGGAGCTCGCGGATGTGCTGCGGGAGGTCATCGACCGTGACTGAGAACACGAACGGGACGCCCCCGGCCGGGCTGCGGCTGGTGCCCAGGACCGACACCGAGTACCGGATGAAGGACTTCAAGTCCGACCAGGAGGTGCGCTGGTGTCCGGGGTGCGGCGACTACGCGGTCCTCGCCGCCTTCCAGTCGTTCCTGCCGCAGCTGGGCGTACCCCGCGAGAACATCGTGATGGTCTCCGGGATCGGCTGCTCCTCGCGCTTCCCGTACTACCTGAGCACCTACGGGGTGCACTCGATCCACGGGCGCGCCCCGGCGATCGCGACGGGGCTGGCGGCCAGCCGCCCGGACCTGTCGGTGTGGGTGGTCACGGGTGACGGCGACGGGCTGTCCATCGGCGGCAACCACCTGATCCACGCGCTGCGCCGCAACGTGAACATCAACATCCTGCTGTTCAACAACCGCATCTACGGCCTGACCAAGGGCCAGTACTCCCCCACCTCCGAGGCCGGGAAGATCACGAAGTCCTCGCCGGTGGGATCGCTGGACCAGCCGTTCAACCCGGTGTCACTGGCACTGGGCGCCGAGGCGAGCTTCGTCGCCCGGACCGTCGACTCCGACCGCAAGCACCTGACCTCGGTGCTGCGCGCGGCGGCGGACCACCCCGGTGCGTCGTTCGTGGAGATCTACCAGAACTGCCCGATCTTCAACGACGACGCCTTCGAGCCGCTGAAGGACCCGGCCGCCCGGGACCTGCGGCTGCTGCGCATGGAGCACGGTGAGCCGCTGCGGCTGGGACCGGACCGCGGCGTGGTCGCGGACGGGTTCGGCGGCCTGGAGGTCGTGGACGTGGACTCGGTCGGAGAGGACCGGCTGATCCGGCACGACGCGCACCGCCCGGACCCGGGGTACGCGTTCGCGCTGTCCAGACTGGACCAGCCCGCCTTCGAGCACGTGCCGGTCGGGGTGTTCCGGGACGTGCGGCGACCGGTCTACGACGAGCTGCTCAACGAGCAGGTGGAGGACGCGCGGGCCGAGCACGGCGACGGCGAGCTCGGCGCACTGCTGGCCAGCGGGGACACCTGGACGGTGGACTGATCCCGTCCGGGCGGGGACGTATTCCCCCCGGGCGGCGTCGGGAAGTTCACCGCCGCCGCCCGGGGTCTCCTCCCGGTGTGCCCGTGGCCCAGGCAATACGCTTCCCCCATGCGTATCGTCATCGCCGGTGGACACGGGAAGATCGCACTGCGGCTGGCCAGGCTTCTGGCCGCCCGCGGTGACCAGCCCGTGGCCCTCATCCGCAACCCCGACCACACCCAGGACATCGTCGACGCCGGGGCCGAGCCGGTCCTCGTCGACCTGGAGGAAGCCAGCGTCACCGAGCTGGCCGAGAAGATCATGGACGCCGACGGCGTGGTGTTCGCCGCCGGCGCCGGACCGGGCAGCGGCGCCGACCGCAAGTCCACGGTGGACCACAAGGCGGCCTCGCTGACCGCGAACGCCGCGGCTCTTGCGGGGGTGCGCCGTCTGGTGCAGGTCTCCGCGATCAACGTGGACGAGCCGGTCCCGGAGGGCACCGACGAGGTCTGGGCCGCGTACGTGGCTGCCAAGAAGGCGGCCGACGACGACCTGCGTGAACACGACCTCGACCTGGACTGGACCATCCTGCGTCCGGGTCGGCTGACCGACGAGGCCGGAACAGGTCAGGTGGACCTGGGCGAGGCCGTGGAGCGCGACTCCGTGACCCGCGACGACGTGGCCGCCGTGATCGTGGCCCTCCTGGACGAACCGGGGACCGCCAAGAGGGTCCTCAACCTGGTGAACGGTCGCACGCCGGTCGTCGAGGCGGTCCGCTCCGTCGCCGGTTAGCCGCGCTGCTCCGGGCCCCGTCGACCGGGGCCCGGAGCCGTCGGTTTCCGCTGCACCTCGGCGGTTCCCGTCGTCAGCGGCGGTTCCGGCTCTCTGTGGCCAGATGCCCTCATAGAAGGCATGATGGAAGCGGAGCCCGGCGGATTCCGTCACGGTGGACGCGGACGACCGGGAACGACCCCCGACGGGTGAAGCAGCTCCGCAGAGCAGATGGGTACGGTTATTCATGAGCGTCACGCAGGTCGTGAGGGACAGCACTGTCGTCGAGCACGCCAAGGTCGCCGCGCAGCAGAAGCGGCGGATGTTCATCATCCAGCTCGAGGTCAACGCCTACGACGAGGCGTCCAGCAAGCTGCGGCCGGGGCTGACCCGCATCCTCGAGGGCATCGAGGAGGCCGGGTGGCGGCTGGAGCTGATCACCCCCAGCGAGACCGGTGAGTCCGCCGCCGCGCGTCTGTTCATCTTCCGTCCCGACACCGACGCCAAGGGCTCCGGCCAGGCCGAGACGGCGCAGCCCCAGCAGCAGACGCCGCAGGACCCGTCCGGTCAGCAGCAGCCCTACCAGCACCACCACACGGGCGCCCAGCAGCCGGACCCGTACGCGGGTTACGGCCAGGGCTACGGTCAGCAGCACCAGCAGTACCCCGGTTACGACCCCCAGCAGTACCCGGGTTACGGGCAGCAGCCCGGATACGGCCAGCAGCCCGGCTATGGGCAGCAGTACCCGGGTTACGGACAGCAGCAGGGCTGGTAGCCGACCCCACTCCCGAACAGCAGGGCCCGCACGGTGTGAACCGTGCGGGCCCTTCTTCGTGTCCGCGTTCGCACCCCCACGGCGGGTCATGTCGGACAGGGGTGGTTCCGATGCATTTGCCAGAAGTCTGATCCAGCCACGCTTTCGGTTGTGTAACGCGCCCGGCCCGCAAGGCGTGACATGTCCGCCATGTCAGGTGCGAAGCCGAAGAAAGTCCTGAGAAACTCTGGGTTCCCGGCGAAAATCACTTCGAGCATGCGTCCAGCTACGCTAAGTTAATTACGGCGGCCGCAGCCAACCCGTTTTTGTACTTCCGAAAGGTATCCACCATGTCCCGTATTGCCAAGGTTTCCGGATTCGTCCTCGCCACCGGCCTCGCCTTCGGAGCCCTGACCGGGACCGCCGCGGCCGACAACAACGCCCAGATCCAGAACATCACGATCCCGATCTGCCTCGACGTCATCAAGGCCTCCGGCTTCAGCGCCAGCGGCTGCAACGTCGTCGACTGGAACTCCACCTCGGGCATCTCCGTCCACGACTAGGCCCCCAGCCGTCGCGCGACACCCCTGCCAGACCTGCCAGATCCACCTGAGAAACACCAACCGAAAGGGATTCAACAATGCAGCGCATCACCGCCGTCTCCGGTCTCATCCTCGCCACCGGCCTCGCCCTGGGCGCCATGACCGGTACCGCCGCCGCGGACAACAACGCCCACATCCAGAACATCACCGTGCCGATCTGCGCCGACGTCATCTCCTTCGCGGGCTTCAGCTCCGAGGGCTGCAACGTCGTCAACAGCAACAGCACCTCGGGCATCTCCGTCTTCGACTGGTAGTCCAGGCTCCGGGCACAGGAACGACGCGGGGCACGGTGATCACTCACCGTGCCCCGCGTTTCGCGTGTTCAGCCCCCGCAGACGCCCTCGGCCACACCCTCGACGGGGTCCGTGACCAGTCGGGCGTGGGACCCGGTGTCGTAGCGCGAGGTCCCGTAGCGGAGCTTGGCCCGCTCGATCCCCTCCGGCCGGAACCCCGCCCGGCGCGCCGCCACGCACGAGCCCGGGTTGTTCACACGGTGACCCGTCTCGACGCGGAACAGGCCCAGCTCCGCGAAGGCGAACCCGGCCGCCAGCCGGGCCCCGGCCGAGGCCACGCCCCGGCCCTGCTCGGCCGGGTGCGTCCAGTACGACAACCAGCCGAGCCCGTGCGTGCGGCTGGTGACCGAGACCTGCGCGTGCCCCAGCACCCGGTCGGTCCCGTCGACCACCGCGAACCCGTGGACCTCCTGTTCCGAGGCCAGGACGGCCCTGCGCGCGATCCACTCCAGGGCCTGCTCTCGCGTGCGCGGCACCTCCCTCTCCTGACGGGACAGTTCGTCCCAGCGGAAGGCCTCCAGCAGCCGGTCGGCGTCGCCCCGGTTCCACTCACGTAGGCGGTACAACCGCAACCCCTCTCACCAACGGTTCGGATCGCGCCAACCTAGAACCACCGTCCGCCCGAGGCAAGCGCTTTTGCACCCCGTCTCGACGGAGGGTGTCACGCGGGGACCGTGGTGGTACGTCTTCCCTGACATGACGACGACAGAGGTCTTCGAAGCCCACCGACCACTCCTGACCGGGGTCGCCTACCGCATCCTCGGCACCGCCGCCGATGCCGAGGACGTGGTCCAGGAGGCGTGGCTGCGCTGGTCCGGGGTGCCCGGGGACGAGGTGGACAACCCCCGCGCCTACCTGGTCACGGTGGTCTCCCGGCTCTCCATCGACCGGCTGCGCAGGGCCAGTGCCCAGCGCGAGTCGTACGTGGGAGAGTGGCTGCCCGAGCCGGTCAGCGACCTGCCCGACGCCGCCGAACGCGCCGAGATCGCGGACTCGGTGGAGTTCGCGCTCATGGTGGTGCTGGAGACCCTCAGCCCCCTGGAACGGGCCGTGTTCGTCCTGCACGAAGCGTTCCAGCTGCCCTACGCGCAGATCGCCGAGGTCATCGGCCGGAGCGAGGAGGCCGCCCGCCAGCTGGCCCGGCGTGCCCGGGACCACGTGCGGGAGCGCCGCCCCCGGTTCGAGGCCGACCGGGCCAAGCGCAGGCGCATGACCGAACGCTTCCTTCGGGCGTGTCTGGAGGGCGACCTGGACGGACTCAAGGGGATGCTCGCCGACGACGCCACGATGGTCAGCGACAGCGGTGGCAAGGCCCGCGCCCCGCTTCGGGTGCTGCACGGCTCCCGGAAGGTGGGCCGGTTCCTCACCGCGGTCTCCGAGGAGCGCAACGTCGCGCGCTTCCTGAGGTCGGTGGGCGCGGACACCATGGCGGAGCTGGGCACGGAGGTCACCGAGGTGAACGGCGGGCCGGCCGCGATGGTGACCGCGCAGGGCAGTCCGGTGCTCCTGCTGGCCCTGGACGTCTTCGAGGACCGGGTCCAGCACGTGTACCTGATGGCCAACCCGGACAAGATGTCACGTCTGCGGGTGACCGATCCGTCCTAGGTGCATGGACATCACCGTTGTGGGCGGTGGCCTCGCCGGTCTGACCGCGGCCATCGCCAGCGCCGAACTCGGCGCGAACGTCACCCTGCTGGAATCCCACCGGACCCTGGGCGGGCGGGCCCGGTCCACCGAACCGCCGTACGTGGCCAACGACGGCCCGCACGTGCTGTACTCCGACTCCGCTCCCTACGCGTGGCTGCGCCGACGCGGTCTGATCCCACCCGCCAGGCCCCTGCCCGCTCGGGCCGCCCTGGGGGTGCGCTGGCGCTACCGGGGCGAGCTCGGCGGACCTCCCGCGGCCGTCATCCGGGCCGCCGCGCACAGGAGGCTGCGTGCCCCGCACGACCGGGACTTCGGATCGTGGGCCGAGGAGAGGCTGGGCGCCGAGTCCGCGCGGGCGGCGGGCAACATGACGGGGGTGGCCCTCTTCGACGCGGAACCCGCCCGGTTGTCGGCGTCCTTCGTCTGGGAGCGGTTCCTGCGGGTGACCCGCCCGACATGGCCCTCGCCCCGGTACGTGGTGGGCGGCTGGACCGCACTGGTGGACCACCTGGCGCGGCGGGCCCGGGAGGCCGGGGTCCGGATCGAGCTGGGGACCAGGGCCGAGGGCCGACCCGAGGGGACCGCCATCGTGGCCACATCCCTCGACTCGGCGCGGGCCCTGCTCGGTGACGCCTCCCTGACCTGGGAGAGCGGCCACACGCTCATGGTGGATCTGGGCGTGGAGCGCCGCGCCGGGGACCCGTTCCTGGTGTTCGACTCCGACGAGTGCGGGTTCCTGGAGCGCTACAGCGTCGTCGACCCCACCCTCGCCCCGGCCGGGGAGGACCTCGTCCAGGCCCAGCTGCCCATCCGTCCCGGCGAGTCGCGCGCGGAGGCCACCGAACGCCTGGAGGGGCTGCTCGACACCGGCGTGAAGGGCTGGCGGGGCCGACTGACCTGGCGCCGCGACCAGGTGGCCCGCGGCCGCACCGGCGCGCTGGACCTGCCGGGCACCACGTGGCGGGACCGGCCCGCCATCGACCGCGGCGAGGGCCTCCATCTGGCCGGGGACGCGGTGGCCGCGCCGGGGCTGCTGGGCGAGGTGGCACTCACCAGCGCCGTCCGCGCCGCCGAGCTGGCCACCGGCCGGAGCACGTCCCGCCGGATCAGATCGGGACGTGGCTGACGGCCTCCACGTTGTTGCCGTCCGGGTCGCGGACGAAGGCGCCGTAGTAGTGCTCGTGGTACTCGGGCCACAGCCTGGGTTCGTGCAGCACCTCGGCACCGGTCTCGACCGCCGCCGCGAAGAAGGAGTCGACCGTCGCCCGGCCCGGCGCGAGGAAGGCGATGTGCGACTCCCTCGCCGGGCCCTCGGTCTCGCTGGGGGCGATCCAGAACTGGGGGTGCTCGGTGCCGTAGCCGATCACCGGCCCGTACTGGAGCATGCGCCCGTGGCCCAGAGTGGCGAGGACGGCGTCGTAGAAGGCGGCGCTGGCTTCGGGATCAGCAACCTGGATACCGAGGTGATCGAGCATGCCCCGAGTGTGACACGGACCACCGACATCTCCGGGGAGGCCGGGGCCCGGGTCACCGAGCTCCCATTCCCCCATCAAGCTCGCTCCGTACTGGTTCACCGCGAACGGGCCCTGGCTGAGAACAACGGCGATCCGGCCGGGAGGCCCGACGTGCCGGGGATCAGGCGACCCAGCGGTAGAGGTGCTCGGGGCGGCCCGCCGATCCGTAGCGCATGCGGAGTTCGGCGCGGCCGTCGGCGCACAGGTGCTCCAGGTACCTGCGCGCCGTCACCCGGGAGACCCCGGAGCGTTCGGCGACGTCCGAGGCGGAGACCTCGCCCTCCGCCTCGCGCAGCACGCCCGCGACCAGGTCGACGGTGGCGGCGGTCAGGCCCTTGGGCAGGGAGCGGGCGGCGGGTGGGCGGAGCAGCCCGAACAACCGGTCCACGTCGTGCTGCGTGGCCTGCCGCTCCCCCTCCATCTGACGGCGCGCCACCGCGTAGCGTTCGAGCTGGTCGCGCAGGGCGCTGAGCGGGAACGGCTTGAGCAGGTAGTGCACCGCCCCGCCGTGCAGGGCGGCGCGGACCTGGGCGATGTCGCGGACGGCGGTGATCATCAGGAAGTCCGGCTGCGGGGCGTCCTGGGCGGCGGCCGAACGCAGGGTGTGCATCACCGATATGCCCGAGGCGTCCGGAAGGTGGAGGTCGAGCAGGACGAGGTCGGGCCGGTGACCGCGCACCTGGGCCAGCGCCGCGGCCGCCGTGTGCGCCACCCCGACCACGGTGAACTCGGGCACCGACTCCACCAGCTCCTGGTGGTTGCGGGCCACCCGGACGTCGTCGTCGACGACCAGCACGCGGATCACCGGGCCACCGCCGCCGTGACCACCGGTAGGCAGGCGGTGAACACCGCGCCCTCCTCGGCGTCGGGTGCCTCCATCTCGATGCTTCCCCCTCTGCTCTCACACACCTGTTTGACCAGCGCCAACCCCAGGCCGCGGGTGCCTCCGTCGCGGGAGGCCTTGGTGGTGAACCCGTACCGGAAGATCTCCTCCGCCAGCTCGTCGGACACCCCCTGCCCGGAGTCGGTCACCCGGATCTCCAGGAGGTCGTGCGGCAGCCCGGTGTCGGCCACCGTGTGCAGGCGCACCATCAGCTCCACCCACCCGTTCGGGGTGACCGCGTCCAGGGCATTGTCCACCAGGTTGCCCAGGGTCAGGAGCGCGTCCGAGCGCAGGTCCCCCTTGAGGGAGACGGGGACGCTGGTCATCGGGGAGAGCCGCAGGTCCACGCCGAGCTCCGAGGCCTGCGCGGACTTGGCCAGCGTGAGCGCCGCGAGCGCGGGGTCGCGGACGTGTTCGGCCACGCCGCTGGAGGTGCGGGTGTGGGTCGCGGCGAGGTCGGCCAGGTAGGCCCTGGCCTCGTCGTGGGCGCCCAGCTCCAGCATCCCGGCCACGGTGTGCACCCGGTTGGCGAACTCGTGGGTCTGGGCGCGCAGCCCCCTGGTGACGGTCCTCGCTCCGTCCAGCTCGCCGGTGAGCCGGTCCACCTCGGTGCGGTCCCGGAGGGTGACCACGGCCCCGGCCTCCTCGCCCCGGATGCGCACCGGCATCCGGTTGGCGACCAGCACGCGGTCACCGGAGAGCAGGATGAGGTCGTCCCCGGGGTCGGCTCCGGAGACGATGTCGCGGGCCCGTCCGGACAGGCCGAGCTCGTCGAGGCGGCGCCCCTCCACCCCCCTGGGCAGCCCGAGCATGGTGCGGGCGGGCGGGTTGACCAGGAGGATCCGATCGTCGCGGTCCACCGCGAGCACCCCCTCGCGCACGGCGTACAACAGGGCCTCCCGGCTCTCCAGCAGCGCCGTGATGTCGGCCGGTTCCAGGCCGTGGGTCTTGGCGCGGACCTGCCGGGACAGCACCCACGAACCGCCCACGCCCAGGACCAGCACGAGCGCGGTGGCGGCGAGGATGACCGGGATCGAGGCGCGCGCGTCGGTGGTGGCGCTGGAGTCCAGGATGCCCAGGGACACGTATCCGACGATCTCCCCCTGCGCGTCGCCGCCGTTCACCGAGCCCCCGCCGGAGAACACGGGGATCTTCGCGCGCACCGTGCGGCCCTGGGTTCCGTCCTGCACGCCCGTCCACTCGGTGCCGCGTACGACGGGGCCGGGCGGGGTGGAGACGGTCTCACCTATCCGACTCTTGTCCGGGTGGGTGTGCCGGGTCCCGTCGGGTGAGGCGATGACCAGGTAGTCCGCCCCGGTGGCGGAGGAGATGCGGTCGGCCAGGGGGTCGAGGTCCTCGGCCGGGTCGGCCGTTTGGAGCCCCTCGACGACCTCGGGCAGGACCGCGACGGAGCGGGCCACGGTGAGCACCCGTTCGGCGTACTGGCGGTCGGTCTCGCGGTCGAGGTGGATCGCCCAGAGGGAGCCGAGGACCGCGAGGGCCACCGCCAGAAGACAGACATATCCGATGAAAAGGGACCCGGTGAGCGTGAGTCGACCGGGTGCGGGATGTGGGTTCATGAGCACTCCAGTGGCCGGGGTGGGCTCTCCCAGCCGGTGAACGCGCAGGTCGGCGTCGCGCGGTCAGCTTCTCAGACACGCTTCACGAACAATACGACCAATATGACTCCAGTTTTAACAAAGACCTCACATGGGCGTGCCCACGGTCACACTGTGGTCTGGATCTCCCCTGCGTCCGCGCACAGGGAGACGTGCACGGACACTCAGGAAGGAGAGGACGATGCGCGATCGTGGCGTGCCGCTCCGCGTGGCAGGAGGGCTCTGTGCCCTCCTCCTCGTCGGGACGGCACTGTACGACGTACGTCAGAGCGCCGCGTCCGGCGACGGGGCCCAGGAGAAGGTGCTGCTCATCGCACCGGCCGGCCCCGGCGGCGGCTGGGACACGCTGGCCCGTGAGATGCAGAACGGCCTGCGCGAGGAGGACCTGCGGTTCAACGTCGAGGTCCGCAACGCCGAGGGCGCGGGTGGCACCATCGGGCTGGCCCAGACCGTGGGCCGAGACGGCCAGGACAACGTGCTGACCATGACCGGACTGGGCATGGTGGGCGCGGTGGAGACGACCGGGTCGCTCTACACGATGGAGGACGCGACCCCCATCGCCCAGCTGGCGTCGGAGTACCTCGCGATCGTCGTTCCGCAGGACTCCCCCTACGAGACCATCGACGACCTCGCCGAGGACTGGAACGAGAAGTCCGGGACCCTGCCCGTGGCGGGCGGTTCCATGGGCGGCGTCGACCAGATCTTCGCCGCGCAGGTCGCTCAGTCCATGGGGATCTCGCCCGGCGAGATCAACTACCTCCCCTACTCCGGCGGCGGCGAGACCCTGACTTCGCTGCTCTCCGGCACGTCGAAGGTCGGCTTCGGCACCCTGGGCGACTTCAGCGACCAGATCGAGGACGACGGCCCGCTGCGCGCGCTCGCCGTCTCCTCCCCCGAACGCCTGGACGGCGTGGACATCCCGACCATGATCGAGCTCGGCTACGACCTCGAGATGTCGAACTGGCGCGGGGTGATCGCTCCTCCCGGCCTCTCCGAGGAGGAGGCCGACGAGCTGGAGGCGCTGGTGCGTGAGCTGCTGGCCACCGAGTCGTGGGCGGACACGCTGGAGCGCAACCGGTGGACCGACACCTACCAGGGCCGCGCCGAGTTCGAGGAGTTCCTCGACGAGGAGGTCGCCCTGACCCAGGAGACCGTGAAGGAGCTGGGACTGTGACGTCCGACGACACCCGCGTCAGCGCCGGGTCGGCCGAGACCGCCGGTACGGGCGGGACCGACGAGGCCCCGACGGTCGAGGCCGCCGAGGACCCCCGGGCCGACGTGGACCAGACGACCGGGACCGACGGGGCCGAGTCGCCCGACCCGGAGACCTCCGTCTGGCGCGGCCCGACCGCTTGGGTGATCCCCGCCCTGGTCGCGCTCCTGGGCGCCGTCGCACTGTGGGGCGGCCTCACCATCGAGGCACCGCCCAACGCCACGCGGCCCGGCCCGGGTGCCTTCCCCGGCACCGTGGGCGTGCTGCTGCTGGTCACCGCCGTGTGCATGACCGTGATCAACCTCCGGAACCGGAACACGGGCGACGGCACCGCCACCCTGGGATGGTTCGAGAGCCGCCCGGTCCTGCTGGTGTTGGCGGGTCTGGTGGTGCACGTGGCACTGCTGGAGTTCGTGGGCTGGCTGCTCGCCGGTGCCCTGCTGTTCTGGATCGTGGCCTACGCCTTCGGCGCCCGCGCCTACCTGCGTGACGCGATCGTGGCGCTGTCGATGTCCGCGGCGGTCCAGGTCGGCTTCTCGCTCGGCCTCGGGCTCAGCCTGCCGGGCGGCTTCCTGGAGATGGTGCTCTGATGGACACTCTGATCAACCTCGCGGACGGGTTGGCCGCGGCGCTGACCCCCCAGAACCTCATGTGGGCCTTCCTCGGCGTGCTGCTCGGCACCGCCGTGGGCGTCCTGCCGGGCATGGGTTCGGCCATGGCCGTGGCCCTGCTGCTTCCCGTCACCTTCCGCCTCGACCCCACCAGCGCGTTCATCCTGTTCGCCGGTGTGTACTACGGCGGCATGTTCGGCGGTGCCACCACCTCGATCCTGCTCAACACCCCGGGTCAGGCGTCGTCGATCGCCACCACCTACGAGGGCCACAAGATGGCGCTCAAGGGGCGGGCCGCCCAGGCACTGGGCACGGCCGTGATCGGCTCGTTCGTGGCGAGCGTCATCGGCACGCTGGTCGTGGCGCTGTTCGCCCCGGTGATGGTGGCGTTCGCGCTCAACTTCGGCCCCGGCGAGTACTTCGCGCTGACGGTCTTCTCGTTCGTCGCGGTGGCCGCGGTCGTGTCGGGCTCGGTGGTGCGCGGCATCGCCTCGCTGCTCATCGGTCTGGCCATCGGCTTCGTGGGGATCGACGGGCAGAGCGGAGCCGCCCGGTTCGACTTCGGTTCCTCCAGCATGCTGGACGGGATCGACATCGTGATCGTCACCGTGGGCCTGCTCGCCCTCGGTGAGGTGCTCTACATCGCGGCGCGCGGGAAGTCCGCGCCGAACTTCGCGGCGATCCGCACCGGCCGTCCGTGGCTGGGCCGCAAGGACCTGCGCCGCTCCTGGAAGCCGTGGCTGCGCGGCACCGCGATGGGCAGCGCCTTCGGGCCGATCCCCGGCAGCGGCGCCGAGATCCCGACCTTCCTGTCCCTGGGCCTGGAGCGCAAGCTCGCCGAGCGCCGTGAGCGCCGGACCGGGGAGAAGAGCGAGTTCGGCCAGGGCGCGATCGAGGGTGTGGCCGGCCCGGAGTCGGCCAACAACTCCAGCGCGGCGGGCACGATGGTTCCGCTGCTGGGGCTGGGCCTGCCGACGTCGGCGACGGCCGCGATCATGCTGGCCGCCTTCCAGCAGTACGGGCTCCAGCCGGGCCCGGTGCTGTTCGAGCGCAACGCCGACCTGGTGTGGACCCTGCTGGCCTCGCTGCTGATCGGCAGCGTGCTGCTGCTGGTGATCAACCTGCCGTTCGCGCCGCTGTGGGCGAAGCTGCTGAAGCTGCCCAAGCCGTACCTGTACGCGGGCATCACGCTGTTCTCGGTGCTGGCGGTGTACGCCATCAACACCTCGGTGACACACCTGGTGATGCTGCTGGCCATCGCCCTGCTCGGACTGGGGATGCGGACCTTCGGGGTCCCCGTCGCCCCCGCGCTGATCGGCGTGGTGCTGGGCCCGATCGCGGAGACCGAGTTCCGCCGCGCCTTGGCCGCCTCCTCGGGCGACCCGGCGATCCTGGTCAGCAGCGGCATCTCGATCGGGCTGTACGTCATGGTCCTGATCGCCGCCCTGGTGCCGCTGATCTCCCTGGTGCGCCGCCGCGCCGCGGCCCGCAGGGTCGAGGTCAAGGAGACCGCGGACCAGGCCTGACCTCCTCTCGGGCCTGAGCCCCCCGTTTCCCAGCGGCCCCCGGACATCCGCTCCGGGGGCCGCTCCCGTGTCCGGGAGGGGTCGGCCGGAGAGGGGACGGGCCGCCGGAAGTGGCCACTCGCGGACACCCGGAGCAGGAGCGCCCTCACGGAGCGCTGTCCCCGGCTATCCTCGGGGGGCTCCGAAGCCATCGCCCCCTGGCCCGGGCCCGAGAGGAAGACTCCCCCCTTGCCCCCATCCCGCCGACGCGGCCGGAGCCTGCTCAGCCCGAGCGGCTTCGCGTTCGTCGTCCTGTGCTTCTTCCTTCCCTTCGTCACCCTGTCCTGCGAGAGCGGCATGGGGGACCTGTACGTCACCTACACCGGCCTCGACCTGGCTCTGGACCGCGCCCCGACCGTCGAGGGCAGTGCCGCCTCCCTGGCGTCGCCGGAGGCGTTCCGAGCCGGGGCGATGACGCTGCTCCTGGTCTCGCTCGTGCTGTCCGGGGTCGGGTTCCTGGTCACCCTGCTGGTGGGTCACCGCCCCACCCAGATGCTGCTGGGCCTGGTCCTCGCCGTCCTCGCGCTCGGCGCCCTGACCACCGACCTCTCACTGCTCTACCAGGAGCACAACGGCGGCCCCCGGTCCGACGCCCTGGGTTTGGCCACCACACAGAGCTCCATCGGTGTCGGGCTCTGGGCCACTTTCGGGTTGCTGGCCTTCCTCGTGCTGTTCCACCTGTTCGGTTTCGTCGGATCCCTGCGTGAGCGCGGCGTCCGACCCCCGCCGGGGTCATAGGTGACGGAGCCCCGGCCGCAGCCGGGGCTCCGTCACCTCAGCCCTCGCGGCACTGCTCCACCGCCTCGTACAGGGCGCGGATGTTGCCACTGCCGAAGGTGGTGGCTCCCAGACGTTCGATCACCTCGAAGAACACCGTGTTCCGGGGGTGGGTGGACCGGGCGAAGATCTGGAAGAGCTGGCCGTCGTGGTCCTCGTCCACGAGGATGTCCAGCTCGCGGAGCTCCTCCACGGAGTGCCTGCGCAGGTCGAGCCGCTCGCCCAACAGCCGGTAGTAGGCGTCGGGAGTGGCCAGGAACGCCACCCCGCGTTCCTGGAGCCCTCCCACCGTGGTCACCGCGTCGGCGGTGCTCAGCGCGATGTGCTGGACCCCGGGGCCGCCGTGGTCGCGCACGAAGTCGTCGATGTGGCCCGGGTCGAGGTCCTGGTCGGGTTCGATCAGGGTGAGGGTGGCGTCTCCCCCTGCGGAGCGGACGATGCGGGAGACCATCGCCTGCGAACCGACGACGATGCGCTCCTCGAAGATCAGCTCGAAGCCCAGGACGCTCCGGTAGTAATCGACCGTCGGGTCGAGCCGCCCGGGTTCCAGACACACCGCCAGGTGGTCGATGGTGAGCAGCCCGAGGTCGGCCGCGCCCCCGGTCACCGGGGACAGACCGGGCAGGCGGCGAACGTCGGTGCCGGGCGGGCGTTCGACGAAGGTGTGTGTGACGTCCCCGAACCCCCCGACGGTGGCCGTGACCACTCCGTCCCGTTCGGTGGGGGCGGCCACCGACTCCGCGCCCCGGGAGACCGCGAGGTCGTGGGCGGCCCGGGCGTCCTCGGCGGTGAGGGCGATGTCGGCGACCCCGTCCCCGTGCGCGCGGACGTAGTCGGCCACGGGGTGGTCGTCGGTGAGGGCCTGGGTGAACACCATTCTGATGTCACCGGTGCCCACCATGGTGGACCGCTCGGTGCCGTTCTGGACGCTCTCGGCCAGGGTCCCCATCCCGTACCCGTCGCGCATACGCAGGGCGGCCTTCTCGGCGTCCGCCGTGTGGATTCTGAGGTGGTCGACCGTCAACCCGTGCAGGGCCGTCATGGACTCTCCCCTGGAAGTCGGTGATCCGCGCGCTGAAGGCGCCACGGGATCCCGAGACTATGCAGCGCCCCTCCACCGGAGAAGGCACCCTGAGTATCCGGAGTACTACCCAAGGCAACGGCTCGCAGGTCACTCGCTCACGCCTGTTGTCGAAGTGACACAGGGGGTTACCGGAGACGTTGCGCGAACCGGGTGTCCCGGTGGCCCGGTCTCCGCGGCCCGGAGCGTTCCCGGCGGTCCCGACCCTCCTACCGCTCCTGCTGTCCCGTGGCGGTGGGGCCGCTCAGCGCCGCTCCCGATGCACACACCCGGACCGGCCCACGAACAGTTGGCAGCAAGACGTCAACAATGCGAAGCACATCCACGCCCCATGCTCGTGGAACGGGAACAGAAGGATGTGCGAGCGATCGGTGGGGAACGTTGGACATCAGGTACCTGGCTTACTGCGTCGCGAACCCTCGGTACTACGACTCTCCCCAGCAGGCAGCGGAGGATTCGTCCCAAGAGGGGTACGCCACCGTGGTCGAACCGGCGCCCGGGTGGCGAAGCCGGACTCGGGGGCAGTGGACCTATCTGCGCCCCCCTCAGGAGGAACTCCCGGAACAGGGCTGGAAGATCCACGTCTCGGCCACACTGGGCAACGCCCGTGAGGTGCTTCGCGTGACCTCGGCCTACTGCACCGCTCGCTCCCTCCCACACAAGTACCTCTCCACACCCGCCGTCCTCCTCACAAGCAACACGAAGTACGCGCCGAGGGCGTCAAGCGGAAAGTTCATCACCATCTACCCCGGGGATGCCGACCAGCTCCACCGCACCCTGGGCGACCTCGACGCGGAGCTCGGAGGGCTTGAGGGGCCCTACATCCTCAGCGACCTGCGCTGGAACGAGGGCCCTCTCTACGTGCGGTACGGGGGCTTCACTCCCATGTTCACGCACACCGCCGAGGGCACGAGGGCCCCCGCGATCAGGCATCCCGAGGGCCACCTCGTGCCCGACCACCGTGAACCGCGCTTCCTGGTACCGGAATGGGTCGACGTCCCGGACTTCCTCTCCGTGTCGGCCGAACGCCGTGTCAGCGGTGAGGGTGCCGAGCGGTTCCCCTACGAAGTCGAGAACCCGATCCACTTCTCCAATGGCGGGGGCGTGTACAGGGTTCGCCGACGCACGGACGGGCGCCCCCTCATCCTGAAGGAGGGGCGGCCGCACGCAGGGCTGGACCGAGCCGGCAGGGACGCCCCCACACGGCTGTCGGCCGAGGCCAGGGCGCTGGACGCTCTGGAGGGGATCAGCGGCGTGCCGCAGGTGGAGGGGCAGCACGAGTTCGGTGGCCACTCCTTCCTCGCAATGGAGCAGATGCCGGGGATCCCGTTGAACTCCTGGCTCGCCCTCCACTACCCGTTCACCACGGCCGACCCGCGGGGCCCGGAGTCCGTCGACTACTTGGATTCGGTCCAGCGCATCATGACGCAGGTCAGACGCATCCTCGGGGACATACACGAACGCGGATACCTGTTCCGGGACCTGCACGCGGGCAACATCCTCGTGGACGACGACCTGCGCGTCTCCGTCATCGATTTCGAACTGTCCCTCCCCGTGGCCGAGGACGTCCCACGCACTCTCGGCGCTCCGGGGTTCACACCGCCCCGGGACACACTCGGAGTGGCCGGGGACCTGTTCTCGCTCGCGGCCGTACAGCTCTTCCTCCTCTTTCCCATGAACAGCGTCCTCTCCCTGTGCCCGGAGAAGGCCGCTGCCTACATGGACGAGGCCGTCCGACGCTTCGGTGTGTCACGGGACGACTTCCGGCGCATGGAGCCCCTCGTCGACACCGGGGTCGCCCCATCGGGACTACGTGCGCCCGACGGCGCGGACCTCCCCAGGGGCGCACGGGACGACTGGAGCAGGTTCACCCAGGCGTTGGTGCGCTCCATCCGGGCCTCGTCCTCACCCGAGCGCTCCGATCGGTTGTTCCCCGGTGACATCTCCCAGTTCGACCACGGCGGTCACGGGTTCGCCTTCGGGGCCGCAGGAGTGCTGGACACTCTTCGGACGGCTGGGGAGAAGGCGCTCCCGGAACACACCGACTGGCTCGTCGAACGTACTCGCCTGGACCACCGTGACTCGGTCGGTCTGTACGACGGCCGCGCGGGAATCGCCCACGTTCTCCACCGTGGCGGGGACACCGAGGCCGCGCGGAACGTCTTCTCCACCTGTCTGGACACGTCGGTCAGCGGCATCAAACTGTTCGACGGCCTGTCGGGGGTCGGGCTCACCGCGCTGGATCTGTACCGGCACACGAGCGACGCCGAGTACGCGGCCTACGCCGAACGCGCGGCGCACGCCGTGGCACGTGCGGTGAGCTCCCGCGTCTTCACCACCGACACCGGGACGAGGGCCGTTCCCGGGACCGGGTCGCCCGCACCGAACAACTCGGCCGCGAGCTTCTACGGAGGCCTGCTCTACGGATGGTCCGGTCCGGCCCTGTTCCTGACCCGGGTGTACGAGGTCACCGGGGAGGAGGCGTGCCTGGACGCCGCGGTCGAGGCGCTGCATCTGGACCTCGACATGTGCGTCGGGGCCCCCGGGGAGCCGTTGCGGCTCCGTAACGGTGGAAGGCTCCTGCCGTACCTGGCGACCGGCAGCGCGGGCATAGCCCTGGTCTGCGACGCGGTCCTGAGGCATCGCCCGGACGACCGACTGTCGGACGCGCTGCCGCGGCTCACCACGGCGATCGCCACGGAGTTCTGCGTCGGTTCGGGCCTGTTCAACGGCCGGGCCGGACTCGTGTACACCCTCCACCACCTGGCCCACAGACGGGAGCGGTTCGGCTCCGGCACTCAGTTGGACGAGGGCGTCGCCGCCCTGGGCCTGCACGCCATGGCCGACGAGCACGGCATCACGTTTCCGGGCGAGCAGAACCTTCGTGCCTCCCATGACGTGGCCACGGGGTCAGCGGGAGTCCTGCGTCTGGCCAACCTCCTGGCCGGGCGCACGGACGAGGTGCTTCCGTTCCTCTCCCCCAGTTCCTGGGGGAGAGGAACGGTCACAGACTTGGCGACCGCCAAGGAACACACGATTACAAAGAGGTGAAAGATGTCGGAATTCGTTCTCAACCTTCAGGGCATGGGTGGCGAGCAGGCCTCTGACGGCACTATGGCCAGCGATTACACCACGGTTCTGTGTGGCAGCAGCTGGGCCAGCATCACCTGCTGAGACCAGGAGGCCACGTGACGCTCGGGACGCGGTGAGGATCCACTGATCCCTCGCCTCGCGAACGCCTCCCCGTCTCCCGCGCCCTGAGGGCGCGGGAGACGGTTTCGCGCGCACCAGTGAGAAGGCGGGAACCTGCAATGACTCGATCGACCAGGGTGAACCTACGGACCATGGGTCGCCACCTACGGCATCACAGAGTCGCACTGCTCGGTGTCGCCGCTCTCTCACTGCTGGTCTCGGGGGCGACCCTCGCCCAGCCGGTGCTGGTTCGGAACGTGCTCGACACCGTCAGCGGAGAGGGACCGGTGGGGGCGTCCGTCGTCGCGCTGGTCGTCATGGTGGCGCTCGTGGCCGCACTCACGGCGGTCCGCGGGTACTTTCTGGAACGCCTCTCCGAGCACTTCGTCCTACGGCTGCGCCAGCGGCTGACCAACCACATGCTGCGACTGCCGGTACGCGACTACGACCAGCGCAGTTCGGCGGACATGCTCTCCCGGGTCACGACCGACACCATCGTGGTGCGCTCGATCATCGGTGCGGGCTTCGTGGAACTCCTGTCCGCTTCGGTCATCATCGTCGGCGCCGGGGTCGCGATGAGCATGACCGACGGGTTCCTGTTCACCGTCACGTTCGCCTGTCTCGGAACCGGGCTCACCGTGACCGTCCTGGGGGCGAGGCGGCTCCGCCCCCTCACCGAAAGGACACAGCAGCGCCTGGGCCGACTCGCGACCGCCGTCGAGCGTGCGCTGACCGGGGTGCGGACGGTGCGGGCCCTCCGTGCGGAAGCCGACGAGACACGCAGGATCGGACATCGGGCCGAAGAGGTCTACAGGGCGGGGCTGCGCGTGGCGTTCTGGCGTGCGATCGTGGCCCCGGCGTCCAACGTCACCGTCCAGGGAACTTTCCTGTTGATCCTGGCCGTGGGGGGCACTCGGGTGGCCGAGGGCGCGATGACCGTGGGAGAACTGATCTCCTTCACGCTCTTCCTCTTCTTCATGATGATGCCGCTGGGTCAGGTGTTCAACGCCTACGTTCAGTTGCAGGCGGGCATGGGGGCGCTCCAGCGTGTCGAGGACGTGCTGGGGCTCCCGTTGGAGGAGACGGACGACGCCCACCGCGCCACGCCCCCTCCCCAGCCCCGCAGCCGCCTCGATTCCCCGCCTCCCTCGATCGCCTTCGACCGCGTCACGTTCGGTTACGACCGCGACCCCGTTCTACGCGATGTGAGCTTCGTCGTGGCACCGGGCTCCCGCACGGCCGTGGTCGGCCCCTCCGGCGCGGGCAAGTCCACCCTTCTGGCACTGATCGAACGCTTCTACGACCCCACTTCCGGATCGGTGCGCGTCGACGGCACCGACGTACGAGCGCGAGCGCGCGACGACCTGCGCTCGGGGCTCGGCTACGTCCAGCAGGAGGCACCCGTGCTTTCCGGGTCCATCAGGGACAACCTCCTCCTCGCCGCTCCGGAGGCGGGGGACGAGAGGCTGTTGGAGGTGCTGGATCGGGTTGACCTGACCGGGGTCGTGCACCGGTCACCCCAGGGATTGGACACCCCTGTCGGACAGGACGGTGTCCTGTTGTCCGGCGGGGAGCGTCAGCGGCTCGCGATCGCCCGTACCCTGCTCGACGCCCCGCCGGTCCTGCTGTTGGACGAGCCCACCAGCAACCTGGACGCCCGCAGCGAAGCGGCCCTGCGCGAGGTCATGGACGACGTGGCACGTCGGCGGACCCTCCTGGTCGTGGCACACCGATTGTCCACCGTGACGGATGCGGACCAGATCGTGGTGCTCGACAGGGGAGCCGTCGTGGCTGTGGGAAGCCACGAGGAGCTTCTCACGTCCAGTCCGCTCTATCGAGAACTCGCGACACACCAGTTGCTGGCAGGTTGAGACATGTCGGCGAACTCTCTCCGTGACGCTGGCCAGGGTCCGAGACCTGCCGGAGATCACCCGCGAGAATGGCGGTGTGCAGATCCTGGATCTCGTGGCCCGGATCAGTACCCAGCTCGTCGACCAGGTCCTCGCGCAGCCGGTGAAACCTCGCCAGGGCGTCCGCCGTGTACCCGGACGCATACAGGGAGTGCATGAGGGCCGCTACGACGGGTTCCGCCAAGGGGTTCTGCTCGGCCAGACCGGTGAGCGTGTCGACGGCCGCGTGCGGCCGCCCGGACTGGACCAGGCTCTTCGCCCAGGAGACGCTGGCGTCCACGTACATGCGTTGGTAGCGTTCGCGCCGGTGCTCGACCCAGTCTCCTTCCAGGCCAGCCAGGGGCTCACCCTGCCAGAGACCGAGTGCGTCCTCCAGCAGATCGGCGCGCTGTTCGGCAGCGCAGCGGGAGGACCTCCTGACCATGTGCTGGAAGCAGTGCGCGTCGACGCTCGCCCTGTCCGCTTGCAGGAGGTAGCCCCCGTCGTGTCGCCGCAGGAGGGCGTTGCCCCCATCGTTCGAAGCCGACGTGCGGACGATCCTCCGAATCCGGCTGATGTGACTGTGCAGGGTCCTTCTCGCATTCTCGGGAGGGTCGCTCCCCCACACACGCCAGATGAGCGCCTGCACCGTCACCAGGCGCCCGGCGTCCACGAGCAGGGCCGCAAGGACCTTTCGCAGCTGCGGTCTGCTCCGGGCGAGGATGTTCCGCCCGTCCGACCGGACGGAGACCGGTCCCAGTAAACTGAACTCCAACTCTGATCCCATCCTTGGTCGGCCACGAGGGCCCGTATCGTTCCGGGAAAAGGACTCAGTGGGCAGCACGGTGCGCGTATCCGCCGCCGGTCCCCGTATCGTCCGCCGACGCCTATCGGCATTCCCCGCCGGACGATAAGCAGTGCCCCGAGGCTTTTCCCGATCCCGGCAACGATGAACCCGTGGTTCGTCGAACAACCCCCGTTGCGGACGCCTGGATCGAGTATCCAACGCGCAACACGCGACGACTTGAGTAGAAGTGACTGAGTCTCTCCGCGTCACCGCACGAGCACGGAAGGCAATCAGGCGATCCACCTCGGGAACCGCCGGGGCACGGGGAGTCCAGGCAGCCCACGGGCCAGCACCTGCCCTGGTGACATCCCTGGCCGTTTCCGGCCAGAGCCGCCACTCGCCCCGGTCCGGCAATCGGGTTTACGTGAACGGGTGCTCGGGGAAGCTCGGATGAGGCGAGAGCCAAACAACATAAGACCGAGACGGAATGCCCTACACGTGAATATCGGTCGATTTTCAGAGGAAGCACATGTCACGCGAGTCCTCGAAGACGCCCAGCGCGGCCACGGCGGTGCGATGGCGATTACCGGCGACATCGGCACGGGAAAGAGCGGACTTCTTGAATTCGCGAGAGAATCAGCGAGAAGGAAACGCGGGCCAACGACACTCCACGTGAAGGCCCGAGGCTCCTCCTTCGTGATCGAATCGGACCTCCCCGGAAGAGTGAACCCCTCCGTTCACGACTGCTTCCACGAAGTGCTTTCGTCCGGGGCTCTCGGTCTGGCGGAGACCCTCGGAGCTGATCGCGTCCGGGAGGAGGCCCGCCTCGTCGAACTCCTGCTCTCCCATCTGCTCGCCTGGGCACCGATCGTCCTGTGCGTGGACGACGTCGACCTCCTGCTCCCCGAAGCGGCCGGACTCGTCTCCCTCCTCTCGCACAGGGTGTCCGGACATCCCGTCTCCGTGCTTCTCACGTACCGGGACGCCGCGGCCCATCCGGACGTGCCGGGGCTGCACCCTGAGCTCCGGTTGGGCGGACTGTCCCGCGGCGCCACACAGGACCTGCTGTACGCACGAGGGCTGGCACTGCCGGACACGCTGAACGAGGTGGCACACCGAGCCACGGGGGGCAACCCGCTCGCCCTGACCGAGTTGGCCGAGACGCCCAGGGCGCGCGAGAGCCTGGCCGAGACCTCTCTGAGCGATCGGATCCCGGTGGGGCCCAGGACCCGCCGCTCCTTCGGAGCCGTGATCGAGGAGATTCCGGCGCCCGAACGCGCGTGGCTCCTCCTGGCGGCGGCGGAGGCACGAGGAAGGCTCGGAGTCGTCATGGGCGCCGGGGCCCGTCTGGGCCTCGACCACCAGGGAATCCGCGAAGCGGAGAACTCCGGATGGCTGAGCCTGTCCTCGGGGGCCCTTCGCTTCCAGAACCCGGTGATCCGATCAGTGGTCTACGACATGGCTTCGTTCGAGGAGCGTCGGCGCGCGCACCACGCGATCTCGGACGAGTTGGCGGGGTCGGACGGCGAACGCTCCGCATGGCACCGGGCCCTGGTGGCCACCTCGCCTGACGGCGTCCTGGCCCAGAGCGTGGAACAGGCCGTGGAGACGGCCCGTCGCAACGGTGGTGAACCAGGGGTGGCCGCGCTGTTCCAACTCTCCTCCCGCCTGACCCCGGACCCCGGGAACACCCACCGAAGGCTCTTGGCGGCCGCCACCGCGGCGACCAACGCGGGCCTGCCCGAGTGGTCCTCAGCGCTCCTGCGGCGCACCTTCGCCATCAACGGCGCACCGGTGAACCCGGTACCCGCCGCCACCGACTGTGACCCGGGTGAGCCGGAGACTCCGAGAGCGGCCTACTCCCGACTCACCAGCGAAGGCACGGCCCGTCGTCTCACCGACCCCGACGAAGCCGCCTGGTCGTTCAGAAGCGCCGCCCACGCCGCCCATCGCATGAACGACCACGAGGGTTCCCGCTCCGCTCTGAGGAGGATCCTCACGCTGGAGTGCGCGCCACCCGTGCGGGAGGCGGCCAGGGCGCTCTCACACGACCGCGCACCAGGCGCTGACCAGGTCTCCGATCTCCTGGACGGGTTGACACAGGGTGGGGCCTCGGCCGACCCACAGCGGTGGATGTGGGCTTCGGACGTCGCCTGCAAGGCGCGGGACCAGCGTCTGGCACAGCGGATCACCGAGAACGCCCACCAACGTCTGCGAAGCATCAGGGCCGCCGGAATGCTGCCCGAGGTATGCCTGCGCCAGGCCCACATCGCGCTGCTGGACGGACGGTGGTCCTCTGGCATCGCGCACAGCCGCTCGGGACTGCGTCTGGCGAGACTCACCGGTCAGGAACGGTGGGCCCCGCGCCATCACGCGGCGGCTGCCCTGCTCTCCGCGCTCCACGGAACGGCCAAGGAATGCCACCACCACGTCGGGCACGCTCTGAACCGCGCCCTCCTGGAGCATGACCGGGTGACCGCGGCAGAGTGCACAGCCGCCTTGGGCCTTCTCGAACTGGGGAGAGGGCGACGAGTACAAGCGTGGAACCACTTCTCCTCACTGGTGCGATCCGACTCCCCCCTGTCACACCAGGACGTGGCACTGCGCATGATCAGCGCGACAGTCGAGGCCGCGATCGCGGCGGGAGAGGTCGACGACGCCAGGGACGTCCTGGAGAGTCACATCGCTCTCGCCGGGCCGACCCCGGACTGTTGGATGGAAGCGGACATCCACCACGCCCAGGGACTGTTGGCTGCGGCCTCCGGGGACCCTCGCGTCGAGCAGCACTACAAGAGGGCGATCGCGCTGTACGAGGAGCTGGAGTGTCCGTTCCAGCTGGCTCGGGTGAACCTGTACTACGGGACCTGGCTCAGGCGACAGCGCAGTCGCACGCTCGCCCGCGCACCGTTGAGGTCCGCGACGCAGCTGTTCACGGCGCTGAAGGCCACCCCGTGGTGTGACCGGTCCCGGTCCGAAGAACGGGCCTGCGGATCGATCACCGTCGCCGTCGGCCCGGTCAAGGAGCTCAGCCCGCAGGAGTCCCAGGTGGCACGACTCGCGGCACAGGGTCTGAGCAACCGTGAGATCGGTGAGTTCCTCAGCCTGAGTCCCCGCACGGTCGCGTCACACCTGTACCGCATCTTCCCGAAGCTGAACATCACGTCCAGGCGCCAACTCCGGGATATCGACATGTCCGAGAGTTCGTCCCCTTCGAGGGGCCGAAGGAGCCGCTGAGGTGACGGGGCCGGACCGACGTCGTGCCCGCCCCGGCCCCCGCTCGGATCTCCCACCTCCGTGTGCACCGCCTAGACCGTGGCGCGCAGGAGGGGGATCCTCTGGGCGACGGCCACCAGTACCAGGCTGATCAGCGTGGTGGCGACGGCGTACCCAGCGGCGATGGTCAGTCCCACCAGCCCGTCGGGGGTCCCCCCGAGGTCCCTCAGCGTGTACAGGACCATGACGTGCACGAGGTAGACGCCGAAGCTCAGGGCGGAGAGCACGGCGATCGCCCGGTTCACCCGGTGCTCGGTGCCCAACTCCGCCAGCCGGGTGCCCCAGGCGCGCAGCAGCAGGAAGGCGCCGACCGACGCGACGATCATGGTCGGGGAAAGGAAGTCGTAGACGTACTCGGCGCCGATCCCCCACTCACCGACGGACGCCGCGGCGGCCCAGGCGCCCAGGACGGTCCCGGTGGTGCCCAGCACGAAGGCCACCGAACCGTGGAGCGCGTCGCGCGGCCCGGGCCCCCGGTCCGTCAGCAGCCAACCCAGCAGGTAGTAGCCGAGGAACGGCAGGAACCTGGTCGCGGCGGTGACCCCGCCGACCCCGTCGACCAGGGCGGACACCTGGTCGACGACACCGATGGAAAGGGCCGCGCCGGCGAACCACCACAGGCCCGTGCGCGAGGTGTGCGCCACCACCGTGCGCAGGAACGGCGTGAACACGTAGAGCCCGGCGATGACGTACAGGAAGTACAGGTGGATCGAGGGCGACCCCGAGGCCGCCTGGGCCAGGGAGTCGGGGAACCCGAGGCCGTCACGCCAGAACTGCCACAGCAGGTAGGCGCCGGTCCACACGAGCAGCGGCACACCGATGCGGGCCCACCGTTTGCGGTAGAAGCCCCGGACGTCCTCATCGCGCGGACGCAGCAGCAGCGCGCCGCTCATCATGACGAACACCGGCACGCACCAGCGCAGCGCGGCGTCCACCACGTGCGCCGCCCACCAGGTGGGGCCCCCGAGGTCGGTGTAGGTCGTGCTCACGAACGGCGAATAGGCGTGCACCAGCACGACGGCCGCCATGGCGGCCACACGCGCGAAACCCATCCACGCGGTCTTGGAGACCGCCGGTGCGGCGGGTCCCTGCGGAGACGGGGCTACGGCGTTCTGGGGGGCTTCATCGACTCGCACACCTTCACCGATATCTGTTCGTTACCTGAAACGCAAGTCAGGATTCCGTTACCCGGGGTAAGTGATCGGGCCTTTTCCGTGGTCAGCGGCCCCGTGCGGGCGCCCACAGGAAGACGGAGAAGTTCACCGACCACACGCCGCGAAGGGCGCACGGGTGGATCGGAGCATCCTGACAGACACACGCGGGAGCGGCAACAGGGAGAGGATCACCGCCGTCCGCTCCTCGATCAGGGGTTGCCGCTCGCGGCCCACAGGAGCACGAACAGGACAGTGGCGCCGAAGTTGACGATCGGAACGAGTGTGACGGCACACAACAGGGCCACACCCCGAGACGCCTCCACGGCAGAGCACCAGCACGAGCACGGCCAGGGACACGTCCAGCAGACCCGACAGCGGGTGGACGGCGATCCTCCCGGCCGACTCGGAGGCCTGGACGGCGTCCCACAGGAAGGTCGCCACCAGCCCAAGGGGAACACCTGCCGCCAACGCCCGGACGGGCGCCGACGGGGATCGGAGCCGACTCCCCAGGAACCCCAACAGGGCGCCCAGGAGGAGCCCGACCACCACCCACACCCGGTACTCCGGCACGTTGGGGTCGTTCGCGGCCGCCAGGTGGCCCAGGACGGCCGCCAGACAGGTCAGCGAACCGGAGAGGGCCGCCAGCCAGGGCCGGACCGCCGTCCAGCCGAGGAGGACCGGAGGCACGACGTGCGGGCCTACGGAGAGCTCCAGGAACCCGATGTCCTCCGGGTTGAGCCCGTTGACCAACGCCGCGAGCACCCCCGAGGCGAGCCCGGTTCCCACAGCGAGCCCCAGGAGGAGCCATCGCCTCCGGTCCAGGAGAACCCGGGCCGCTCCGAGTGGGGTGTCGGGTCGGGTGTCGGAGGGATCCTGCCTCCGGTCGGGCATGGGGACTCCAGGGGGCGAGGAGGCTCGGGGCCCGCCGAGAGCAGGGGACGGGCCCCCTGCCTACCAGGGACGAGGGGACCCGACCAGTCCCCCTCGCCCTCTTCCCTGCCGGTCGTGACCAGGGAGCGCGCTCGGTCGTGCTTGGTGGATCGTTCCTCCCACCCGTCGCCCGCAGCCACCCTCAACGGACGCCCGCGGCGCGGTGTCCCCGCGTTACCGCCAGGCAGCCTTCCGCCGCGCCGACGAAGCTCGGGCAGCCGACCCGGGCGGGCCCCGCTGGGGACGCTGCGGAGCTCGCGTGGCGGCGCACAGTAGGGAAGACGGGTGCTCATCGCCGGTGGCGGCTCCGCCGCGACCGGCGATGAGCACCCGGAAAGCACGCCCTAGTCGTCGCTGGAGGCCACGCCGATCGGGCAGCTGGCACCGGTTCCGCCGATACCGCAGTAGCCGTTGGGGTTCTTCGCGTCGGACAGGTACTGCTGGTGGTAGTCCTCGGCGAAGTAGAAGGCCCTCAGCGGAGCGATCTCCGTGGTGATCGGGCCGTAGCCCGAGCGCGTCAGGACCGGCTGGAAGGCGTCGCGGGTGGCCTCGGCCGCCTCGCGTTGGGCCTCCGAGTGGTAGTAGACCGCCGACCGGTACTGCGAGCCGACGTCGTTGCCCTGGCGCATGCCCTGGGTGGGGTCGTGGCCCTCCCAGAACACCTTGAGGAGCTCCGTGTAGGTGATCCGCGACGGGTCGAAGACCACCCGGACCATCTCGGTGTGGCCGGTCAGGCCGGAGCACACCTCCTCGTACGTGGGGTTGGGCGTGTAGCCGCCCGCGTAGCCCACGGCGGTGGTGATGATCCCGTGCTCCGCACCCAGCCTCCAGAAGATGCGTTCCGCACCCCAGAAGCAGCCCATCGCCACGTCGGCGACCTCACTGCCCTCCGGGTAGGGCGGGGTGAGCCGGGTGCCCAGCACCGTGTGGCCGAAGGGCACCGACATCGCGGTGTCCCGGCCGGGAAGGGCCTGGGCGGGGTCGACCATGGTCGTCTGTCTGCCGAACATGTCTCCAGGCTATCCGGCCTGTCCAGGGGTTCCCGGGGCGCGCGCGAGGTTGTCCACAGGCTGGGACGGACAGGAGACAGTTGGGCGGATTCGTCCTACCATTGCGGTTGTGTCGGAAACCAACCGCGGTGTCGCCCTCGGGGCGACCGCCTTCCTCCTGTGGGGCTTCGCGGCCCTCTACTGGCCCTTTCTCACCGATTCCGAACCCGCCGAGGTCCTCGCCCACCGCATGGTGTGGGCGCTCCTCGCGATGTGCGTCTTCCTGCTGCTGGCCCGGCGTGGCTGGTCCTGGCTTCCCCAGGTGCTGCGCAACCCCAGGCAGCTCCTGCTGGTCGGGGCGGCCGCGGTGCTCATCTCCGTGAACTGGTGGGGGTTCATCTACTCGGTCTCCACCGCCCAGACCCTCCAGGCCTCGCTGGCGTACTTCATCAACCCGCTGATGACGGTCTGCCTCGGCGTGGTCCTCTTCGCCGAACGCCTGCGTACCGCCCAGTGGGTCGCGGTGGGCCTCGGTGTGGTCGCGGTCGTGGTGATGACCGTCGCCTACGGCTCCACCCCCTGGCTCTCACTGCTGATGGCCGCGACGTTCGCCGCCTACGGGGCGGTGAAGAAGTACGTGAGCCTGGACGGGATGCAGAGCCTGACCGTCGAGACCCTCGTGATGTTCCTGCCCGCGCTGGGGTTCGTGGTCTATCTGGAGGCCACCGGGGCGGGCACCAGCCTGTCTGTCTCGCCCGGGCACACCGCGCTGCTGGTGGGCGGCGGGTTCGTGACCGCGCTGCCCCTGTTGTTGTTCGGGGTGGCGGCGCGCAAGGTGCCGCTGAGCGTGATCGGCATGCTCCAGTTCATCGCCCCGACCATGATGTTCGTGATCGGCTGGCTGGTCCAGGGCGAGGAGATGCCGCTGAGCCGGTGGGGCGGCTTCGTGTTCGTCTGGCTGGCGGTGTGCGTGTTCGCCTTCGACCAGGTACGCAGCTCACGTGCCCGGTCCGCGGCGCGTCGCGAGGCGGCCCTCACCGAATCGAGACCCTGACCTGGAGTTCCCGGTTTCGGTCATTCAAAACTACCCTCGGTGACACTGTGCTAACGTCAGGTCGTGGGCGTCGGGCTCTGCCCCGCCCCGACCTGGTCACACGTCTCGGAGGGTCCCCTTGATTCCTCGCACCAGCCGAACCGGCACGCTCCGTGCCGTCTCGGCCGTGTGCGCGGCGGCGCCCTCCGCGATCGGCCTCCCGCTCCTGTTGGGCGCCCTCCTCACCGTCCTGTGGCTGCTCAGCGCCGCACCGGCCCAGGCGGACACCGCCTCGTTGGGCTCCGGCGCCCTGAGGGCCCCGGTCTCCGCCACCGCCACCGGCGAGGCCCTCGGACTGGGCGAGGCCCCGGCACTGGGCTCGGTCGTGCCCGAGAAGGTCACCGAACCGGTGACCAGCACGCTCGGTACCGTGCACCAGCGTCTGGAGAAGCGCACGGTCGAAACCGCCGAGGCCGCCGTCAGCCTGCCCGAGCCCGCCGTGGCCGAGGTGCGCGGGTTCGTCGCGGAGATCGACCGCACCCGCGAGGAGACCGTCGAGCGTGGCCTGAGCCAGGGTCCCTCGATCCCCGAGCCCCGGGCGACCCGCTCCTCCGACACGGACGAGGACGAGGAGACCGGCGCGGACCGGGCCTCCGAGGAGGACGAGGGCTCCGAACCCGCCGAGCGGTCGGAGGGACACGGCGTGCCCGTGCTCCCCTCGCTGACCGCGCACCACGCCTCCACCGCCCCGAGCACCGCGACGCCCGACTCCGAGCAGGAGGACGGCGACCGCGCCACGGAACACCAGCGCGTACAGCCCGCCACCGGGTCGCCCGCTCCCTCCGCCAACGGACCGGCGCCCGCGCCCTCCGTCGCCGGATACCTCACGGCCGCGCCGCTTCCCGCGCCCGCCGCCGACGCCGTGCGCCTGGCCGCGCACCGGCTGCACACCGTGCCCGCCGACCCGGCCGACGACCTCACGGTCTCGCCGGACTAGCGAACGGTCCCGCCCCGGGCGCACGACGCGCCCCCGGACCGTTCCCAGCACGTACTTCCTGGGAGCTGACCTGAGTCCCGTGCCCTCGTTCACGTGATTCACGTCAGCCGGTGGTCCGCCCCGGCTCCCCACGACCGCCGTCCACGGCGTCGCGGTCGTCCCGTTCATCCAGAGCTTCACCAGGGAAGGAAAACCATGACGCACACCAAGCGCTTCTCCGCCCGAGCAGTACTCCTCGTCACGGGCACCGCGGGCTTCGTGGCCCTCGGCGCCGGTGTCGCCGGAGCCGAGGCCCTGGCCACCCCGATGCAGGAGCTCTCGCCCGTCGTCGAGCGCGCCCTCGTCGAGGGCGTGGCCCCGACCATGCACGTGCTGGCCCCCGAGGGCGTCACCCCGATCGCGGACCGCGCGCTGAGCGAGCTCCAGGAGACCGCGAACGCTGAGAAGCCCGCCCCCGACCTGGGCGCCATCCTGCCCGACTCCCCGCTGTCCGAGACCGTCACCAAGGCGCAGGACGCCACCGGCCTGGACGGCAACCCGCACGACACCGTCGGGCACACGGTGGGCCGGAACGTGGAGTCCGCCGCCCAGGAAGCCGGGACCGTCGTGGAGGACACCGCCCGCGGGGCGGGCGCTTCCGCGGAGTCCACCGCCTCCGAGGTGCTGCCCCACACGGTCCAGGCCGCCGCCGACCTACGCGACGAGATGCTGGTCCTGCCCGAGCTGGACACCACCGGACTGCCGAACCTGGAGGACCGCCGCCTGCCCGAGCTGAGCGAGGCGCCCTCCCTGAGCGAGGTCACCGACCTGGGCAGCGTCACCGACCTCACCGGCGACAACGCCCTGGTGTTGAACGACCTCAACCCGGTCAGTGCCCTGTCCGAGCCCAAGCCCACGCCCGTCCACACGAGCGCCGCCGTCCCGTCCGAGGGCGCCGACCTCACCGCGCCCAACATGTGGGACCTGGCGGCCGCCTTCGGTCTGGAGACCCCGAACCAGATCCAGGACGTCGTCGAGGCCACCGAGCTGACCGCCGACAACTACGTGAACCTCGGTGAGGAGGAGGTCCTGGGCATGGTGGGCAACCGCGCCTGGGAGGGCCGCGACCTCACCACGGTTCCGCAGAGCTCCCCCGTGACCCCCGGCGTCGAGGCCCCGGCCTTCGAGACCCCCAGGGTCACGGACCTGACCGACGCCCTGCTGACCGGTGCGTCCGACCTCGGCTCCGCGGACCTGCGCTCCGCCGAGCCGGTCTCGCTCCAGGGCCCGCTGGCCGACGCCCAGCTGCCCCAGATCGCCGAGGGCATCGACACCACCACCGCCGAGGACCTGGTCAACGGCCTGAGCCGGGGCACGGACCTGCTCAACGACCTGGACACCAGCGACCTCATCTCCATCGAGGGCGGCACCGCCGAGCAGGAGACCCCCGAGGGCATGGTCCAGCACCCCACCTTCATGGACCTGCCGGGTTCCGAGGCCCTCCCCCTCGTGCGCTGACCCCTTCCGGTCCCACTTCGCGGCGCCGCCCCACGCACCGGGGCGGCGCCGCCGTCGTTTCCGGCCTGGAGGAGAGCCCGGGACGGGCCGCACAGGTTCCAGGGGCGTGCTCGCAGGTGCCCCCCTGGCCAGGTTGGCGTCGAGGAAGGAGCGCTTCCCTCCGATGGGCGGGGAAGACCGAGCGGTGGCCGCCGTCCGCCCAGGCGATCCCACCGCCAGGACGCTCGCTGCCACCAGTGCGAGGGTGCCGCTGGCCGGTCCTCGGGTCCGGGCAGTGGCCGTGTGTCCGCATTCCTCGCGAGGGTGGCGCCTTCGGCCAAGGCGACCTGGGGGGCGTGTGGGCGCGGACCCGAGGCCGAGCACGCGAAGCACCAGGAAGCGCCCGAGCGCCCCGCTGCCGTCCTCTGACGGCTACCGAAGGGCCACACACGGACGCGGGCCCCGCCTGGAACCGGGGTTCCGGACGGGGCCCGCGCGTGAGTCGGGGCGGGTGGGTCAGCCGGAGCGCTCCACCACGTAGTCGCACAGCGCCAGGAAGGCGTCCCGCGCCGGGATGTCGGGCAGGGTCGTCAGTTCGTCGCGGGCCCTTCCGGCCCACCCGCGCAGCGTGGCGTCGGCCTCGGCCATCGCCGGGTGCGGACGCAGCAGCCCGAGGGCCTCCTCGGCCTCCGTGTCGTCCAGCGGACGGCCCAGCAGCGACTTCAGCCGCTCGTCGGCCGGGTCCACCGAGCGCATCGCGTAGAACATCGGCAGCGTCAGCACGCCCTCGCGCAGGTCCGTGCCGGGGACCTTGCCCGAGTCGGCGCTCTCGCTGGCCACGTCCAGGATGTCGTCGGCCAGCTGGAAGGCCATGCCCAGCGCGTCGCAGGCGCGGGTGAGGGTGCTCACCGTCTCCGGGTCGACCTTGCCGAACATGCCGCCGAACTCCGCTGAGGAGGCGATCAGCGACGCCGTCTTGTCGTCGATGACGTTGAGGTAGTGGTCGAGCGGGTCGATTCCGTCGCGCGGCCCGGAGGTCTCCAGGATCTGCCCCTGGACCAGTCGCGCGAAGGTCTCGGCCTGGAGCCGGACCGCCTCGGTGCCGAGGTCGGCGAGCATCGTCGAGGCCTTGGCGAACACGTAGTCGCCGGTGAGGATGGCGATGGTGTTGCCCCAGCGCTGGTTGGCGCTGGGCTCGCCGCGGCGCAGCTCCGCCTCGTCCATGACGTCGTCGTGGTAGAGGGTGGCCACGTGGGTCAGCTCGACCACCGCGGCCGCCGGGATGAGGTCCGGGACCCGCGGGTCACCGAAGTGCGACGCGAGCAGCACCAGCATGGCGCGGAAGCGCTTGCCTCCGGCCGCCAGCAGGTGGGAGGCGGCCTCGGTCAGCATGGGGTCGCTGGACCGCACCGACTCCCTCAGCAGCTCCTCGACCTTCTCCAGGTCGTCCTGGATCTCCCGGGCGAGGGTCGGGTCGACTCTCGGCAGAGCGAGAAAACCGCTCGGGACAGCACCGCTCACCGTAAGGCTCCACCTGTTGAACGGGCGTGCTGGCGGCCCCCTCGGAAGGGGACCGCCACACGCTCAGCACATGAACATGATCCGACTTGCCACGGTATCCGACCCGGAATGAAGGTCCAAAGCCACACCCGGGTCGACGGTCACTCGCCGGCGGGTGCCTCCGTGACCTGGTCGACCATGACCGCGGCCGGTTCCTGACCCGGCTCACCGGACGGCAGAAGGGTGTCCAGGAAGGCCCCCGGGAGGATCCCGAGCGCCAGGGTGGCCGCCACACCCACCGTGATCACGCTGCCGGTGAGCATCCCGGCACGGGCCACCGTCGGGCCCTCGCCCTCCGAATCCCGGAAGAACATCACAACGATGATCCGCACGTAGAAGTACGCGGTGACGGCGCTGCTGAGCACGCCGACGACGACCAGCGGGGTCGCACCGGCCGCCACGGCCGCCTCGAACACCGCGAACTTGCCGATGAACCCGCTGGTGAGCGGGATACCGGCGAAGGCCAGCAGGAACAGCGACAGCGCCAGGGCCAGACCCGGGGACCGTCGCCCCAGTCCCGCCCACTTGTCGAGGTCACCGAGCTCCTGCCCGCCGTCCCTGGTGCGCACCAGGGTGACGACGGCGAAGGCGCCCAGCGTGGTGAACCCGTAGGCCGCCAGGTAGAACATGGCGCCCGCGAGGCCCTCGACGCTGCCCGCGACCACGGCGGTGAGGATGAACCCGGCGTGCACCACCGAGGAGTAGGCCAGCAGCCGCTTGACGTCGCGCTGGGTGACCGCCACGACCGCGGCGACGACCATCGTCAGGATGGCCACCGTCCACAGCATCGGCTCCCAGATCGCCACCGAGGTGCCGAACGGCACGAAGAACACCCGCAGCAGGGCGCCGAAGGCGGCGACCAGCGTGCAGGAGGCCATCAGCGCGGTGATCGGGGTCGGGGCGCCCTGGTAGACGTCGGGCTTCCAGTTGTGGAAGGGCACGGCGCCGACCTTGAACAGCAGGCCGATCGCGACCATCCCGACGCCCATGAGCAGCAGCGGCTCGCCGTTGCCGTCCTGGAAGATCTCCGCCCCGCCGGACTCCACGGCCTGGCGGATCACGCCGAAGTTCACCGAACCAGCGTAGCCGTAGACCATGGCGATCCCGAACAGGAAGAACGCCGAGGAGAACGCGCCGAGCAGGAAGTACTTGACCGCGGCCTCCTGCGAGAACAGGCGGCGCCTGCGGGCCAGCCCGCACAGCAGGTACAGCGGGAGGCTCATGACCTCCAGGGCGATGAACATGACCAGGAAGTCGTTCGAGGCCGGGAACATCAGCATGCCCAGCACCGCGAACAGCACCAGCGGGTAGACCTCGGTGTGCTGCGAGCCCGCGAGGATGTGCGTGCGCTCCTCCTCGCTGCCCGGAACCGTGGCGGCCTGGGCGGAGAACGCGTCCCTGCCGTCCCGCCGTTCGGCGATCAGCATCAGGCTGATCAGGGCCAGCACCGTGATGGTGCCCTGGAAGAACAGCACCGTGCGGTCCACGGCCAGCACGCCGTTGGCGATGGTCGTGCCCTCGCCGACCGCCTCCACCTGGAGGACCAGCAGGAGGAACGCGCCCAGCAGCGCGACCGCCGTCAGGACGATCTGCGCGGTGCGGCGGGAGCCCTTGGGCCAGAAGGCCTCCAGGAGCACCCCCAGCACACCGGCGCCGAAGAGCACCAGGAACGGTGCCAGCAGCCACCAGTCCAGAACCGGCGGAGCCTCGGTGACTCCGTGGAGCGCCGGGGGCGCCCCGTCCGCGAGATTGAGGGGGATCACTCCTCGTCTCCTTCCGCGTCGCCGTCCGCGACCGCCACCTCGGTGTCGGCCTCGGCCTCCACGGTGCGTTCGACGGCGGGGTTGATCACGTTGAGCAGGGGCTGCGGGTAGACGCCGAACGCGATGATCAGGGCGATCAGCGGGGCGACCGCCCAGGTCTCACGCCCGGACAGGTCCGGCAGCTTGGCCAGCTTCTCCGGGGTGGGACCGGTCATCGTGCGCTGGTACATCCAGAGGATGTAGAGGGCGGCGAGGACCACGCCGAGCGCGGCGACGATCGCCGGGACCGGGCTGAAGGCGTAGACGCCGACGAACACCAGGAACTCGCTGACGAAGGGGGCCAGGCCCGGCAGTGCCAGACCGGCCAGACCCGCGATCAGGAAGACCCCGGCGAGTTTGGGGGCGACCTTCTGGACGCCCCCGAAGTCCTCGATGCGGGCGCTGCCCCGTCGGGCGATGAGGAAGCCCACGATCAGGAAGAGCGCGCCGGTGGCGAACCCGTGGTTGACCATGTAGAGGGCGGCCCCGGCCTGGGCCTGCTGGGTCAGGGCGAAGATGCCCAGGGTGATGAAGCCGAAGTGGGACACCGAGGTGTAGGCGACCAGGCGCATCATGTCGCTCTGGCCGATCGCGAGGATCGCACCGTAGAAGATGCTCACCAGGCTCAGCGCCACCACGGGCCACACGAACCACGACACCGCGGCGGGGAACAGCTCCAGGCAGTACCGGAGCATCCCGTAGGTGCCGACCTTGTCCAGCACGCCCACCAGCAGGACGGCCGTACCGGGGCTGGACGACCCGGCCGCGCTGGGCAGCCAGGTGTGCACGGGCCACATCGGGGCCTTGATCGCGAAGGCGATGAAGAACCCGAGGAAGAGCCAGCGCGCGGTGGCCGGGTCGACGGCCGCGAGGGCGCCGCCCGGATCGGTCAGCTCGGTCCACAGGAAGGTGCCGCCGATGACGTACACGCCGATCACCGCGACCAGCATGATGAGGCCGCCGGCGAGGCTGTACAGCAGGAACTTCATCGCGGCCTTGGCGCGGTCCGCGCCGCGCCCGTAGCGCCCGATCATGAAGTAGACCGGGATGAGCATGGCCTCGAAGAACACGTAGAACAGGAAGACGTCGGTGGCGGCGAAGACACCGATCATCATCGCCTCGAGCGCGAGGATGAGCGCGAAGTAGCCGCGCCCGCCGTCGTCACGGTCGTCGTGTTCCCGCCAGGCGGCCAGCACCACGAGCGGCACGAGCACCACGGACATCAGGATCAGCACGAGGGCGATGCCGTCGACGCCGACCGCGAAGTGGACCCCGAAGTAGGGGATCCACGGGTAGACCTCCTCGAACTGGAGGCCACCCGCCCCCGATGTGTCGAAGTTCAGGGCCATGACCACGACCAGCAGAAGGGTCGCGACGGAGAAGCCCAGGGCCAGGCGCTTGGCGAGCTCGGCCGAGGCCGTCCCGCCGGTGGCGGGACGGGCCTTGGTGGCCGTGGCCGTGCCGGAGCCGGACTCGGCGCTGGCCGAGACCGAGGCCGAGGCACCGCCCGAGGCCGCCGGGGCCTTGACGCGCGGCAGCGCCCAGATGACGGCCGCGCCGATCGCGGGGAGCGCGATCGCGAGAGTGAGCCAGGGGATCATTTAGAACCTCACAACCAGCGTCGCGGCGACGATCACGGCGCCGATGAGCATGGTGAGCGCGTAGGTGCGGGCGAACCCCGTCTGTGTCCTGCCGAGTCCGGTGGAGGAGTCGCCGACCCCGGCACCGAGCCCGTTGACCGCGCCGTCGATGACCTTGTCCTCGATGACGACCAGCGCCTTGGTGAGCACCTGGCCGGGACGCATGAACAGGCCCTCGTTGATCTCGTTGCCGTACAGCTCGTTGCGGGCCGTGTTGGTGACGAGGTTGCCCTTGGGCGCGGTGCGCGCCACGGGCTTGCGCAGGTACATGAACCAGGCCAGGGCGACGCCCAGGACCAGCACGACCAGGGCGGCGATGCCGTAGGGCGCGGTGAAGGCGTGGCCCACGGTGAAGTGGTGCGGCTCGGCGCCGATGGCCGGGGCGAGGAAGCCCGCGAACCGGTCGCCGAAGACCAGGAAGGCGCCGAGGGCGACCGACCCGATCGACAGCACCACCATGGGGGCGGTCATGCTCACCGGCGACTCGTGCGGGTGCACGCCGTCGTCCCAGCGCTTCTTGCCGAGGAAGGTCATGAAGACCATCCGCGACATGTAGAAGGCGGTGAGCGCGGCGCCCACGATGATCGCGGTGCCGAAGACCGCCCCGGCGGTCCCGCCGAGGCCGAAGGCGGCGGAGATGATGCTCTCCTTGGTCCACCAGCCGGACAGGAACGGGACACCGATGATGGCGAGGTAGCCGAGGCCGAAGGTGGCGAAGGTGATCGGCATCTTCGACGCCAGGCCGCCGTACCTGCGCATGTCGACGTCGTCGTTCATGCCGTGCATGACCGAACCGGCGCCCAGGAACAGCCCGGCCTTGAAGAAGCCGTGCGTGATCAGGTGGGCGATGGCGGCGACGTAGCCGACCGGGCCGAGCCCGGCGGCCAGCACCATCATGCCGATCTGGCTCATGGTGGAACCGGCCAGGGACTTCTTGATGTCGTCCTTGGCCGAGGCGATCAGGCCGCCCGCGAGCATGGTGGCGGCGCCGACCGTCATGACGACCGTCTGCGCCACCGGGGCGCCCTCGAAGATCGGTCCGGCGCGCACGATCAGGTACACACCGGCGGTGACCATGGTGGCGGCGTGGATGAGCGCCGACACCGGGGTCGGGCCCTCCATGGCGTCCAGCAACCACGCCTGGAGCGGGAGCTGCGCGGACTTGCCGCAGGCGCCCAGGAGCAGCAGGAGGCCGATGGCCAGGAGGATGCCGTCGCTGGCACCGGGGACGGCCGCGAAGACGTCGCTGAAGCTCACCGCGCCGAGCACGGTGAACATGATCATGATCGCCACGAGCAGGCCGATGTCGCCGACCCGGTTGATCAGGAACGCCTTCTTGGCGGCGGTGGCCGCCGTGGGCTTGTACTGCCAGAACCCGATGAGCAGGTAGGACGCGAGGCCCACACCCTCCCAGCCGAGGAAGAGCAGCACGAAGTTGTCCGCGAGGACCAGCACGAGCATGGCCGCGACGAACAGGTTGAGGTAGGCGAAGAACCGCCGCCTGCCCGGGTCCTCGGCCATGTAGCCGAGGGAGTAGACGTGGATGAGCGAGCCCACGAAAGTGATCAGCAGAACGAAGCTGATCGAGAGCGGGTCCACCAGGAGGTTGATCCGGGCGGAGAAGTCACCCGACGCGAACCACTCGTAGACGGGGACGGAGACGCTCCGCTCGGCCGCGCCCCGGCCGAGGAGGTCGAACAGGGCGAGGACCGCCCAGACGAAGGAGCCGATCGGCAGGGCGGTGGCCAGCAGCGGCCCCCACCCGTTGGTGCGCCGCCCGCCCAGCAGCAGGATCGCCGCGCCCACGAGTGGCAGGGCGATCAGGAGCCAGGCGTTCGACAGCACCGCGCTGTCGGCCGTGGTCGCCACCACGGGTTCGGCGGCGAGGTACGCGTGATGTTGTGTCACTGCCACGTCGCCTTCTAGTGCTTGAGCAGGTTCGCGTCATCGAGCGACGCGGACCTGCGGGTTCGGAAGATCTGCATGATGATCGCGAGGCCCACGACCACCTCGGCGGCGGCCACGACCATCACGAAGAAGGCGACGACCTGCCCCTCGATGTCACCGTGCATCCGGGCGAACGCGACGAACGCCAGGTTGCAGGCGTTGAGCATGAGCTCCACGCACATGAAGACGATGATCGCGTTGCGCCGGACGAGGACGCCGACCGCGCCGATGGTGAACAGAAGCGCCGCGAGGACGATGTAGTTCATCGGGTCCACGAGGACTCGACCTCCTGTCCGTTTCCGTTGCCGTTCTCTTCGCCGTCGGTGGTGGCGGACGAGCCGCTGTCACCATCGTCGGCGGGGCCGTCCTCCTGGTCGGCGGTGAGCCCGCCCTCCTTGGAGTCGGTCGAGTCCGACGCCCCTCCGGGGAGTGCGGACCGCCCAGTCTGGACCTCCATCGGCACCCCCGACTGGTACTCGGGGTCGCGGGCGGCCAGGACGGGGTTGAGCGAGAGCTTCGAGACCGAGCCGTCGGGCAGCAGCGCGGGCATGTCGATCGCGTTGTGCCGGGCGTAGGTGCCGGGTCCGGGCAGCGGGGTCGGGTGGTCGCCCCTGATGCGGTCCTCGGAGATCTCCCGCTGGGTGCGGCGCCTGCCCGTGCGGGCGGTGTGCGCGAGCACCATGGCGCCGAGCACCGAGGTCACGAGCAGCGCGGCGGTGGCCTCGAAGGCCACCACGTAGCGCAGCAGGAGTTCGCTGGCGATCCACGGGATGGTGCCGCCGACCGGTGTGGCCGCGGCGGCGATCCCGGCCGGGTCGCCCACGGCGATCCGGGTGATCCCCGTGGTCAGGGCGCCGACGAAGCAGATCGCCACGATCGCGGTCATGAGCCGCTGTCCGCGCAGGGTCTCCACGAGGGAGTCCGCGGAGCTGACGCCCACGAGCATCAGGACGAACAGGAACAGCATCAGGACGGCGCCGGTGTAGACGACGATCTGGACGACCATCAGGAACGGCGCCTCGTTGATGCCGTAGAAGATCGCCAGTCCGACCATGGCCAGCGCCATCGACATGGCCGAGTGCACGGCCTTGCGGGAGAAGACCACGCCCAGGGCGCCGAGCACGACGATCGTGCCCAGGACCCAGAAGACCGTGGCCTCACCGGAGCCGATGGGCGCCGCCGCGGCGAGGTGCTGCGCGGGGGAGGCGGGGGTGAGCGGGATCAACTGACCGCCCCCGTGTTCTCCGGCCGGTCCTGGGTTCCGTGCTCACCGCGCCCGGTGGCGTAGTAGTCGAGGTCGCTGTCCCCGAGGCGCATCGGGTGGGGCGGCTGCTCCATGCCCTCGCGCAGCGGGGCGAGCAGCTGCTCCTTGGTCCAGATCAGGCTCTGCCTGCTGTCGTCGGCCAGCTCGTACTCGTTGGTCATGGTGAGCGCCCGGGTGGGGCAGGCCTCCACGCACAGACCGCACAGGATGCACCGCAGGTAGTTGATCTGGTAGACGCGTCCGTACCGCTCACCGGGCGAGTACCGGTCGTCGTCGGTGTTGTCTCCCGCCTCCACGTAGATGGCGTCGGCCGGGCAGGCCCAGGCGCAGAGTTCGCACCCGATGCACTTCTCCAGGCCGTCGGCCCACCGGTTCAGCTGGTGCCTACCGTGGAAGCGCGGCGCCGTGGGGCGCTTGACCTCCGGGTACTCGACGGTGGGCACCTTCTTGAACATCGTGTGGAAGGTGACACCGAAACCCTTGACGGGGTTGAGCCACTCAAGCACCGGTAACCTCCCCCTTCTTCTCGTTGCGTTCGGCGGTGGCGGCCGAGGCCGTCCGCGACGGTTCGGCGAGCACGCTGCTGCCGTAGTGGGCGGCGGTGCTCGGGGGCACCGGGAACCCGCCGAAGGAGGGTTCCTTGTGGGCGCGGCGCGCGTTCTCGGCGCGCTGGCGGGCCTCCTCCGCGCGCTCGCGGCGCACGAAGCGGACCCAGGCGGCGATGGCCGCGACGGTGGCGATGGTGAAGGCCGCGACCACACCGGCGATGACCAGCGGGTGCGCCTCGTCGAGGACGAGCATGCGGACGACGGCCACACCGGTGATCCACACGAGCTGGATCGGGATGAGCACCTTCCAGCCGAGCTTCATGAGCTGGTCGTACCGGACGCGCGGGAGGCTGCCCCGGGCCCAGATGAACAGGAACATGACGGCGACGAACTTGAGCAGCCACCACAGGGCGGGCCACCAGCCCTCGTTGGCGCCCGGGAGGATCGCGGTGACCCCGGGCGGGGCGTACCAGCCGCCGAGGAAGAGCGTCACGGACACGGCCGCGACGGTGCACATGTTCACGTACTCCGCGAGGAAGAACATCGTGAACTTCATCGACCCGTACTCGGTCATGAAGCCGCCGACGATCTCGCCCTCCCCCTCCGCCAGGTCGAACGGGAGCCGGTTGGTCTCGCCGACCATCGTGACGATGTAGATGAGGAAGGAGGGCAGGAGCAGCACCGCGAACCACAGGTTCTCCTGGGCCGCGACGATGCCGGAGGTGGTGAGCGTGCCCGCCATGATGAAGACCGCGACGAAGGACAGGCCCATCGCGATCTCGTAACTGATCACCTGCGCGGAGGCGCGCAGGCCGCCGAGCAGGGCGTACGGCGACTGGGAGGCCCAGCCGCCGAGCACGAACCCGTAGACGCCGAGCGCCGCGGTGGCCAGGACCAGCAGCGCCGCGATCGGCAGGTCGGTGAGCTGGAGCGGGGTCATGACCCCGAACATGTTCACCTCGGGCCCGATCGGGATGACCGAGAAGGCGAGGAACGCGGGGATCGCCGCGATCATCGGCGCCGCGATGTAGACGAACCGGTCCACCCCGCGCGGGATCAGGTCCTCCTTGAGGGAGAGCTTGATGCCGTCGAACAGGGACTGGAGGAGGCCGAAGGGGCCCATCCGGTTGGGTCCGTGGCGCTGCTGCATCCGGCCCATGACCTTGCGGTCGGCCATGATCATCATGAGCACGCAGATCATCAGGAAGACGAAGATCGCGAGCGCCTTGATGGTGGTGATCCACCACGGGTCGTTCCCGAAGGCGCTCAGGGTGCTCTCCGAGGCCAGTACGGCCGCGCGCGGATCGAGAGCGGCGGGGGTCACTGCTGCCTCCCGTTGGTGGTGGGCGCGGCCAGGATGACCGTCTGCCCGGCGGTGCCGCCCAGGTCACGGCGGATGTCGCAGCCGTGGGCGTTGGCCGGGAGCCAGACGACCCGGTCGGCGATGTCGGTGACGACCACGGGGACGGTCACCGAACCCCGCTCCCCCGTGACGCGGAGCGAACCGCCGTCGGGGACCCCGACCTCGTCGGCCGTGGCCTTGGACAGGTAGGCGCGCGGCTGGCGGGCGGTCCCGGCGAGGTAGGGCTCGCCGTCCTCCATCCGGCCGGTGCCCAGGAGCTGCCGCCACGTGGACAGCAGGGCCTGGCCCGGGGCGGGCGCGGGCAGCTCGGCCGGACGCACGGAGGGTCCGGCGGGCCGGTCACCCACCCACATGCCCAGCTCCAGGAGTTCGTCGTAGGCGCTGGCGGCGTCCGGCAGGCCCAGGTGGACGTCCATCTCGTTGGCGATCGCGGACAGTACCCGCAGGTCGGAGAGGGCACCGGGCACCTTGAGCGCGTCACCGAAGGGCCGGTGGCGGCCCTCCCAGTTGACGAAGGTCCCGGACTTCTCCGCGACGGCGGCCACCGGCAGCACCACGTCGGCGCGGTCGGTGACGTCGCTGGCGCGCAGTTCGAGGCTGACCACGAACGGCACCCTCGCCAGGGCCTCGCGGGCGGCGTCCGGGTCGGGCAGGTCGTCCAGCTCGACCCCGGCGATGACCAGGGCGTCCAGCTCACCGGACGCGGCCGCCGCGATGATCGCGTCGGTGTCGCGGCCGGGGGTCCCGGGCAGCGCGCCGACGTTCCACACGCGGGCCACCTCGGCGCGGGCCGAGTCGTCGGCGACCGGACGGCCCCCGGGCAGCAGCCCCGGAAGCGCGCCGGCGTCGATCGCGCCCCGCTCACCGGCGCGACGCGGAACCCAGGCGAGCCGGGCTCCGGTGCGTTCGGCCAGCGCGGAGACGGCGGTCAGGGCGCCGGGGACGGCGGCGAGCCGCTCACCGACCAGGATGACGGAGCCCTCCTGGCCGATCGCCTCGACCACCTCGGGGTGGTCGGCGTCCAGGGCGTTGAGGACGCGGGCCTCGTCGCCGGGGACGCTCCGGACCAGGGTGCCGGAGGTCTTGGTGAGACCGAGGCTGGCGTGGGAGGCGATCGAGTAGACCTTCAGCCCCCGCTTGCGCGACCCCTTGCGCAGGCGCAGGAAGGTGGAGGGCGACTCGTCCTCCGGCTCGAACCCGGCCAGCAGGACGGCGGGCGCCTTCTCCAGGGCGGTGAAGTCCACGCCCACCGGGGTCCCCGCCACGTGGGCGGCGAGGAAGGCGGACTCCTCGGCGGAGTGCTCGCGGGCGCGGGCGTCCACGTCGTTGGTGCCCAGGGCCACGCGCGCGAACTTGGCGTAGGCGTAGGCGTCCTCGTAGGTCAGGCGGCCGCCGACCAGGACCCCCACGTTGCCGCGCGCGGCGCCCAGCCCCTGCGCGGCGAGGCTGATCGCCTCGGGCCAGGAGGCGAACTCCAGGGCCCGGGAGTCCTCGTCTCGGACCAGGGGGCGGGAGAGGCGGTCGGACCGGGTGGCGTAGGTGAACGCCCACCGGCCCTTGTCGCAGTTCCACTCCTCGTTGACCTGCGGGTCGTCCCCGGCCAGCCGCCGGGTGACCTTGCCCCGCCGGTGGTCGGTGCGCTGGGCGCAACCGCCCGCGCAGTGCTCGCACACGCTCGGTGTGGAGACCAGGTCGAATGGGCGGGACCGGAACCGGTAGGCCGATCCGGTGAGCGCGCCCACCGGGCAGATCTGCACGGTGTTGCCGGAGAAGTAGGAGTCGAAGGCCTCCCCCTCGGCGATGCCGACCTGCTCCTTGGCGCCGCGCTCCATCAGCTCGATGAGCGGGTCGCCCGCGATCTGCGCCGCAAAGCGGGTGCAGCGGGCGCACTGGATGCAGCGTTCGCGGTCCAGCAGCACCCCGGTGGAGAGCGCGATCGGCTTGGGGAAGGTCCGCTTGACGTCGACGAACTCGCTCTCCCCCTGGCCCGTGGACATGGCCTGGTTCTGGAGGGGGCACTCGCCGCCCTTGTCACAGACCGGGCAGTCCAGCGGGTGGTTGATCAGGAGGAACTCCATGATCCCGCGCTGGGCCCGCTCCGCCACCTCGGAGGTGAGGTGGGTGTTGATCACCATCCCCTCCATGACGGTGATGGTGCAGGAGGCCTGCGGCTTGGGCATCCCGCGCCCGTTGCCCATGTCGGGGATCTCCACCAGGCACTGGCGGCAGGCCCCGACCGGGTCGAGCAGCGGGTGGTCGCAGAACCGGGGGATCTGGATGCCGAGCAGCTCGGCGGCCCGGATCAGCAGGGTGCCCTTGGGAACCCTGATCTGGAAACCGTCGATGGTGACGGTGATCAGGTCCTCCGGGGGCGGGGCGGGCGAGGACCCGCCTGAGGTGTTGGAGGTGACGGTCACCGGTTCCCTCCCTCTTCCGTGGTCGGCCGGTCCGCCCAGAGGGTGGACCTGGAGTGGTCGAAGGGGCAGCCGCCCTTCTCGAAGTGGTCGACGTACTCCTGGCGGAAGTGCTTGATCGACGACATGACGGGGCTGGTGGCTCCGTCGCCCAGCGCGCAGAAGGAGCGGCCGAGCAGGTTGTCGCAGATCTGGAGCAGCTTGTCGATGTCGGCCTCGGTGCCCTCGCCCCGCTCCAGGCGGTCCAGGACCTGGACCATCCAGAAGTTGCCCTCGCGGCAGGGCGTGCACTTGCCGCAGGACTCGTGGGCGTAGAAGGCGATCCAGCGGCCGACGGCGCGGACCACGCAGGTGGTCTCGTCGAAGATCTGGAGGGCACGGGTGCCGAGCATGGACCCGGCGGCGCCCACCGACTCGAAGTCGAGCGGGGTGTCCAGGTGCTCCTCGGTGAAGATCGGCGTGGAGGAGCCGCCCGGCGTCCAGAACTTGAGCCGGTGTCCCTCGCGGACACCGCCCGCCATGTCCAGGAGCTCGCGCAGGGTGATCCCGAGCGGGGCCTCGTACTGGCCGGGGTTGGTGACGTGCCCGGACAGGGAGAAGAAGCCGAACCCGGCGGACTTCTCGGTGCCCATGGACGTGAACCACTCGGCGCCGTTGGCGACGATCCCGGGGACGCTGGCGATGGACTCGACGTTGTTCACCACGGTGGGCGAGGCGTAGAGCCCGGCCACCGCGGGGAACGGCGGCTTGAGGCGGGGCTGGCCCCGGTAGCCCTCCAGGGAGTCCAGGAGGGCGGTCTCCTCACCGCAGATGTAGGCGCCCGCCCCGGCGTGCACGACGACGTCGAGGTCGAAGCCGCTACCGAGGATGTCCTTGCCGAGCAGCCCGGCGGCGTAGGCGTCGGCCACCGCCTGGCGCAGGCGGCGGATGACGTGGACGACCTCGCCGCGCACGTAGATGAAGGCCTGGTTGGACTTGATCGCGTACGAGGCGATCGCCACCCCCTCCACCAGCACGTGGGGGTTGGCGAGCATGAGCGGGATGTCCTTGCAGGTGCCCGGCTCGGACTCGTCGGCGTTGACGACGAGGTAGCGCGGGTTGGGGTTGTCCTTGGGCAGGAACCCCCACTTCATCCCGGTGGGGAAGCCCGCGCCGCCGCGGCCGCGCAGACCGGACTGCTTGACCAGGTCCACGATGGAGTCGGGCTCCATGGTCAGCGACTTCCGCAGTGCCTCGTAGCCGCCGGTGGCCCGGTAGCCGTCGATCGTGAAGGAGTCGGGCCGGTCCCAGTTCTGGGACAGGATCGGGGTCAGGGTGGTCACTTGGCGCCCTCCTCACCCTGGTCGGGGCGGGTGGGGAGGTTGTTCGGGTCGGGCGCGGTCCAGCCGTTGCGCTCCGCGATCCGGAGTCCGGCCAGTGACGGGCCGGCCGCCTGCACGCCCTCGCCCGCGCGGCCGTCGTCGAACCCGGCGAGCACGCGCGAGGCCTGCTTCCAGGTGCACAGGCTGGCGGGGCCACGCGTGGGGGCCACGTCCTTGCCCAGACGCAGGTCGTCCACCAGCTGCTTGGCGGTGGCCGGGGTCTGGTTGTCGAAGAACTCCCAGTTGACCATCACGACCGGCGCGAAGTCGCAGGCGGCGTTGCACTCGACGTGCTCCAGGGTGACCTTCCCGTCCCCGGTGGTCTCCGCGTTGGCCACGTCCAGGTGCTCCTTGAGGGCGGAGAAGATCTCGTCGCCGCCCATCACCGCGCACAGGGTGTTGGTGCACACGCCCACCTGGTAGTCGCCGCCGGGTTCGCGGCGGTACATGGTGTAGAACGTGGCGACCGCCCTGACCTCGGCGAGCGTGATGTCCAGCTGGTCGGCGCAGAACCGCATGCCCTCCGCGCTGACGTGCCCCTCCTCGGCCTGCACCAGGTGCAGGAGCGGGAGCAGCGACGAACGCGGCTTCGGGTAACGGCTGATGATCTCCTTGGCGTCCTGCTCCAGACGCGCCACGACCTCGTCGGTGAAGACCCCGGGGGTCTCCACGGGTGTGTTCTCGTTGGTCTCGCTCACCGGTCCACGCCTCCCATCACCGGGTCGATACTGGCCACGGCCGCGATGACGTCCGCCACCGTCCCGCCCTCGCACATGGCGGCGACGGCCTGGAGGTGGGTGAAGGACGGGTCGCGGAAGTGCACGCGGTAGGGGCGGGTGCCCCCGTCGCTGACCGCGTGGCAGCCGAGCTCGCCCTTGGCGCTCTCCACCGCCACGTAGGCCTGGCCCGCGGGGACCCGGAAGCCCTCGGTGACCAGCTTGAAGTGGTGGATCAGCGCCTCCATCGAGCCGCTCATGATGTGCGCGATGTGGTCCGGCGAGTTGCCCATGCCGTCCGGGCCGAGCGCCAGCTTGGCGGGCCAGCCGATCTTGGCGTCCTCGATCATCACCGGGCCGGGCTGGAGCTTGTCCAGGCACTGCTCGACGATCTTGAGGCTCTCCTCCATCTCGGCGATGCGCACCCGGTAGCGGGCGTACACGTCACCGCCGTCGGAGACCGGGACGTCGAACTCGTAGTCCTCGTAGCCGCAGTAGGGCTTGGCCTTGCGCAGGTCCCAGGCCAGGCCCGAGGCGCGCACGAGCGGCCCGGTGATGCCGAGCGCCATGCAACCGGGCAGGTTGAGGTACGCGACGTCCTTGGTGCGGGCCAGGTAGACGGGGTTCTCGTCCAGGAGCTTGCGCATGGTCCCGATGCGCTCGGGCATCTCCTTGAGCAGCTCACGGATCTTGCCCACGGCGCCGGGCGGCAGGTCCTGCGCCACCCCGCCGGGCCGGATGTAGGCGTGGTTCATCCTCAGGCCCGTGACGAGCTCGAAGATGTCCAGGATCATCTCGCGCTCACGGAAGCCGTTGGTCATCACCGTGGTGGCGCCCAGCTCCATGCCGAACGTCGCCATGGCCACGAAGTGCGAGGCCATCCGGTTGAGCTCCATGAGCATCACGCGGATGACGCTGGCGCGCTCGGGCACGCGGTCGGTGATGTCGAGCAGCTTCTCGACCGCCAGGCAGTACGCCGTCTCGTTGAAGAGCGGCGTGAGGTAGTCCATGCGGGTCACGAACGTGGTGCCCTGCGTCCACGTCCGGTACTCCATGTTCTTCTCGATGCCGGTGTGCAGGTAGCCGATGCCCACGCGGGCCTCGGTACAGGTCTCGCCGTCGAGCGTGAGGATCAGGCGGAGCACGCCGTGGGTGGAGGGGTGCTGGGGGCCCATGTTGACGACAAGGCGTTCGGCGCTGGTGCCCTGGGCCTTCTCGATGACGTCGTCCCAGTCCCCACCGGAGGCGTCGATGTAGTCCTCGGTGACGGTCATGCCGTGCCTCCCTTCTGGAGGGGCCTTCGTGTGGCTGGTGTGGTGGCCGCGCGGATCACGTGTAGGACCGCCGCTCGTCCGGCGGGGGCACCGTGGCGCCCCGGTACTCGACCGGGATGCCGCCCAGCGGGTAGTCCTTGCGCTGGGGGTGGCCGTGCCAGTCGTCGGGCATCTGGATGCGGGTCAGCGACGGGTGGCCGTCGAAGACGATCCCGAAGAAGTCCCAGGCTTCGCGCTCGTGCCAGTCGTTGGTCGGGTAGGCCGACACGATCGAGGGGATGTGCGGGTCCGCGTCGGGGCAGGTGGTCTCGACCCGGATCACGCTGTTGTGGGTGATCGACCGGAAGTGGTACACCGCGTGCAGCTCGCGTCCGGCGTCCTCCAGGTAGTGGACGCCGACCACGCCCGTGCACAGCTCGTACCGGAGCGCGGGGTCGTCGCGCAGGACGCGGACCAGCTCCAGCAGGGCCTCGCGGCGCACGTGGAAGGTGATCTCACCACGGTCGACCTCCACCCGTTCGACCTCGGCCTCGCGGCCGATCGCGGTGAGAGCCGCCTCGAGGTCGTCGGCGACCCTGTCGAAGTCGGCGGTGCGCGGGTCGTCGGGGTCCGTGAAGGGGCGCTGGCTCTGGGCGGGAGCGCTCCCCCGCACCTGGAGGCCACCGAATCCGGAGGTGTCGCCCGAGGTCTGGGCGCCGAACATGCCGGTGCGCCTGACCGGTGCGGCCAAGCGCTCGCGACCGAGCTGGTCGGGGAGGTTCTCCGCCGCCTCGTCGCGCTCGTTCTCGTTGCTCATGTCAGTCCTTGGTCACCAGGGGCAGCGAACGGCGGAGCAGGCGCTCCTCGGTCTCGGTGATCTCCTGCTCGCGGTGGGCACCGAGCTTGGTGTTCTGCACCTTGTCGTGGAGCTTGAGCACGGCGTCCAGGAACATCTCCGGCCTGGGCGGACAGCCCGGCAGGTAGATGTCGACCGGGACGATGTGGTCCACGCCCTGGACGATCGCGTAGTTGTTGAACATGCCGCCGCTGGAGGCGCAGACGCCCATCGCGATGACCCACTTGGGTTCGGGCATCTGGTCGTAGATCTGGCGCAGGACCGGGGCCATCTTCTGGCTGACCCGTCCGGCCACGACCATGAGGTCGGCCTGGCGCGGGGTGGCGCCGAACTTCTCCATGCCGAACCGGGCGAGGTCGTAGTGGGGGCCGCCGACCGCCATCATCTCGATGGCGCAGCAGGCCAGCCCGAACGTGGCGGGCCACATGGACGACTTGCGGGCCAGGCCGACGACCTGTTCGACCGTGGTGAGCGCGACTCCGGCTGGCAGCTTCTCTTCGATACCCATCAGCTGCGGACCTCCTCGGGGGTGGGCGGCTGGGTGTGTTCGGGGGCTTGGGGGGTCAGCTGGATCAGTCCCATTCGAGGCCTCCGCGGCGCCACTCGTAGGCGTAGGCGATGGAGACGTTCACGAGGAAGAGGATGATCGCGATGACGCCGAACCAGCCGAGGGCGTCGAAGTGCACGGCCCACGGGATGAGGAAGATGATCTCGATGTCGAAGACGATGAACATCATCGCCGTCATGTAGTACTTGACGGTGAAGCGGCCACCGCCCGCGGGCTGCGGGGTCGGTTCGATTCCGCACTCGTACGCCTGCATCTTGGCCCGGTTGTACCGCTTGGGTCCCATGACCGCACCGGCGACCATCGACAGGACGACGAAAGCGGCGCCGATCCCACCGAGCACGAATATCGGTGTGTACAGCTCCACGGCTCACCCTCCTCCACTGAATGGCTGGTCGGAGCGCGCGACCGGCTGACTTGTGAACGTTTTCACGTGCTTCTCTCGGCTCTTCCCGAAATGTCTTGTGGTGTGGCCGGACCGCGGAGAAACGGCGGTCCGGCCGTGCGTGTGCGCGCCCTCGCCCGCTAGGCGGCGGGCGCCATCCTGGACAGGCCATTGATGACCCGGTCCATGGCGTCGCCCTTGCTCGGCTCCGTGAGGTTGGCGAGCATCTTCAGCACGAACTTCATGAGCGTGCGCTGACGCAGTCCGTACTTGGTCGCGTACTTCATGAACTCGGGCTGGCCGATGACCTTCACGAAGTAGCGGCCCAGCGTGTAGTAGCCGCCGTAGGTGTCGGCGAGGACCTCCGGGTACCGCAGCAGGGCGCGTTCGCGCGTCTGCTGGGTCGGACGGCCGTGCGCCTGCACGATCACGTCGGCGGCGATCTGCCCGGCCTCCATGGCGTAGGCGATGCCCTCACCGTTGAAGGGGTTGACCATGCCGCCCGCGTCGCCGACCAGCAGCAGGCCGCGCGCGTAGTGCGGGACCCGGTTGAAGCCCATCGGCAGCGCGGCGCCGAGGATCTTGCCCTTCTGGTTCTCCTCGGTGAAGCCCCACTCCTCGGGCATGGACTCGGTCCACCGGCGCAGGAGCTTGCGGTAGTCCACGTCCTGGAAGGCGGACGTGGAGTTGAGGATGCCGAGGCCGACGTTGCTGGTGCCGTCGCCGACACCGAACACCCACCCGTAGCCGGGCAGGAGGACGTCCTTGTCCCCGCTGCGGTCCCACAGCTCCAGCCAGGACTCCAGGTAGTCGTCCTCGTGGCGGGGGCTCTCGAAGTAGGTGCGCACGGCCACGCCCAGGGGCCGGTCGTCGCGCTTGCGGATGCCCATGGCGACGGAGAGCCGGGAGGAGTTGCCGTCGGCGGCCACGACCAGCGGCGCCCGGAAGGTCACGGGTTCGCGGTCGGCGTTCTTGGCGTGCACTCCGACGATCCGGTTGCTGCGCTCGTCCATGAGCGGCCCGGTGACGTTGGTGCGTTCCAGGAGCTTGGCACCGGCGGACACGGCCCGGTTGACCAGGATCTGGTCGAAGTCGAGGCGCGTGCGCACGAGGCCGAAGCCCGGATAGGAACCGAGGTCGGGCCAGGGCAGTTCGAGACGCACGCCGGCCCCGACGATGCGCAGGCCGTGGTTCTTGATCCACCCCTCGTCCTCGAAGGTGATCCCCATGGAGGTGAGCTGTTTCACCGCCCTCGGGGTGAGGCCGTCGCCGCAGACCTTCTCCCTGGGGAAGGAGGTCTTCTCCAGGAGCAGGACGTCAAGCCCGGCCTGGGCCAGGTAGTAGGCGGTGGTGGAGCCAGAAGGGCCAGCGCCGACGACGATGACGTCGGCGTCGTACTCGATCCGTTCCCGGCCTCTGGGAGAGGAGGTGGCTGTCTCGCTCACGGATGTGTCCTCGACTACTCGCGCAGTACACCGTGGCGGGTCAGTGCGGGTTCGACCCGCTCACGGGGGGTGCAATGGGTTGTTTGGGGACTTCCGACATATCCGACATGGGTCTTGTGTCATAAGCCTCGTGGCCTTGTGAAGCACTTCACAAGCCACTTTTCCGCAGTCTAGACCCTCACGAGCCAGGAGGCGACCCCCGGGGGGCATTCTTCAGAAAATCGGATATTGAGCCCACAAGCCTCCACACACCCACCAAAGCCGTCACAAACAGTCAAAAGCGCAGCTAGCGCCACCTGCTGAACACCTGGTGACCCATGGGTAACAGAAAAACCCCAAGGAACAGATCATTCCTTGGGGTTTGCGTACTTTTTAAGTTAGAAGAGAAGACTTTCGCCTTGTGAGTGCTATGTCTGTTTTTACTTCTCGCGGAAGCCGCGGTGCAGCGCCACTGTGCCCAGCGTCAGGTTGCGCCACGCGACCCGCGACCACCCGGCGCCCTGGAGGTACTTCGACAGCTCCGCCTGGTCGGGCCAGGCCATGATCGACTCCGAAAGGTAGTCGTAGGCCTCGGAGCGCCCGGAGAACGCGCCGGCGATCTTCGGCAGCGCCGCCATCAGGTAGGTCGAGTACAGCTTGTCCACGAACTCCACCGGGATGTGGCTGAACTCGCAGATGACCAACCGGCCGCCGACCCTGGTCACCCGGCGCAGCTCCCGCAGCGCCTGGTCGACGTCGGCGACGTTGCGCAGACCGAAGGAGATCGTCACCGCGTCGAAGGTCTCGTCGGCGAAGGGCAGCGAGAGCGCGTCCCCGGCCACGAAGGTCACCCCTGCGCGCGAGGCGCCGCCCCGGCGCCGGGCCCCGTTCTGGAGCATCCCCAGAGAGAAGTCACAGGCGATCACGCGGGCGCCCTTCTTGATGAAGGACTCCGAGGAGGTTCCGGTACCCGCGGCCAGGTCCAGCACCAGTTCGCCGCTGTGGGCGTCGACCGCGTCGACCACCGCGCGTCGCCAGACGCGGTCCTGGCCGAGCGAGATGACGTCGTTGACGAGGTCGTAGTTCTCTGCGATGCCGTCGAACATCGCGGCGACGTCCTGGGGCTTCTTGTCGAGCTTCGCGCGGGTCATGGCACCAGCCTAAGGGTGGCCGGACAGCGCGGAGGACCGGGCCGCACAGGAGCCCGGAAGGGCACTGACCAGGCAGACGGTCGATTACTTGACGTAGTCAAAGGCATACTCCGTGCAATGATGTGGTAACCGAAACCACCACCGCGCGCCCGAGGAGTCCCGTGAAACCGGCCCGATCGTTCGTCGCCCTGACGATGAGCTCGCTACTGCTGTTCCCGCTGGGGGTCGCGACCGCCGCGCCCGCCCTCGCCGCACCCCACCAAGGCGTGGTCAGCGAACAGCCGGTCCAGTGGACCCCGCACGTCCTGGACGGGACGGTCAAGGACATCCTCCGGATCGGCGACACCGTCGTGGTGGGCGGGGAGTTCCAGAGCGTGTCCGACGCCGACGGCGCCCGGACCCACAACCGGCGCAACCTGTTCGCCTTCCGGCACGGCACCGGCGAACTCCTGCCCGGCTTCGCCCCGCAGGTGGACGGCACCGTCAACACCCTGGCCGAGGGCCCGAACGGGTCGCTGATCATCGGCGGCCAGTTCCAGCGGGTCAACGGTTCGGCCAGCCGTGGGATCGCGCGCGTCGACGCCAGGACCGGCCGGAACGTCTCCGGCTTCGGCGCCAAGCTGGACGACGGGAGCGTGTACCGGCTCGCCAGCGACGGACGCCAGGTCTACGTCGGCGGCAACTTCACCGGAGTGAGCGGACAGGAGCGCACCGGGCTGGCCCGGATCGACCCCGCGACCGGCCGGGTGGACGCGGGCTTCACCCCGACCATCTCCGAACAGCGCCGGGGCGTCCTGCGCGTGCAGGAGCTGGCCCTGAGCCCGGACGGCCGCAGGCTCGCCATCAACGGGACGTTCACGAAGGTCGACGGCCTGGACCGGTACCAGATCGCCATGATCGACACCGCGAAGGGGGCGCCCACCACCTGGTCGACCTCGGCCTACGAGGCGGAGTGCGACTACTCGGCCATCCACACCTACATGCGGCAGATGGACTTCGCCCCGGACGGCTCCTACTTCGCCGTGGTGACGGGGGGCGGGCCGGAGGTGAAGCCCGGCCTCTGCAAGTCCACGGCCCGGTTCGAGAACACCGACGCCGCGAACTCCGACCCCACCTGGTCCAACCTGACCGGCGGGGACACCCTGTACTCGGTCGAGGTCACCTCGTCCGCCGTCTACGTGGGCGGCCACCAGCGCTGGATGGACAACGAGAAGGGCGCCCTGAACCCCGGTCCGGGCTCGGTCGCCCGCGAGGGCATCGCCGCGGTGAACCCCGACACGGGCCGGGCGCTGCCCTGGAACCCGGGGCGCTCGCGGGGCCACGGCGTGGAGGCGCTGCACGCGACCTCCGACGGCCTCTACGTCGGCAGTGACACCGATCGGCTGGCGGGCGAGTACCACGCGCGTCTGGGGATGTTCCCGGCCCTGTGAGGGGCCGGCGTCAGGTGAGCGCCTGACGAGGAGTGGCCACGGGGTGGTGTCCGAGCGGTCGGACCACCGCCCCGTCGGTCACTTCTGGGTGTTCTCGGACTCCTGGGCGCGCAGGATCTCGTCCTGGATCTCGTCCTCCCGGGCCGCGCCGCCCTCCAGGCGGTCCCCCACGGCCTTGTCCTGTTCCTGACGCTTCTTCGACCAGTCGTCGACCGAGGCCGACATCTGGTCGCGCCACTTGGAAAGGAGAACGTAGGAAGCGAGGCCACTGATCAGCCACGCGAGAACCAACGCGATCCACGAGCGCGCGCCGAAGAGGTAGACGACGCCGAAGGCGCCCGCGAACAGCGCCACGCGGGCGGCGGTATAGGTCAGCCAGCTACGCATCAAAAAGCCTCACAACAGACGTTTACCTGCACTAGATTGGGCAGCGAACCCATCCACGCAGATCAGGTGCGTGGACGGCCGAGTCATGCGACCGCGGTCGAAGGGGTGGTGTCCCGGATCAGGCAGCCTTACCTCCAGGTTAAGGGCGTGTCTTCGCCGGTCCGCACCAGGGCGGGGTGTGTCCCGTCGCAGGCCGCGCGCGGTCAGCACTGGATTCAGATAGTCATGGGATGTTTGCAATCCCGACAGCCGGGTCTGAACATCACGTTCCGATCACATATCCCCCGCTTCTCCCCCGAACGCCGCAATTTCTCCGAAAACTAGGGAGGAAACGGACCAACTCGTGCACACTAGGGGATCAAACGCCCGCCGCCCCCTCAGTCCAGGCGGGCACGATTGGGGGAATGTGAAGGTGGAACGAGCAAGCGAACGCCTGTTGACCCCCGGGGAAGTGGCCTCACTCTTCCGGGTTGATCCCAAGACCGTGACTCGCTGGGCCGCCTCCGGGCGCATCAGCAGTATTCGGACCCCCGGCGGGCACCGCCGATTCCGGGAGTCCGAGGTACGCGCCCTCCTGCTCGGGGAACCGAGCGAGAGCACCACCTGAAGGACGTTCGGCACGCCCCCGACGGTCCCGGACCCGACGACCCCCGGTGGTCTGCCCCGTACCCGGGCCGGTGTCCCCGGCCGGGAGGGGTCGACAGCGAGAGTAGGCTGGAACCATGGTGTGGCTCGGTGGCCTGATCACGCTCGTGTCGATCGTTCTATGGGTGTACGCGTTCTTCGACGCGTTGACCACCCCTGCCCAGGAGGTCCGTAACCTCCCGAAGGTCCTGTGGCTGGTCGTCATCGCCCTGTTCATGCCCGTGGGTTCGATCCTGTGGCTCTTCCTCGGTCGTCCGCCCAAGCCCGTCTCCGTCCTGGGCAACGCGTCCTCCCCCGCCGAGGCCGCCAGGTCCGTGGACGACCTCGACCCGTCAGACTTCGCCAAGCCCTCGGACAGCCCGCACCCGCTCGGTCCCGACGACGATCCGGAGTTCCTCAAGGACCTCAACCGTCGGATCGATCCGGAGGACTGAGTCTCCGCAGGAGCTGGCACACGCCACACCGCGCGCGACAGTCGCGGAACCCGGAACACACAGGTGGGGCCGTACCCGAACGGGTACGGCCCCACCTTCGTCCCACTGCCCGGACCGGGGTCAGGCGTAGGAGTGCAGCCCGCTGAACACGTAGTTCACGGCGAAGAAGTTGAACATGACGGTGAGGAAGCCGATCACGTTGATCCAGGTCGCCTTCGGACCGCGCCAGCCGCCGGTCGCCCGGGCGTGCAGGTAGGCCGCGTAGATCACCCAGGAGATGAAGGACCACACCTCCTTGGGGTCCCACCCCCAGAACCGGCCCCAGGCCTCGTCCGCCCACACGGAACCGGCGATCACACCGAAGGTCCACAGCGGGAACGCGAAGAGGATGAACCGGTGCGAGATGCGGTCGAGCAGGTCGGAGCTGGGCAGGCGTCCGGAGATGCCCGCCACCTTCTCACCCAGGGCCCGCTTCGCCTCGGCCCGGTGCGCCACCAGGTAGGTGATGCCCGCCGCGCCGGAGACCATGAAGGCGCCACCCGCGACGATCACCGCGGAGACGTGGATCGGCACCCAGTAGGACTGCAGCGCCGGGATCAGCGGGCCCGGGTCCACGTACAGCCACCGCACACCGATGCCCAGCAGGATCAGCACCGGGACCAGCACGAACGCGCCGAGGAAGCGCGCCTGGTAGCGCCAGGAGGCGTAGAGCAGCGCGCCGACGGCCACCAGGCACATCGCCACCACGAACTCGAACATGTTGCCCCAGGGCCAACGTCCCGCGGCCAGCCCCCGGGTGATGATCTGGGCGAGGCCCAGCACGAAGCCCAGAGCCGTCACGCCCAGCGCGATCAGTCCGAGGACGCTCTGGGAGGCCTGCGCCTCCCCCTCGTCCGTACGGACGTTGACCTCGATGTCATCGTCGTCGGCGCCCTCGACGGAGCCCGCGCCCACGGGCATGAGGCGTCCGGCCCTGAGCTTGGTGCGCTGTCCGTAGGCGGCCTCGATGGCGAAGAGGAACAGCGCGGCCGCGTACGTCACGATCATCGCGATGATCAACGTGTCACTGGCCGACGCCATCGTCTCGTCCACCGGTCCGGCGAGTGTGTACGTCACCGGTCACTCCCTCTTGTCGTCGACCCTCGCGGGTCGGATGTGGTGTGGGGGCCGTCGTCGGGCTCGCTCCTGAGCCGTCCGGCGAGCCGTTTGGTGATCTCGTGGAACTCGGCGTTGTCACCGGCGACCTCGGTCTTGCCGAGCCCGGCCAGCTCCACGCGGGTGGTGCCGTCCTCCCCCTTGCTCGCGCGCACCCACACACGGCGGGGACGGACGAACAAGGTCAGGAGCAGCCCGGCCACTGCGGCCGTGGCCGCGCCCAGCGCGGGCAGGCGGGCACCGTCCCGGTTGCTCTGGAGCGTGGCGTACTCCTTGTAGCCGGTGAAGGTGATCGAACCGGCCTCGTCGGGCAGCTCCCAGGTGTCGCCCACCGCCATGACGGGGGACTCCCCCAGCGGTTCCATCCCGGCGGTCTGGAGCTGGTAGACCGACTGCGGATCCACCATTCCCATGTCGCCCTGGTAGGCCTCCAGCGTCACCCTCGGGTTCTGTGCCCCGGGGAAGGACGAGACCAGCTCACCGTCGGGGTCCTCGGCCGCGGTGGGCAGGAAGACCCCGACGAAGCCCAGCTCCTCGCCTCCGGTGTCGGGCACCTTCACCACACCGTCGGAGGTGTAGCTCATGGTCTCGCGGTGCAGGAACGGGACCGCCTGGTCGAAGACCAGGTCCCCGTCGCCGTTGCGGACCTCGAACTGGGGCGCGTACCCGTGCCCCAGGAGGTACACCTGGACCCCGTCCACGCTCAGCGGGTGGTTGACCTCCAGGGTGTGCTGCCGCTCCTCGGCGCCGGGCGACTCCGTGTAGCTCAGCTCCGCCACGTAGGACTCGGCCTGTCCCCGCAGGTCCCCGTCGTCGATGAAGGAGGCCTCGAAGCTGTCCAGGTGGATCGTGAACGGCTCGAAGGCGTCGGTGTCGGTCCAGTGCCCCGGATAGATGGCGTCGTAGGAGGGCAGCGTGTTCGCGAACCCGTCCCCCTCGACCAGCAGCATGTTGCCCCGGTAGCCGAAGAAGGACCCCGCGGCCAGGGCCAGCAGCAGGGCCAGCAGCGAGAAGTGGAACAGGACGTTGCCCGCCTCGCGCAGGTACCCCGTCTCGGCCGAGACTGAGTCACCGTAGCGCTCGACCCGGTACCCCTTGAGCACCTTGCGGGCCTGTTCCAGGGCGCTCTCCGGCGAGGCCGCGGTGCCGAACCGGGCCACGTACGGCATCCGCCCCAGGTTGCGCGGGGTCGCCACCGGACGCGCCCGTACCGCCTTGGCGTGCACCAGCGCCCGCGGGATCACACACCCGGCCAGCGACACGAACAACAGCAGGTAGATCGCCGCGTACCAGGGCGAGGAGAACACGTCGAACAGGTGGAACCGGTCCAGCCACGGAGCCAGCTCCGGGTTCTCACGGAAGTAGGTGGCGACCTCGTCGACGCTCACCACGTTCTGCGGCAGGATCGACCCCGGGATCGCCCCCACGGCCAGCATGAACAAGAGGATCAGCGCGGTGCGCATCGAGGTGAGCGTGCGCCACACCCACCGGATCCAGCCCACGGGGCCCAGCCCCTTCGGACCCGGTTTCCCGGCCTCGGGCGCCCCCGCCTGGTCGGCGTTCTCGGAGTTCTCGGACGTACGCGTACTCAAGTCAGATCACCGTCTGGAAGTTGGCGGCCCAGCCCTGCATGGCGATGGTCATCTGGGTCCACAGACCCGTCACCATCGCCAGGCCGACCAGGACGAGCATGACACCGCCGACCACGGTGACGGTCCGGGTGTGGCGCTTGAGCCAGCCGAACGCGTTCAGCGCGCGCCGGTAGAGCAGCGACGCCACGATGAACGGCAGGCCCAGCCCGACGCAGTAGACCAGGGACAGGAGCATGCCGCGCCCGGCCCCGCCCTCGATGAAGGCCAGCGTCTGGACGGCAGCCAGGGTCGGGCCGATGCACGGCGTCCAGCCCAGGCCGAAGAGCACACCGAGCAGCGGGGCGCCCGCGAGACCGGCGCGGGGCAGGCGGTGGAAGCGGAACTCCCGCCCCAGCCCGGGCAGCACGCCCATGAAGGCCAGTCCGAGGAGGATCGTGAGCGCGCCGAGCACGCGGGTGATCGGATCGGTGTGGTCCATGAGGAGGTCACCGAGCCAGCCGATGAACCCGCCCACGGCGACGAACACCAGGCTGAACCCGGCGATGAACAGGACGCTGCCGGTGACCATGGTCCAGCGGCGCCCGGCCAGCTCGGCGTCGACGTCGGAGAGCGTGCTCGTGGCGGTCGTGCCCTCGGCGCCCGAGGCGGGGTCGGGGGCCTTCGCCTGACGTTCCCGCACATGGGAGCCGCTCATCCCGGACACGTACGACAGATAGCCGGGGACCAGGGGCAGCACGCACGGGGAGAGGAAGGAGACCAGTCCGGCGGCCAGGGCCAGGGGTGCGGCCAGGAGGAGGGAGCCGGACATCACGGTGGTACCGATCGCGTCCATCAGTCGCCGTTCCCGTCCTGGGCGTCCTCGTCGGAGCCAGGGGCGCTCGCGTCCTCGGAGGGCTCCGCGCCCTCGGTGGGCTCGGCTCCCTCTCCGTAGCCCTCCAGCTCCGAGACCCGGGTCCGCTCCTCTGGATCACCCAGGTCGAACTCCACCACCAACGGGTCGAGCAACCCCGTCAACTGGCCGTACGTCGTCGGACCGATCACCCGCGCCGCGATGTTCCCCTCGGGGTCGATCAGCAGCGTGCTCGGGATCGCCCGCGGCGGCACCGTCTCACGGAACGCCTGCGGGATCTCCCCCGGCTGGTCGTACAGGCTCGGATACTCCACACCCTTGTTCTCGGTGTAGGCGATGGCCGCGGTCTCGTTGTCCTTGATGTTCACGCCCAGGAAGTCCACGCCCAGGTCCCCGTACTCGGCGTGCACCTCGTCCAGCACCGGCTGCTCGGCGCGGCAGGGACCGCACCAGCTCGCCCACACGTTCACCACCAGGATCCGGCCCTCGTACTCCGACAACGACAACGCGTCGCCCTCGAAGGTCGTCCCCGTCACCTCCGGCGCCGCCGCGCGTTCTCCGTCCTCGAAGACCGTGGCGCTGCCGTCACCCGAGATGAACCGGTCCTCCTCGCCCCCGGTCTCGATCTCCGTCCCCCCGGCGCATCCGGACAGGACGAGGACGGCCGCCACCGCGGCGGCCGACAGGGACGGCACGGCACGACGGCGTCGCGTACCTGGGCTGCTACTGGGCATCGAGGGGACCTCGCGAACCGGGTGTGATCAGGGCGGACTACAACAACGACAAAGTGTAGTAGATGCCCTGGGGCCGGCTCGGCCGCCCCGACACATGGGAGGTCCTCCGGTACGGCGCCCGAGGTGACCGTGTCCGGCGGGAGGTGGGGCGCGGACTCGGGGGAGGCGTCGGGCGCGGGACGGCACACGTCAGGGGCGATGCTGGGGAACATCGCCCCTGAGTGGTCGGCGGATCGGGCGCTGGGTCAGTGGGCCCCGCCCCCGGGTCCGGCCTGGCCTGTCAACCAGCCTCGACGAATGCCTCGCGGAGGTAGTCGTGTACGGCCCGTTCGGGGACCCGGTAGGAACGCCCCACACGAATCGCGGGGAGAACTCCCGAGTGCACCATTCGGTAAACGGTCATCTTGGACACACGCATGATCGTGGCGACCTCCGCCACGGTCAGGAACCTGACCTCTTCGAGAGGCGGTTTGCTCCCGTTCATCTTCCGACGCCCTCATTCCCGGACGTGAGCATTGTCTACCGTTCAGCCCTGGCGTGCCTCACGGTGCTCGGGGGACCCCGGCGAAACAGTCCCCGTCCCACCGACACGCCAGCGTGTCATGCTGTCACTACTGACACGTCCGTTTTCAGAGTAGAGCCGAGTTCCCCTCTACGGAAGGTCGTTCGTGCTGTCTTCGTGGCCGCGCGTTGACCAAGGGTCAGATGAGGTTTAACGCTGGGTATAAATGGCCGACCACACTCAAAGAAGGCCCGCTCTGGCGAGCACGTAGTCGCGCAGCGGAGCGTAGTCCTCGGGTAGGTATCCGTCGTCGAGAGGCACGGTGACCAGCAGTTTTCCCTCATGTTCGGCGAGGAAAAGAGCGGGGTCGTTGCAGTCGGCGAAGCCCACCGTCGGCACCCCCGCCTCCCCCGCGGCACCCGCGAAACCGTGGTCGGCGATGACCAACTGCGGCCATGGCTCACCCCGGTCCGTGAGTTCCGCCAGGATCGCCCGCATCGCGAAGGGGTGGTGGCTGTGCCGGGGCAGGTGTCCGTCCGTCACCAGGGCCACGTCCTCCCGCCAGACCACGATCCGCCGGTTCGGCGGCCGTTCCGTGGTCACCTCGTAGGAGTAGCCCCCCGCCGCCGTGAGGACCTTGCACCCGCGTGCGGAGAGCGCGTCCTTCCACGACTGGTAGGTGTCCCGGAGGTTGCGCGGGTGCCCGGTGGCGAACATGACGCTCTCCTGGCGCCGGGCCGCCAGCGCCAGCCGGTCGCCGAGGGCCTCCAGGGCGTCGATGGTGAGGTCGGGGTCGATGGTGTCGATCCCCCACACGTACTCCTCGTCCCCCACCACGCCGCAGCGCTTGTTCATCAGGGCGAGGACCTCGGCGTACGTCCAGTCGTGCGCGAAGGTCAACCCGAACTGGTGGTACGGGTCCTTCTGTACGAGCCTCCGGTAGTGGCGCAGGTTGTTCTGCCGTGGGGTGTCGACGTGCCCCGCGATCCCCGTGCGAACCAGATAGGTGATGAGTTCGGCGCGTGTCGGCGGCGTCACCTGCGTTCCCCTTCCTCGTCTGCGCGGCGAGCCGGTGACACGCCGCGCGACCACCACGGCTTCGGCTCCTGTTCGCCCGGTAATAATCCCCTTCCTACCCGCTGAACGCGCGCCACGCGGCAATCGCGGAGATTTCGCGTGGTGTGATCGGCGGCGGCGCCGGGTGGGCGGGGCGGAGGGGTCCGGCTCAGAGGGTGGGGTCGATCCCGTGGCTGGGGAACACCGCGGTGCGGGTGGCGTGGATGGCCCGGTCGACGGGGTCCCCGGGGTCGTAGCCCTGCTCGAAGGGGGTGAAGGAGACACCTCGGCCGTCGGTCATGTAGAGCGGGGCGAGCTCGCCGGTGCGCTGGCGCACGAAGTCGCGCCACCCCTGCGGAGTCTCCCGGTCCGGGTCGATGGGCGCGCCCGCCGCCTCGGCCAGAAGGTGGGTCCAGGCCCGGGGCACGACGTGGACGAGACCGTAGCCGCCGCCACCGAACAGCAGCCAGCGGCCGCCCGCCGTCTTGCGCGCGAGCTTGTGCAGCTCCTCGTAGGCCCGGCGCTGCCCGTCCACGCTGAGCGTGAGGTTGGCCAGGGGGTCGAGGGCGTGGGTGTCGCAGCCCTGCTGGGTCACCAGGATCTCCGGCTGGAACTCGTGCAGCAGCGGCGGGACCACGGCGTCGAAGGCACGGTGCCAGCCGGTGTCGCCGGTCCCGGCGGGCAGGGGGACGTTGACGGCGTACCCCTCGGCGTTGGGGCCGCCGACCTCCGAGGCGTGTCCGGTACCCGGGAACAGGGTCGCGGGCGACTCGTGGAGGCTGATGGTGAGGACCCGGGGGTCGTCGTAGAAGGCGTTCTGGACGCCGTCCCCGTGGTGCACGTCCACGTCGACGTAGGCGACGCGCTTGGCGCCCTGTTCCAGGAGCCAGGCGATGGCCAGCGCGGGGTCGTTGTAGACGCAGAACCCCCACGCGTTGCCGTGCATGGCGTGGTGGAGTCCGCCCGCGATGTTGGCGGCGTGCGCGCTCTGTCCCGTCCACACGGCCCGGGCCGCCGCCACGGAGGCGCCCGCGATCAGCGCCGAGGCCTCGTGCATGTGCGGGAACACGGGGTTGTCGGTGGTGCCGAGCATGTGGGCGTCGTCGGGCTCCAGGGTCCGACCGGCCCGCTTGACCGCCTCGACGTAGGCGGGGTCGTGCACCAGGGAGAGGAGTTCGTCGGAGGCCGGTTCGACGTCCAGGAGGTCGACCCCCGCACCCTCGAAGACGCCCAGCTCGCGGCTGAGCGCCATGGTCAGCTCGACCCGGATCGGCGCCATCGGGTGCTGCGGCCCGAAGTCGTAGGCGGTGAGTCCGTCGTCCCATGCCACCCGAAGTGAGCAGGACGTGCGCCCTCCCATGTGGTGACCCCCGTTTCAGGTGTGCGTGCTCCGAAGCACACAGTACGCAAGGCCGGGCCCGGGCAGAACCCCGGGTCCGGTTCGTTCTCCGGCGCCCTCGGGCGGGAACCCGGCCCCGGAATACGGGAACGGCCCCGGAGGGGGGTTCCCTCCAGGGCCGCGGGGCCCATGACGGCGGTCCCGCCGCCGCGCGTGTCTAGCCGTTCTCCATCTTGTAGTAGCAGGACTTGTAGGTCTCGCCCGCCTTGAGCTTCTTGGTGCCGTGGAGGGGCTTGCCGAAGCCGGACTCGGTGGAGGTGATCATCAGCCGGTACTCGCCCGGGTCCAGCTCGATCCGCATGACCTCGCCGTCGTCGAAGCAGGAGTTGCCGGTGGGCGGCGAGGTGTAGACCTTGCAGCCCTCACAGGGGTCGGTGAACTCCTCGCCGTGGACCGCTTCCGGTCCCACGTACATGAAGTGCATCTCCTCCGGCGAGTTGTTGGTGAACTCGATGACGACCTTGTCGCCGCCTCCGGTCTCGTACGGGCTCATGTCCTCGATCGAGGACTCGCCGAAGATGGTCTGGAGGTCCATCTTCTGCTCGATGCGACCGGCTCCGATGTGCTTGGTGAGCTTCTCGACGTCGTCGGTCTCGTAGTCCGGGTGGCTGGCCTCCAGGTACTCGACCGTCTCGTCCGCGTCGTCGAGGTCGCCGGAGTCCACCTGCGCCCAACCGCAGTTGAGCGCGGCGTCGGGGCGCTCGTCCTCGATGCGCTCGGCGATGTCTGGGGCCGCGTCCCAGGAGAGGTCGTCGAACATCCCGATCTGGTCGAAGGCCGAGCACCAGTTCTCCGACTGGTAGTCGCCGGTGGCCACGTCGTACAGCTCGACGAGGGCGTCGGGCACCTGAGCGGCGGACGGGGTGTCGGAGAAGTCCTCGGCGATGAACGCGTAGGTCTCCTGCGCCTGTCGGAAGGCCTCGCTGACCTCGTCGGTCACGGTTCCCGTGTACATCTGGTCCGCGTCGGCGGCGAGCTGGGCGGCGTAGTCGAAGTGGATCTCCGCGATGCTGCCGTCGGTGTCCTCCCAACGGGAGCCCGCGTGCGCGAAGTAGTCGGTGTAGGACTCCAGCGCGTGGTCGTAGGCCTCGTTGGCCACGTCGGACTGGGCGCGGCGCAGGATCTCGCAGGCCTCGCCACCCTCGCGGGCCCTGTTCATCAGGGACGGCGACATGGAGAGCTGGAATCCGCCCTCCACCTGGCCGTAGCCGTCGATGGCGGTGTCGCAGTCGCCGTTGGCGTGGGCGGTGTCGGCGACGCGGAGCCGCCACTCACCGGTCTGCCAGACGCCGACCAGCGACAGCGCCATGACCACGACGAGGCAGGCGGCCAGGACGACCGGTTTGGATCCGGCCGTGGGCTGCTCGCCCCGGGCCATGAGGCGCCGGTCGTGCTTGCGCCCGGCGAAGAGGCCGTGCACCACGGTGACCAGGACCCACGCGAGCAGGGCCGGAGCCCAGGTGAGCAGGTTGTCGGCGGCGCCCATGACGGCGGCCGTGACCAGCAGGCCGATGGTGACGGCCAGGTTGATCCCGAAGAACACCCAGCTGCGCAGGTAGAAGTAGCCGGCGCCGACACCGGACAGGTTGAGCAGCGCGGCGCGCAGCCCGGCCTTGGACTTGAAGAGGCCGAGCGGGGGCAGGGGCGGCGGCGGGGGTCCACCGAACTGACCGGAGGGCGGGCCGGGGGGCATGCCGCCGGGGGGCGGACCACCCGGGGGCATGCCGCCGGGGGGCGGTCCTCCCTGGGGCGGACCGAAGGGCGGGTTGCCGCCGGAGGGGGTCCCCATGGGCGGGGGTCCACCGAACTGGCCGGGCGGGGGCCCACCGGGACCGCCGGGACCCATGGGAGCACCGGGCCCGGAGGGGGCACCGGGGCCACCCGGGCCCACCGGACCGCCGGGACCGCCGGGGGGCGGGCCACCGGGAGCGCCGGGGGGCGGGCCACCAGGCCCCTGGCCCATGGGTGGCGGACCGCCGAGCGGTGGGCCGCCCGGGGGTGGACCGCTGGGAGGCTGGCCGCCGGGGGGAGGCTGGCCGCCGGACGGGTGACCGACGGCGGGGTTGCCTCCCGAGGGCGGACCCCCGACGGGGTTCTGGGGACCGCTCGGAGCGGGGGGCGGGGTCGCGGCCCCGGGCTGGCCCGGGACGTTGGACGGGTCCGAAGGGGGTTGAGGATGTGTCATGGGGCCCCGGAATCAGTGAGGGGAAGACGTACAGAGTCGGAGGTAAGAGGGGGCGAGCCCCTCTTATCCCGACTTTATTCGTCAGGTAGGACGCAATGTCCGACACTTCACGACCAGAGGAACCAGGAAATCCATGTGTGAGTTAGGTCACACACACCCGTGGCTAGCTCTCCGACAGCGCCCTGCTCCGGTCCCTCGCCGCCTCGATCGCGTCCGTGAAGGCCGTGCGCACTCCGTGTCGTTCCAGTTCACGCAGCGCCGCCGCCGTGGTGCCCCCCGGCGACGTCACGGCCTCGCGCAGGACCACCGGGTGCTCCCCGGAACCGTCGAGCATGGCCGCGGCCCCGGTGATCGTCTGCCCCACGAGGCGCTGCGCGGTGGCCCGCGGCATGCCCATGGCCACTCCGGCCTCGATCATGGTCTCCGCGATGAAGTAGAAGTAGGCCGGTCCGCTCCCGGAGATCGCCGTGACCGTGTCCATGTGCTGCTCACCGACCCGGAGCACCTCACCGACCGCGCCCAGCAGCTCCTCGGCCCGGTCCAGGTGCTCGGCCTGCGCGAACGCCCCACCGGAGACGGCCGTCATCCCCCGGCCCATGAGCGCCGGGGTGTTGGGCATCGCGCGCACGACCGGCACGCCGGAGGACAGGTGGTTCTCCATCACCGCGGTGGTCAGCCCGGCTGCAACCGAGATGACCAGGTGGTCCCGGGTCAGGTGCGGGGCGAGGTCGTCCAGCAGGGCCAGCATGTCCTGGGGCTTGAGGGCCAGCAGCAGGGTGCCCGCCCGCTTGGCGGCGTCCCCCGCCGGAACCGTCTCGACCCCGTGACGGGCGCGCAGCTCCGCCGCGTGCTCCTCGCGCGGCTCCGTGACGAGCACGTCCTCCGGTGCGTGGCCCTGGGCCAGCAGCCCGGCGAGCAACGCCTCGCCCATCTTTCCTGCGCCGATGATCGCGATCATTAGGGGTCCTCTCTGCGCGTTCACTCCACGCTAGCCGCACGGAGGCTCCCGCGCCGACCACGCGTCCCACGGAGTGGACGTCCGAGGAGGCGGACCCGTCCCCGCCGGTCAGTCCTGGGCCGTGCCCTCGTCGTCGACCGACCCGCCGGGGTCGACCGAGAAGCGCCGGGGCGGGGACTGTCCGCGCCCGCGCAGCAGCGCGATGCGCTCACGGCGGCCCAGCGTGGGTTCGGGCTCGGGCGGCCCCTGCGCGAAGTGCAGCCGGGTGAAGGCCAGCGCCTCGGCCAGCTCGCGCATGCGCGCCTCGCGGTCCACGGACTTGCGGGTGCTCACCTCCAGGACCAGCTGTCCCTCGTAACCGCTGCCCGCGAGGTGTTCGAGCAGTTCGGCCACGGGCTGGGTACCGCGTCCCGGGATCAGGTGCTCGTCCAGGTTCTGGCCGCCGAGGCCGTCCGTCACGTGCACGTGGGACAGCCGGTCGCCCAGCCGTCTGGCCATGTCCATCGCGTCGGAGCCGGACATGGCGGTGTGCGAGAGGTCGAGGGTGACGTCCGGGTAGTCACGGTCGAGCGGGTTCCAGCTCGGGGCGTAGGGGACGACCTCGCGGTCGCGCACGCGCACCGGGTACATGTTCTCGACCGCGAAGACCACGTCGGTCTCGTCCTGCATGCGCGCCACGCCGTTCTCGAAGTCGCGGGCGTACTCGCGCTGCCAGCGGAAGGCGGGGTGCACCACGACCGTCCTGGCGCCCAGCGCCTCGGCCATCTCCTTGGACCGCTGGAGCTTCCCCCAGGGCTCACGCCCCCACACGCGCTGGGTGAGCACGAGGCAGGGGGAGTGGACCGCGGTCACGGGCATCTGGTGGTAGTCCGAGAGGCGCCGGAGGAGTTCGGTGTCCTGGCTGGCCGGGTCGGAGGAGACGAGGACCTCCACGCCGTCGTACCCCAGCTTCGCGGCGATCTCGAACGCGGCCGGGGTCTTCTCCGGGTAGACCGACGCCGACGAGAGGACCACGGGCGCGTCTGGGACCTGGATAGGGCTCACGTGTTCCAGAGTATGCGCTCCTCGGCGATCTGGCGCGGGCGCCCGCGTGAACACGGCGTGGCGGGGGTGCTCGGCGAGGACCGTACGGGCCTGTGAACTGGAGGGACGGCCGTTCCCCGGCACTCGGGGAACGGCCGTCGGAGATCAGTGGCGCGCCGGTGGCGCGGCCCCGCGGATGACGGGGTCAGAGTCGCACGGCACCGGCGAGGTCGTGACGGGTCACGTCCCGCTCGGAGATCTTCCCGCCGGAGTTCGGGGCGTCGATCATGCGGTCATCGCCGAGGTAGATCGCGACGTGGTAGGCGTGTCCGCCCGAGTCCGTCCAGTACAGGACGTCGCCGCGCCGGGCGTCGGAGTAGCTCACCCGGGTCCCCGACCGAACCTGGTCCTGGGCCACCCGGGGCAGGCTCACACCGGCCTGCTTGAAGGAGTGCTGCACCAGTCCGGAGCAGTCGAAGGAGTTGGGTCCCGTCCCGCCCCACGCGTAGGGCTTGCCCTTGTGGGACTCGGCCTCGTCGATGGCCTTCTCCACGTTGTCGGTGGACAGGGACTGGTGGACCCGCTCGCGGTTCTCGGCGTTCGCGGGGCCCTCCTGCGGGGCCGCGGCGGAGACGGGCTGGGCCTGAGCCGGGGCTCCCCCGGCGACTACGGTCGCGGCCGCGAGAGCCGCGACGAGGAGTGCGCTCGACCTACGGCGACGCGCCTGGGCGGATGCGGCCTGTCGCCCCGAGTGGGTGGTGGAACGGCAGGCCCGCGTTTGCTCATGGTGTCGTGGTGTTCGCATGACGTGGTGCTCCCTCGGTGCTCCCGTCGGGGCAGCCCGCACCACTGTGACGCGGGTCTCCCTGCCGCCAACACACCACCATTGGTCACACAGAGATCACGGAAAATCACTCTGCGTAGCCTAAGCAGCACCCAAGGACGGTAAAGACCACTTGACCTCGGCGGGCAAATCGGTCGTCGAATCATCAAACGACCACTCGCCCGCCGAGGTCAGTCACCACCGGCTACAGCCAGCTACGGCTGCGGGACGTTCAGGGCGGAACGCACGAAGTCGGTCGTCGCCGCCATGCCGAGGTTGTTCGGGTGGATCGGCGCGCCGTCCTCCGGGATCAGGCCCTCGACCCAGCGGGTGCTCGAACCCTGGCAGACGTCATGGCCGCGCTCGAAGGTGTCAACGAAGACCGCGCCCTGGGCTTCGGCCTCCTCCTTGAGCATCGCGTTCAGCGCGGTCTGGGCGGAGTCCAGCCACGGGACGTCCCCGCGGGAGATCGGCGTGCTCGGCCAGCAACCGCCGCTCTCCGGCAGGATCTGGAGGTAGCCGACGCTGAGGACCGTGGCGTTGGGGCTGCGCTCGGCGATGTCCGCGTACACGCCGGAGACCTCACCCCGCAGTCCCTCGATCCGCTGGTCGAGCTCGTCACCGTAGTAGTCGGCGCAGGGGCTGCCCAGCGGGTTGCCCAGGCTGCGCTTCGCGCACTCCAGGAGGACCTCGGAGAAACCGAAGTCGTTCCCCGCGATCCCCACCGTGACCAGGTCGGTCTCGGGACGCAGCGCCTCCAGCTGCGGCGGGGTGTCGTCGAACTGCGCCTCGTAGAGGTGGCTCATGACCGCACCGGAGCAGCTGACGTCGGTGAGGTCGGCGATTCCCAGCTCGTCCGCGAGGCGCTTGGGGTAGTTGACCGAGGACTGCATGCAACCGAGGAGCGGCATGTTGGCCTGGGCCTGGACCAGCGGACCGGCGACGAAGGAGTCGCCGATGGCCACGTAGTGCTCGAAGGCGGCGGCCTCGGCCGCCTGGGCCTCCTCGGCGGCGACGGGTGCGGTGGCCAGCGAGATCCCCATGGCGGCGAGCGCCAGGGGGGCCGTGAACCGGGCGAGGCGGCGCAGAGCGCCGGGGCGCTCACCGCCTCGGGAGGCACGGGGGATGGCGGGGGTTCGGTTCGTACGGAACACGAGGGATTTCCTCTCTCCAAGGAGCGGGGGCACAGGAGTGTTCTGACCATGGGGCGAGAGTGACTCTCCCCACATACTCTCTAACATGACTTACGAAACCCTTGACCTAACCGGTAGGTAACTTTCTTGTGTTTCATGGGGCTCCCGATTCCATTCGGGTCTGTCCCCCGCAGCCGTTAGCGTGTCGCCCATGGCAAAAGCTGCGAAGACGACGTTCCGGTGCGCCGAGTGCGGATGGACCACCCTCAAGTGGGTGGGGCGCTGCGGTGAGTGCCAGGCCTGGGGCACCGTCGAGGAGGCCGGGGCCCCCGCGCCCATGGCCGTCGCGGCCGCCCCGGTGACCTCCCGGGCACGCCCCATCACCGAGATCAGCGTGGAGAGCGCCGAGGCGGTGCCCACCGGAGTGGACGAACTCGACCGCGTCCTGGGCGGCGGAGCGGTCCCCGGCGGCGTCGTCCTGCTGGCGGGCGAGCCCGGCGTGGGCAAGTCGACGCTCCTCCTGGAGGTCGCCGCCATGCGCGCCGCCAAGGCGCCCGTCCTCTACATCACGGGCGAGGAGTCGGCCGGTCAGGTCCGGCTGCGCGCCGAGCGCCTCGGAGCCCTGTCCGACCAGCTCTTCCTCGCCGCCGAGACCTCCGTGGCCACCCTGGCGAGCCACGTCGACGCCGTCGCGCCGCAGCTGCTGATCGTCGACTCGGTGCAGACCATGGTCTCCCCCGAGGCCGCGGGCGTCCCGGGCGGAGTCACCCAGATCCGGCAGGTCACCGGTGCGCTGATCCAGATCGCCAAGGAGCGCGGCATCGCCACCGTGCTGGTCGGCCACGTCACCAAGGACGGCTCCATCGCCGGTCCCCGCCTGCTGGAGCACCTGGTGGACGTCGTCCTCCACTTCGAGGGCGAACGCCACTCCCAGCTGCGCCTGCTGCGCGCGGTCAAGAACCGCTACGGGCCCACCGACGAGATCGGCGTCTTCGAGCTCACCGAGAAGGGCATCTACGGCCTGCCCGACCCCAGCGGGCTCTTCCTCACCGAAAGGACCGACCCGGTCCCGGGCACGTGCGTCACCGTGACCCTGGAGGGTCGGCGCCCCCTCATCACCGAGGTGCAGGCACTGGTCGCTCCGACGCCGCTGCCCGCGCCCCGCCGCGCGACCTCGGGCCTGGACACCTCGCGGGTGAACATGATCCTCGCCGTGCTGGAGAAGCGCACCGGGATGAAGCTGGCCAACATGGACGTGTACGCCTCGACCGTGGGCGGGGTGAAGCTGGGCGAGCCCTCCGTGGACCTGGCCCTGGCCCTGGCCGCCGCCAGCTCCAACAACGACGTCCCCCTGCCGAGCGGGTTCATCGCGATCGGCGAGGTGGGGCTGGCGGGCGACGTGCGCAGTGTGAACGGAGTGCGGCGCCGGGTCGCCGAGGCGCAGCGCCTGGGCTTCACGCAGGCGGTGGTGCCCAAGCACTTCGGCGACCCGGTCAACGGCATCCGCGTGCACGAGGTGGAGGAGCTGAGCGAGGCCCTGTCCTGGGTGGAGCGACGGGGCCGGCGCCGGGGTTCCCAGCGCGCGGCCGCCGAGGACTAGCGGACCGCCCTAGAAGTCGAAGATCATGCCCTTGGCGTTGGCCAGCTGGCAGGCGTTGCCGAAGGTCTCCTCGTAGTCCTCGGCACCGGTGACCCGGACGGTGACCGGGCGGTACTCCATCGTGCAGACGCCGTCCGTGTTGGCCGTCACGCTGGCGATGTCGCCGTGCTCGGCGATGAGGTCGCAGGCCTGGGCGGCCCGGGGGTGGTCGCCCCCGGCCGGGTCGCACTCCAGGGTGGCCCCACGGGCCCAGCTCGTGGCGGTGTCACCGTGCTTCTCGACGCCTCCGAAGACCTCGAGCATGTACGCGGCGCCCCGTTCGTCGGCGGTCGCGGGCGCGGCCGCGCTCACGGCGAGGGCGACGGCGGCGGCACAGGACAGGGCGGTGGCCATGAGCTTCACAGGAACTCCCGGGACGAGAACGACGAGAACAACTTTCGCCACGAATAGTAGTCACTCAGTGACGATCAGTTGTGTGTTTTGCGTGAACTCGTCCCGCGACCGCGGTCAGGCCTTGAGCTGGAACACGAGCTGGTCGACGCTGCCGACGTGGTCGCCGCGCAGGTTCGCCTTGTACCACCCGGGCTGCGCCTTGGCGCCGCCGTCACGGCAGTCGGTGAAGGAGCGCTCCAGGTCCCAGGAGACCGTGTACTCGTGCGGTCGGCCCTGGGTGAGCTGACGCTCCTCCTTGCTGTTGCCCTTGACGCAGTCGGCTGAGGAGTAGATCCGGTCGTCGCCGGAGTCCAGCCTGAGCTCGAACGCCTCGGGACCCACGTCCACGGTGCAGGTCTGCTCGGCGACGTTGACCACGGTCACCTTGAACTCGGGGTTGGCGCCACCGCCGTACACCTCCCGCTCCTTCTCCGCGAAGTCGAAGGTGACCACGACGTCCTGCGGACGGCAGTGGTCCTCGGGGCGCTCGGGAGCCGCGGCGTCGGCCGATCCCCCACCGGAACCGCCGCCGGAACCCTCGTCCCCCTCGCCCTCGGAGGGCGAAGCGGACGGCGACGGGGACTCCGACGGAGAGGGCGAGGCGGACGGGTCCGCGTCCTCTTCGTCGGTTTCGGCCTCGGAGGGATCCTCGGCTGGGATACTGGAGGAGGCCTCGGGTTCCTCGATGGACGCCTGGGAGCCCGCTGGCTCGCCGTCGTCGGAGGAGTTCCGGAAGGCGAGCGCGACCAAAGCGAACACCAGCATCACGCCAGCCAGGACGAAGGCGCGTCGCTTCCAGTAGGTCTCACGGCTGACGGGTGCAGGTTGTCCGGTACTTGACGCCATGGGCCGTAGTATTGCGGTTTTGCGTGCCACCCACCTACTCAACCCGCCGATTTCCCGTTAAAGATGAGCGATAACCCTTACAGCACCGCCGTTCTGGCGTGGTACGAGTCCAACGCCAGGGACCTGCCCTGGCGCCGCCCCGAGGCCTCGGCCTGGTCCATCCTGGTCAGCGAGATCATGCTCCAGCAGACCCCCGTCGTGCGGGTGCTCCCCGCGTGGGAGGCCTGGATGGAGCGCTGGCCCACCCCCGCCCACCTGGCCAAGGAGCCCTCCGGCGAGGCGGTTCGCATGTGGAACCGGCTCGGCTACCCGCGCCGGGCGCTGCGCCTGCACGCCTGCGCCGTGGCCATCACGGAGGAGCACGGCGGCGAGGTCCCCGACGACCACGCGACCCTTCTGTCCCTTCCGGGGATCGGCGCGTACACGGCGGCGGCGGTCGCGAGCTTCGCCTACGGACAGCGGCACGCCATTCTGGACACCAACGTGCGCCGGGTCCTGGCCAGGACCGAAACGGGGATCGAGTACCCGCCGAAAACCCAGACCAAGGCGGAGACCTCCCTCGCCGAGACGCTCCTGCCGCCGACACCCTCGGTCGCGGCCCGCTGGGGCGTGGCCGTGATGGAGCTGGGCGCCCTGGTCTGCACGGCCCGGTCGCCGCGCTGCGCGGACTGCCCCGTCGCGGGACAGTGCGCCTGGAAGCTCGCCGGGAAGCCCGCCCACGACGGCCCTCCCCGGCGCGGGCAGACCTACGCGGGAACGGACCGCCAGGTGCGCGGCAAGCTCCTGGCCGTGCTGCGGGCCTCACGCGAACCCGTGGTCAAGGACGCCCTGGACGCCGTGTGGGACGACGGCGTCCAGCGCGAGCGGGCCCTGGACGCCCTGGTCTCCGACGGTCTGGTGGACCCCCTGGACGACGGCCGCTACGCCCTGCCCGGGTAACCGGGTAACCGGGTAACCGGGTCCCCGGTCACCCGGGGGCCGGTCCGGTCGTGTCGGGTCCGGACGGGACCTCAGTTCATCCGGGCCCCGACCTCCCCGGCGCCCTCCGCGTCGAACTCCGCCTGGGTGCCGTCGAAGGCGCCGCTGCACGGAGCACCGGGCTCGGGGGCGTGGGGGCTCTGCTCGTACTCCAGCAGGAAGTCCGCCAGCCGCGGGTCGGCGGGGTCGTCCAGCTTGAGCTGGGCTCCCCAGGCCGAGGCCACCACGGGGGACGGCAGGTCCTCCATCGGGCTGACCAGCACGTAGGAGCCCTGGGTGTGATGCGCGGTCAGCGTCTCCACCTCGTCGTCGGACAGTGCCGGGTCGTGCGTGATCCACACCGCCCCGTGCTCCAGCGAGTGGACGGCCGCCTCGGTCAGGACCGGTTCGTCGTACACCCCGCAGTTCTGCCAGAAGCCGTAGTGCTCCCCGCCGACCGGCGGGTACTGCTCGTAGTCGACGCTCACGCCGGTCTCCACGTGGTCCTTGGAAAGGTCCTCGAAGGTCTCGACCCCTTCGGTCCCCCCGCCACCGGCCCCACCGGAGCCGCTCGCCTCGTCCGACACCGCGGTGCCCCCGTAGAACAGGAAGCCGCCGAGGACCGCGCCACCCACCAGGAGCAGCGCCAGGGCGACGCCACCGACGATGAGCCACGGCGCCGCCGAACGGCCGCCGGGACCGGGCGCCCCCGGGTGCCCGTAGGGCGGATGTCCGGGCGGCGGACCCTGGGGCGGCTGTCCGGGGTGCGGGAAGCCGGGCGGCGGGCCCTGGTACGGGTAACCGGGCGGGGGTGCCTGCGGCGGGGGTGCCTGCGGCGGGTGTCCCGGGCCGGGCGGAGGCCCGTGGGGGTACTGCCCCTGAGGGGGCGGACCCTGCGGGTACTGGCCCTGAGGGGGGTAGGGGGGCCACGGCCCCTGCGGCACGGGACCGGGAGGCGGACCCTGGCCCACCGGAGGCCCCTGGGAGGCGTCGTGCGGCCCTGAGGGGCCGTGCGGGAACGGGGAACCGAGGGGCCCCGGCTGCGGCGGCTGGGAGCCGTCTGGGCGGGGTTCGTTTGGATTGGCCACGGACGGCACCCTAGCGTCCGACTGCCTTCCCTCGCTTCGGGAAACGACGAAGGGGGCACCCCCGAAGGGATGCCCCCGTTCCTCAGACCACCGCCGGTACGGGACCGGCCGGGTCCACTACTCGCCCTTGGCGGCGGACTCCACCTCGGGGGTGTCCGGCACCGCGGCGGGCTTCGGCACGCCCTTGAAGGTGAACTTCGCGTCCGTGCCCTCGCCCTCGGCGTCGATCACGACGATCTGACCCGCCTTGAGGTCGCCGAAGAGGATCTTCTCGGAGAGCTGGTCCTCGATCTCCCGCTGGATCGTGCGACGCAGCGGCCGCGCGCCCAGGACCGGGTCGAACCCGCGCTCGGACAGGATCTGCTTCGCCTTGGGGCGCAGCTCGATGCCCATGTCCTTCTCCTTGAGCCGGTTGTCCAGGCTCGTGATCATCAGGTCGACGATCTGGAAGATCTCCTTCTCGGTCAGCTGGTGGAAGACGATGACGTCGTCCACACGGTTGAGGAACTCAGGCCGGAAGTTGGTCTTGAGCTCATCGCTGACCTTCGCCTTCATCCGCTCGTAGTTGGTGTTGGCGTCGTCCTCCTTGGCGAAGCCCATGGCCTGGCCCTTGGAGATGTCCCGCGTACCCAGGTTGGTCGTCATGATGATGACCGTGTTCTTGAAGTCGACGTTGCGACCCTGGGCGTCGGTGAGACGACCCTCCTCCAGCACCTGGAGCAGAGAGTTGAAGATGTCGTTGTGGGCCTTCTCGATCTCGTCGAACAGGACCACGGAGAACGGCTTGCGGCGCACCTTCTCGGTGAGCTGGCCGCCCTCCTCGTAACCGACGTAGCCGGGCGGGGAACCGAACAGCCGCGAGACCGTGTGCTTCTCCATGAACTCGGACATGTCCAGCTGGATCAGCGAGTCCTCGTCCCCGAACAGGAACTCGGCCAGGGTCTTGGACAGCTCGGTCTTACCCACACCGGACGGACCGGCGAAGATGAACGAACCACCGGGGCGCTTGGGGTCCTTCAGACCGGCGCGGGTACGGCGGATCGCCTGGGAGAGCGCCTTGATGGCGTCCTCCTGGCCGATGACCCGGCGGTGCAGCTCGTCCTCCATGCGCAGCAGGCGCGAGCTCTCCTCCTCGGTCAGCTTGAAGACCGGGATGCCGGTGGACGCGGCCAGGACCTCGGCGATGAGCTCCTCGTCGACCTCGGCCACGACGTCCATGTCGCCGGCCTTCCACTCCTTCTCCCGCTGCGCCTTCTTGTTGAGAAGCTGCTTCTCGTCGTCGCGCAGGGACGCGGCCTTCTCGAAGTCCTGCTCGTCGATGGCCGATTCCTTGTCGCGGCGCACGCCGGCGATCTTCTCGTCGAACTCGCGCAGGTCCGGCGGAGCGGTCATCCGGCGGATGCGCATCCGGGAACCGGCCTCGTCGATGAGGTCGATCGCCTTGTCCGGCAGGAACCGGTCGCTGATGTAGCGGTCGGCCAGCTGCGCGGCGGCCACGAGGGCGCTGTCGGTGATGGAGACCCGGTGGTGGGCCTCGTAACGGTCGCGCAGGCCCTTGAGGATCTCGATGGCGTGCGTGATCGTCGGCTCGTCCACCTGGATCGGCTGGAAGCGGCGCTCCAGCGCGGCGTCCTTCTCCAGGTACTTGCGGTACTCGTCGAGCGTGGTCGCACCGATGGTCTGGAGCTCACCCCGGGCCAGCATGGGCTTCAGGATGGAGGCGGCGTCTATGGCACCCTCCGCCGCGCCCGCGCCGACCAGCGTGTGCAGCTCGTCGATGAAGAGGATGATGTCACCGCGGGTGCGGATCTCCTTGAGCACCTTCTTGAGGCGCTCCTCGAAGTCACCGCGGTAGCGGCTGCCCGCGACCAGTGCGCCCAGGTCGAGCGTGTACAGCTGCTTGTCCTTGAGCGTCTCGGGGATCTCACCCTTGACGATCTTCTGTGCGAGCCCCTCGACCACGGCGGTCTTACCGACACCGGGCTCACCGATGAGCACCGGGTTGTTCTTGGTGCGCCGTGAGAGCACCTGCATGACGCGCTCGATTTCCTTGTCCCGGCCGATGACCGGGTCGAGCTTGGACTCACGCGCGGCCTGCGTCAGGTTGCGGCCGAACTGGTCCAGCACCAGCGAGGTGGAGGGGGTGGACTCGGAGGAGGCTCCGGTGGCCTGCGGCTCCTTGCCCTGGTAGCCGTGCAGCAGCTGGATGACCTGCTGGCGGACACGGTTGAGGTCCGCACCGAGCTTCACGAGGACCTGGGCGGCGACGCCCTCGCCCTCGCGGATCAGGCCCAGCAGTATGTGCTCGGTACCGATGTAGTTGTGGCCGAGCTGAAGCGCCTCGCGCAACGACAGCTCAAGGACCTTCTTGGCGCGCGGGGTGAAGGGAATGTGTCCCGACGGCGCCTGCTGGCCCTGACCGATGATCTCCTCGACCTGCTGCCGAACCGCTTCGAGGCTGATACCAAGGCTCTCGAGAGCCTTGGCGGCGACACCCTCACCCTCGTGGATGAGGCCGAGCAGGATGTGCTCCGTACCGATGTAGTTGTGGTTGAGCATCCTGGCTTCTTCCTGAGCCAGAACCACCACTCGCCGCGCGCGGTCGGTAAACCTCTCGAACATGTCTCGTCGCTCCTCTACAGAGCGGTCAGGCAGGGACGGCGATGACCGACCCGACTCTTCCGCATATAGGCCCCACAGGGATTAACCGCCCCGGGGAGCACTGTCGCACCCGCCCACCCTTCCGGCGGCTGCCGACAGGGTGGACATCTCCGTACGGCCGACCGCAGCCGTCCGTGCCAGAGACTTTCCCCGACGATAGGGCGTTCACCCAACATCCAACTACCAATTGGCGCGTCAGATTTCCCTGTACGCCGAAGGCGAACGGCCCGGGACTCCCATCCATCACGAGAGTGCCCGGGCCGCACGTGCGTAAGCCGGATTGTCGGCTCTAAGCGAACAAGCGGAAGCCGTGTTGTTCTTCAAGCGGAAATGGACCGAACCATCTCCCGGAGTGAGCCCGGTGACCCGGGCCGACCCGCGCGCGAGCCACCCGGCGGCGGGCCGGGGGCAGAGCCCCTCGGGGCTCCTCAACGTCGGCGCGAACCGCGACCGAGCCGACACGCCGGTGTACCGGGCCGCCTCGTGAGCGGGGGTACCGCGCGTGTCACGTCACCCGCACCGCTCTCCGCCTTCGGTGAACGCCGGGGACCACGGGTCCATTCCGAAGCCTCCCCGGCCTCGGGTCGGGATCCGTGCCCACAGGGCCTCACGTTCATCGGCGCGCCCTCTCGTCCCGGTGTCACAGGCCTCGGGAACCGGGCCTCGGGACGAACGGGTTCGGGACACCGCGTCGGTGACGCATGGGGCGAAATGTCGACCAGGACCCACCCCTATTCCGCCGCGTAGCGGCGGCAAACCTAACCCTTGACGGCCTCGTATTCGGCGACGATGGCCGCGGGGATACGGCCGCGCTCATTGACGGGCTTCCCGGCGGCCTTCGCCCAGGCGCGAATCTCGGCGCTGCGCTCACGGCTGGGAGCATTCCGGGTACCGCGACGAGCGGTACCGCGTGCCTGCTTCGCGGGGGCCTTGCGGGAGGCCTCAATGAACGGAGTAAGAGCCTCACGGAGCTTGGCGGCATTACCCGCGCTGAGGTCGATTTCGTACGTCGATCCATCGAGACCGAACGTCACCGTCTCCTCGGCCTCGCCGCCGTCGAGGTCGTCGACCAGGAAAACCTGGACCTTCTGTGCCATGGAATCAAACCTTTCAGCAGAGCGGTGTCTCCACACCTGAATATAAAGCTATCTCGCGAGAACGCGAAAGACAATTCCCGGCGTGCCAGAAATCACCTGGACCCGGAGCGACGAGATTCGGGGTCGCCGGAGCAGCGCGGGGCCGGCGAGTTGGCCCGCACACGCTGACCCCCGGCGCCGCGGCGCTGGGGACCGGGTTCAGCGAGGCACGGTATCTAACGAGCCTCGGATTCGGTACGTTCCCCGTCCTGGGCAATCGGCGTCTCGTTCGTCGCCTTGGTCTCGTCGACCCGGGCCGCGTCGTTGTCGACCGCGGCCTCCTCATCCTTGGCCTCATCGCTGACCAGGCTTCCGTCCATCCTGCGCGGCGCCATCTCCTTGCGCAGCAGCTTGATGACGAAGGCACAGAACACGGTCGCGACAACCACGGGCGGGATGAGCGCGGACAATACGTCGATCAGTCCAGGGGGAAGCACCGATGACAAAAAGTCACCCATCGAAGCGGCCTACCCTTCCTGGTTGTTACTTATTGCAGCAAATACCCGACTCAGTGTCGGTCCTGCCGTGGGGGATGGCGCTCCGGCACCGCCGGGCAAACGCATACCAGACATCATAGACATCGTTTGCCCCCGACTTGACACCGGACGTACCGAAGATGGTCCTTCAAAGCCTGATGGTGGCCAATGTCCGGTCGACTGTTCCACCTCCGCGCGGGAAGACCTCCATCACGGAGTCGGCCGATCGCGGACGGTGTCCCACAAATCCGGGATGCCGAACGTCCCGTCGTCACTTCACCGGGGAACCGGCGATCCTGACGGACGCAGGTACACATTACCTGCCTTGTTCCACACCCATACCACCCGGTGCGGTTAAGGACCTAGGGCCATCGGGGGATCCGGTGAACCGTTCCGAAGACGAAGCCGGTCCCTATCCGGGACCCAAAAGCTTTAGCCGGACACGCTTGCCGGACTCCCGTCGAGGTGCACAAGCATCCTGGTGTTCCCCAGGGTGTTGGGTTTGACCCGCTCCAGGTCGAGGAATTCCGCCACGCCCTCGTCATAGGAACGCAGGAGTTCCTCGTAGACACGGAACGAGACCGGAGTGCCCTGGATCGGGGCAAAGCCGTGTTTGGCGAAGAAACCGGTCTCGAATGTCAGACAGAACACACGGCGTACGCCCAACTCGCGCGCGGTGTCCAGTAGTTCGGTCACGATTCGGTGTCCGACGCCGAAACCGCGCAGGGAGGGGTCCACGGCGACGGTGCGCACCTCGGCCAGGTCCTCCCAGAGCACGTGGAGGGCGCCGCAGCCGACCACGCGGAGCTCACCCTCCGGCTCGGCGTGTTCGCCGGGTGTCGGCTCGGGAACGCTCTCCGCCTCGGCCACCCAGAACTCCTGGATGTCCTCGTAGAGGTTGACGGTGCTCTTGGAGAGCACGCGGCGGTCGACGGAGTAGGTGTCGACGAGGCGGCGGATGTGGGTCACGTCACGCGTCCTGGCGCGACGGATCCGGACATGACGAACGGGCATAGCCGGACCAGACTACGCCCAAGCGACCTCCCACCGGAACGCTCCTCGTCCGGTGGTCGAAAGCTCGGCCTGCTGGGCCGGTATGCCCGCGGTGTCTCCCGGCGGTCGCCGGGTGGCGTCAGATCAGATGAGCTGACGCCGCGCGGCCCACACGACCGCCTCGATGGGTGTGTTCACGCCCAGCACGTCGCAGATGTTGCGAATGCGACGTCGCAGGGTCCGGGCGCTGAGCTCGAGGTGCCGAGCGGCCACTTCGGTGGTGACACCGGTGGCGATCTCGGCGAGCAGTTCGAGTTCCTCGTGACTCAGCTCGACCGGCGTGTAGGGGCCGTTGAACGCGTTCTCGCGCGACCGGGCCTGCAGGGGAACCACGTTCTCCCTGTGTTCCCGTGGCGAGAGGGTGTTCTGGTCCTCAACGGTACGTCGTACGAGTGTGGCCTGTTCCACTCCGTCCTCCCTCATCCATGTGAGTGCGGAACATCAACTCGTCACCGAGGAGTCAAGCGCGTCGACTGGCTGTCGGCGCGGGTGAGTCCCGACCACCCCGACCGCCCCCGGAACCCCTCTGGCACAGGGGTGGGAGCAGGAGGGGAGCACGAGACACACGGACCCCGGGCGTCGCGGTCTGGGACGGACAGACCTCGTCGTGGGTACGCGTGCGGCGGGTTGTCCGGATCGTGTCTCGACCCGGGCCCCGGCTCACCGTTGTTCTCGACCACTTCGGCAAACTCGCGGACCGAAGTCCGCCCTCAGCACGCTAAGCGGAGCGGATGATACCGTCAAGGCCCAATAAATCACCATGCGTGATGGCGTAAAGCCCGTGCGTCACAAGTTCACGCGTCGGGAAATATCCTCCCCAGCCTGACCTGCGTAAACAATCTCCAACTTTGTCGGGGCTCCGATAACTCAACTTTCAAGGGAAAAACCGGGCTCTTCCCCACAGGACATCCTGTTCTGGCGGGTGGTTTGTTCCGCCTGCCCGGAAAGTGAGGCGAGTCTCGTGGTGTCGGACACATTTGCGCTCTCAGAGGCGCCCACGACTCGGGGCCGCCGCACCTGAGGGTGCGACGGCCCCGAGTCCAACTTTCGGTCATCCCGCTACAAGCGTTTCGCCTTTCCCCTTTCCCTCCTCGGGATCGGGGAACCGGCTAGGACGTACGTCCGTCGGACACGACCTAGTCCCCGGAGGGCTTGACGATCGGGAAGAGGACGGTCTCCCGGATGTTCTTCCCGGTGAAGGCCATGAGCAGACGGTCGATCCCGATCCCCACACCGCCGGTGGGCGGCATGCCGTACTCCAGCGCGCGCAGGAAGTCCTCGTCGAGCTGCATCGCCTCGGGGTCGCCGTCGGCGGCCATCAGCGACTGCTCGGTCAGGCGGCGGCGCTGCTCGACCGGGTCCACCAGCTCGGAGAAGCCCGTACCGAGCTCCATGCCGAACCCGATCAGGTCCCACTTCTCGGTGAGCAGCGGGTCCTCGCGGTGCTGACGGGTCAGCGGGCTCGTCTCCAGCGGGAAGTCGCACACGAACGTGGGCTGGATGAGCGTGTGCTCCACCAGCTCCTCGAAGACGTGCTCCACCAGCTTGCCCTGACCCCATTCGTGGCTGTACTCGACGCCCTTGGCCTCGGCCAGGCGTCGGACCTCCTCGATCGGCGTCCTCGGGGTGACCTCGGCCCCCAGGGCCTCCGAGACCGAGCCGTACAGCGTGACGCGCGGCCACTCCCCGCCCAGGTCGAAGGTCTCGCCGTCACGCTCGATCGTGGTGGAGCCGAAGACCGCGCGGGCGGCCTCCTGGATCAGCTCGCGGGTCACCTCGGCCACGTCGTCGTAGTCGGCGTAGGCCTGGTAGAACTCCAGCATCGTGAACTCGGGGTTGTGCGTGGAGTCCGCGCCCTCGTTCCGGAAGTTCCGGTTGACCTCGAAGACCTTCTCCAGGCCGCCCACGACGAGCCGCTTCAGCGACAGCTCGGGGGCGATGCGCAGGTACAGGTCCATGTCGTAGGCGTTGATGTGCGTGACGAACGGACGCGCGGTGGCGCCGCCGTGCACGCGCATGAGCATCGGGGTCTCGACCTCGATGTAGTCGCGGGAGCTCAGCCCCTCCCGGATCGCCCGGATGGCGGCCGAACGGCTGCGCACCATCTGCTGCGACTCGGGGTTGACGATGAGGTCCACGTAGCGCTGGCGCACCCGGGCCTCGGGGTCGGTCAGACCCTTGTGCTTCTCCGGGAGCGGGCGCAGGCACTTGGCCGTCAGCGTCCAGTCGCTCACCATGATGGAGAGCTCGCCGCGGCGGGAGGTGATGACCTCGCCCTCCACACCCACGTGGTCACCGAGGTCGACGTCGGCCTTCCAGGCGTCCAGGCCCTCCTTGCCGACCTGGTCCAGGGACAGCATGATCTGCACGTCCCCGGTCTCGTCGCGCAGGGTCGCGAAGCACAGCTTGCCGCCGGAACGGTAGAGCATGACGCGACCGGCGATGGCGACCCTCGCCCCGGTGTGGGTGTCGGGCTCCAGGCCCTGGTGTTTCTCACGCACGGGACCGATCGACGTCGTCCGCGGGTAGTTCACGGGGAAGGGGTCGGTGCCCTCCTCCCGGAGACGGTCCAGCTTCTGCCGCCGGACCCGCATCTGTTCGGGCAGGTCGTCATAGTCGTCGTGCGTGTCATTCACGGGCCCGATCCTACCGGCGCCAGCACCCCGGGGGCACCGTACGAGTGGTGCGCGGTGGTGGGCCCGGGCGCGGACGGGCGGGTGGGCGCGGGGCCGCCCACCCGGGGTCAGCCGGTGTTGCGCTCGAAGACCAGGCGCAGCCCGGTGAGGGTGAGCCAGGGTTCGTGGACGTCGACGGTCTCGCACTCGCCGACCACCGTTCCGGCCAGGCCGCCGGTGGCGACCACCGTCACGTCGTCCGGGTTGTCCGTCAGCTCCGCGACCATGCGGTCCACGATGCCGTCGACCTGCCCGGCGAACCCGAAGACGATCCCCGAGCGCAGCGCCTCCGTGGTGTTCTTGGCGATGGCGGAGCGCGGCCTCACGATCTCGACCATGTGGAGCTGCGCCCCGCGCCGGGAGAGGGCGTCCACCGAGATGTCGATGCCCGGCGCGATGGCGCCACCCACGTACTCGCCCTTGGCGCTCACCGCGTCGAAGGTGGTCGCGGTCCCGAAGTCCACCACCACGCTGGGCCCCCCGTAGAGGTGGCTGGCGGCCAGCGCGTTGATGATCCGGTCGCTGCCCACCTCCTTGGGGTTGTCCATGCGGATGGGCACGCCCGTCTTCACCCCCGGCTCGACGATCACCGCGGGCCGGTCGCCGAAGTGGCGGCGGAACATGTCCCGCATCTCGTGCTGGACCGAGGGGACCGAGCAGCACATCGCGATGCCCTCGATCTCGCTCTGGTCGTTCAGGGAGCTGCCGTCGATGAGCCCGCGCAGGACCACCGCCCACTCGTCGGCGGTGCGTCTGGTGTCGGTTCCCACTCTCCAGTGTTCGAGAAGGTCGTCGGAGTCGAAGAGACCGAAGACCGTCTCGGAGTTGCCGACGTCGATCGCGAGCAGCATTCTGGGGGCCTCACTGGTCGAATTGGTGTGTACCCAAGGAATCTTCCACCAAGTGGCCCCCTCACAACAGGTCGAGCGCGATATCCAGTGCCGGGCTGGAGTGGGTGAGCGCCCCGACCGCCAGGTAGTCGACCCCGGTGCGGGCGACCTCGGCGGCCACGTCCAGGGTGAGTCCGCCGCTGGACTCCAGACGGGCGCGGCCGTCCACGAGGGCCACGGCCTCGGTCAGCCGCTCCACGGAGAAGTTGTCCAGCAGGATCTCCTCGGCCCCGGCGGACAGCGCGTCCTCGATCTGGTCGATCCGGTCCACCTCCACCTCCAGGGGCAGGTCCGGGAAGCGCGCGCGGATGGCGCGGACCGCCTCGGCCACTCCCCCGGCGGCGACCACGTGGTTGTCCTTGAGCAGCCCGGCGTCGCTCAGGCAGTACCGGTGGTTGACCCCGCCGCCGCAGCGGACCGCGTACTTGTCGAGGGCGCGCAGCCCCGGGGTGGTCTTGCGGCTGTCCCGGATCCGCGCTCCGGTACCGGCCACGGCGTCCACCCAGGTGCGGGTGGCCGTGGCGATCCCGGACATGTGGGTGAGCAGGTTGAGCGCCGTGCGCTCGGCCGTGAGCAGGTCGCGGGTGCGGGCGGTGACCGTCATGAGGACGTCGCCGCGCTTGACGGGATCGCCGTCCCGCACCGCCCGGGAGACCTCGACGGCGCCCTCGGCCACCGTCCAGAAGACGAGTTCGGCGAGGGGCAGACCGCTGACGGTGCCGTCGGCCCTGGCGACCACGTGGGCGGTGCGGACCTGGTCGGCGGGGATGGTGGCCACCGTGGTGACGTCGATCCGCGGACCCGCGGTGAGGTCCTCGGCGAGGGCGCGGCGGACGGTGTCCACGTGGGACTGGTGGGGGGCGGTCCACGGAAGCGTGAACTCGGCGCGCGCCTCGGGCGCGGGGCCGGGCTGGGCCAGGGGGAGGGCGATGGCGTCGAGTTCGGCCACGAGGGCGGGCGGCAGCGACGCCTCCCGGATCTCGTCGGTGGTCACGATCGTGTCCCCTTCCAGTCGGACGACCACGGGCCGCACGCGCAGCTCGGGTCGGGGTTCGGGTGTGTCGGCGCGCTGGTGCGCGCCCCGGCTCTCGGTCCGGTGGAGCGCGGCGGCGGCCACGAGGCGCGCCACCGTGAGCAGGTTGGTGGCCTCCCAGGCGGCGACGCCGGGTGCGACGTGCGCGGCGGGAGTCGCCAGGGAGCCGAGCCGGTCGACCAGCGCGGCCAGCCCCTCACCGGTACGCAGGACCCCGGCGTCGCGGGACATCAGGGCGCGGACCGTGGCGGAGGTGGCCGGGTCGACCAGCGGTGCGGTGGTCCCGGTGGTCCGCGCGGTGCTCGGTTCCCGTTCCGGGTTCCGGGCCAGGCGGTCGGCGATCCGGTCGGCGTAGACCAGTCCCTCCAGGAGGGAGTTGGAGGCCAGTCGGTTGGCCCCGTGCACGCCGGTGCGGGCCACCTCGCCCACCGCCCACAGGCCGGGGACCCCGGTGCGGCCGTCGATGTCGACCTCCACCCCGCCGGACGCGTAGTGCGCCGCCGGGGCCACCGGGATCACCTGGGTCAGCGGGTCGATGCCGTGGGAGCGGCAGGAGGCCAGGATGGTCGGGAAGCGGCGCTCCCAGGTGGCACGGCCGAAGTGCCGGGTCTCCAGGAACACGTGGTCGGTGTCCTGTTCGGCCATGGTCCGGGCGATGGTGCGGGCCACGACGTCGCGGGGGGCGAGGTCGCCGAGCTCGTGCACCCCCTCCATGATCCGGCGGCCCTCGGCGTCGACGAGGTAGGCGCCCTCGCCGCGCAGTGCCTCCGAGACCAGGGGTTGGCGGCCGCGCGCGTCCGGGCCGAGCCAGAGCACGGTCGGATGAAACTGGATGAACTCCAGGTCGCGCAGGCGGGCCCCGGCCCGGGCGGCGAGCGCGAGGCCGTCGCCGGTGGACACGGTCGGGTTGGTGGTGGCGGCGAAGATCTGCCCCATCCCCCCGGTGGCCAGCACCAGGGCGGGGGCCAGGACGGCACCGACGCCGTCGCGCTCCCCCTCCCCCATGACGTGCAGGGTGGCGCCGAGCACCGCCCCGCCGTCCGGGTCGCGCAGGGCGTCCAGGGCCACGGCGTGTTCGACGACCTCGATGCGCTCCTCGGACAGGACCGCCTGGACCAGGGCCCGCTGAATCTCGGCACCGGTGGCGTCGCCGCCCGCATGGGCGACCCGGTCGGCACGGTGCCCGCCCTCCCGGGTCAGGGACAGCTCCCCGTCGTCGTCCCGGTCGAACTCGGCGCCGAGGGAGATGAGCCAGCGCAGCGCGTCGGGGCCCTCGGTGGCCAGGACGTGCACCGCGTGGGGGTCGCACATTCCCGCTCCGGCCAGGAGGGTGTCGACCATGTGGGCGACCGGCCCGTCCTCGGGGGCCATGGCCGCGGCGATACCGCCCTGGGCGTAGGCGGTGGAGCCCGTCGAGAGCCGGTCCTTGGTGACCAGGACGACCCGGCCCGTCCCGGTGCGGCGGACGTAGCGCAGGGCGGTACTCAGGCCCGCGATGCCCGAGCCGACGACGGCGACGTCGGCGTGGACGGTCCAACCCGGCTCCGGGGCCTCGATCCGGGTCTGTCTGGCAGGTGTCATCTTGGATCTCTTTTGGGGGCTGTGGCGGATGGCGGCTGGGGGGTGACGGTCACGTCCGGAGGGGCACGGTCACGTTGTCGATGAGCCGGGTGCGGCCCACCCGGGCGGCCACGGCCAGGACGGCGTCGCCCCGGTGGTCGTCGGCCGCGTCGGCGAAGGTGGCCGGGTCGACCAGGGCGAGGTAGTCGAGTTCGACCGGCGGGGTGGCCCGGGCGGCCTCGTCCAGGACGGCGCGGGCCGCCTCGCGGACGGCCACGGTGCCTCCGGTCGCGGCGTCGGCGCCCGCGCGCAGGGCCCGGGACAGGAAGAGGGCGCTCGCGCGGTCCGCCTCGGAGAGGTAGACGTTGCGGCTGGAGGAGGCCAGGCCGTCGGGCTCGCGGAGGGTGGGGGCGCCGACGATCTCCACCGGGAGGTCGAGGTCGTCGACCATGCGGCGGACCAGGGCGATCTGCTGGGCGTCCTTGGCCCCGAAGACGGCCAGGTCCGGGCGGACCAGCTGGAACAGCTTGGTGACCACGGTGAGGACTCCGGTGAAGTGGCCGGGGCGCGAGGCGCCCTCAAGGCGTTCGCCCATGGCGCCGGCGTCGACGGTGACCATCTGCGGGCGCGGGTACATGGTGGCGGTCTCAGGGGCGAAGACCACGTCCACGCCCTCCTCGCCGCACAGCCGGGTGTCGCCGGGCAGGTCGCGCGGGTACTGGTCCAGGTCCTCTTCCGGGCCGAACTGGAGCGGGTTGACGAAGACGCTGACCACGACGGTGTCGGCCCGTTCGCGGGCCAGCCGCATGAGGCTGCGGTGGCCGCCGTGGAGGGCTCCCATGGTGGGGACCAGTCCCACGCGGCCCGCGTCGGCCAGGGCGCGGCGCAGTTCCTCGGGGGTGCGGACGACGAGCGGACCGTCGGCGCCGTCGCGCCTGGCGGGATCGGTCATGGTTCTCCTTGGTGGTCTGCCGGGTCCGCGTCGAGTCCGGGTCGTGGCCCGGTACCCGTGCGTGTGCCGGTGGACGTCGTGTTCGCGGTGGCGCTCCGCCGTGGGCGGGCGCGCCCTCGCGGTCGGAGGGCGGTGCCCCGGGGTCGGGATCGGTCTCCGAGGCGCCGTGGGGTCAGCGACGCAGGACGTCCAGCAGACGGGCGGCGTCCTCGGGTTTGAGCATCCCGGCGTTGATGGCGCGGTCCGCGGTGAGCCGGGCCAGCTCGACGTAGCTGGCCACGCTCTCGGGCGCGTGTTCCCGAAGCTGCTCGACGTGTCCTGCCACCGTCCCGGCGTCGCCGCGCAGGACCGGCCCGCTCAGGCCGTGGATGCCCAGTCGCAGGGCGTTGTCCAGGGCCGCGCTGAGCATGGGGGCGAGCATGCGCGCGGGTTCGGACACCCCGGCGGCCGTGAGCAGGGAGGCGCTGTCGGCGACGAGGGTGACCAGGTGGTTCGCCCCGCCCGCGAGGGCCGCGTGGTAGAGGGTGCGCTTGTCCTCGGCGACCCACACCGGTTCGGCGCCCATCTCGACCACGAGGGCCTCGGCGATGGGGCGGAGCTGCTCGGGCGCGGTCACGCCGAAGGCGCAGTTGGCGAGCCGTTCGACGTCCTCGTCGCGGCCGGTGAAGGTCATGGCCGGGTGCAGGGCCAGGGGAAGCGCGCCCGCGACGGTAGCGGGGGCCAGGATCCCGTAGCCGTGGGCGCCGCTCGCGTGGACGAGGATCTTGCCGCGCAGGTCGGTGCCGGTCGCGGCCAGGCCCTCGACGAGGTCGGGGAGGGCGTCGTCGGGGACGGTCAGCAGGACGAGGTCGCTGGCCTCCGCCACCCGGGCGGGTTCGAGGACGCGGGCGCCGGGGAGCCGCTCCTCGATCCTGGTCCGCGAGGCGTCGGAGACCGCAGAGGCGGCCACGACCCGGTGCCCGGCCCGTGACAGGGCGACGCCCAGGACGGAGCCGACCCGGCCCGCCCCGATGACGCCGACTCGCAGGCGGGCGGGACGCCCTTCGGTCGTCTCCATGAATCGTGTCCCCTCGTGGTCCGGTGCGTCCGCTTCACCTCGCACCGTGCTCTGAGCACACGATAGCCCGCCCGTACCGCTGACCAGCCGCCCCGCCCCCGCGGAAGGGGACGGGGCGGCCGGGTGACACGGAGAGGGGCGGGTGAGGGCACCCGCCCCTCGTCGTCAGTTCTGGATGATGACCCCGGAGTTGAAGCAGGAGCCCAGCGACTGGCCGAGGACGGCGTTCGAGTTGCCGCAGCCCTCGTTCTCGGCCTCCAGGTCCTTGATGTGGGTGAAGTTCCCACTGGCGTGGGTGTGGTGCGGGGTCCAGTGGCCCGCGTGCGCCGCGGCGGGGGCGGCGGAAAGGAGGACTCCGGCGGAGGCGAGGAGCACGGCACCGGTGGCGAGCGTCTTCTTCAGCACTACTTGTCTCCTTCAGTGTCCGGACGGGGGGACCGACCGAACTCGCAGTGACCCTTCGTGGCGCCCGGGGGCGTCGAGACGAAACTATCGACGCACGACCCCCATGAACATGCCCTGAACTGCATTGATCACAGAACATTGGCCTTTGCTCACACTGGGTACCCGAACGTCCCGGTGCCGATCGGGACAAAGGCGGGGACTTCGACCCCCGCCGCGTGCGCGCAGCGTGACCGGGCCACGGGGTTCCAGCCAGGCACCAATCACGGTTCCGGATGGGCAACCACCGCCGGACACCGATTCCCCGGAGGCGGTCCGCATCCGGACACGCGAAAGGGCGCCACACCGTCGTCACGGAGTGGCGCCCCTGCGCGGAAAGCTCGCTGGCCCTGGACCGGGTCGGATCAGCCGGGACGTCTCCGGCCGGACACCCCCGCCCGGGCGGGCCGGGAAGTCAGTCCTACTACCAGTTCTTGACGCTGGCGCCGGAGTCGGTGCAGCTCGCGCCGGAGACACCCAGGATGGAGATCGCGTTGCCGCAGACGTTGATCGGCGCGTCGACGTCCACAACGGCCTGGTTGCCGCTCAGGATGCCGCCGTTGCCGGAGGTGAAGACGTTGCTGTTGGCCATGGCAGGAGTGCCGGCGAACAGGACGCTGCCGGCGGCAGCGGCGATGGCCGTGGCGGCGAAAGCCTTCTTCAGCATGTGTTTTCTCCCGTCAGCCGGTCAGCGGGGGCGCCAACCGGTCGATAACGTTGACGATGTGTATGACAGTGAACACTCAACGTGTTCACCACTATTTAGCCATAGGCCATCGCCGTCCGTGGCCGAAACACGAAAGAGTTTTCCAGTCCTGACCTGGAGGTATCACCACGAGTGAGAAGACATGTCGGACATGAAACGCCGAATCGGAACCCCCGAGGCCCCACAATGTGACACACGACACAGTTACGTCTCGGGGGTGTCACCGCTCGAACCCTCCGTTTTCTCACCCTCGTCCCGGCTGTTCAACGACTCTCCGTGCATGGTCGCCCGGGTCGCCCACCGTTCCGTTCCCGCGGAGGGCACCCTCGCCCGCCTTCCGTGCTCCACCAGAGCGTCCAGGAAACGGCGTCCCTCACTCGCGTTACGGTCGGTCGCACGCGCCGAGACGGGCCCCGGAGGGGTGTCCACGTCGACGGTCACCCTGCCCCTCAGCTGCGCGACCGGGCCCGCCGACAGCCGCAGCGCCTGCATCCGCTCCACCGGCACGATCTCCGTCACCCGGCACAGGATCCCGCGCACACTGACGAACAACCGTTCGTCCACCCCCACCGCGTGCGGCAGCGGGCCGCGGTTGTCCACCAACGGCACCAGGGCCGCCTCGCTCTCCGGGAACACCTCGTTCACCAGGGCGAAGGCCCTCCCACGCGGCGCCACCGGCAACAGCGCCGTCGAGTCGGCCTGGCGCGCGCCCGCGTATCCCGCCATCGTCGCCTCGACCCTCGCCACACCCAGGGCCCGCCACAACAGCGGCTCCACGACGCGAACCGCCTGCACCCGGCCGGGCGGGACCGTCTGCATGCGCCGCTGGAACATCCCGTAGCGCAGCCGCAGCCCGTCCGAGGACGAGGAGGCGTAGAAGTCCGTGTAGCGCGCCAGCGGCCCCCAGTAGTAGCGCAGCAGCCCGAGGACGAGCGGGACCGCCCCGGCCAGCGCACCCGGTTCGAGGAAGACCACGAACGCGGTGAGGAGCAGGAGCAGCAGGACGAACGACAGCAGCACCGGCACGCGGAACGTCAGGGCGCCCAGGAGCAGCAGGAAGGGGAGCCGGTAGAAGGGCCACTCGGGTGCCTCGGGCGCCCGCCCCGGCAGACCGGCGGCGTGCGCCAGCACCGCCGCCCGGAGCCGTTCGGCCACCCTCCACCGCAGGCAGCGCAGCCGGATGGCGCTCCCGTCGCCCCCGGCCAGCTCGACCCGCAGCTCCGCCAGCCCGAACACCTGCATCAGCAGCGGGCGCACCACGTCCACCGCCTGGAGGCGGCTCAGCGGGATCTCCCGCGAACTGCGCAGGAACAGCCCGCTGTGCACCACCAGATGGTCCTCGCGCAGCCCGAACGAGCCGTACCACCACGCGGGCAGCGCGTAGGCGAGGGAGCCGAACACCACCGCGAACGCCAGCACGAACACCCAGGCCAGGCCGAACTGGCTCAGGATCGGCCCGACCAGCGCCGCGAAGACGAGGGTGACCCCGAGGACCTGGAGCGGGATGATCAGCCAGTGTGAGCGGAAGATCCCCGTGGTGACGTCGGCCGCCGGGTCCGGCCGCCGGGGCGGCGGGGGCGGCGGGGCGCCCCAGGCGCCACCCGGCGGCAGCATCGACGGCCCCCAGGCGGGCGGCGGAGGCCCCGGGCGGTGCGGTCCCTGCGGCCATGGTCCCCGCTGCGGCGGTCCGTGCACTTACAACCCCGTAGAGAAGGTCTCGCTGCGCGCCGCGAGCCGGTCGCGCAGCTGGACGGCGTCGGCCAGTGGAAGCCCCACCACCCGCGTGTCCGCCGTGCTCGCGGCGGTGCGCACGCGCACTGTCGCGATCCCCAGCGCCTGTTCGAGCAGATCAGCGGTGACGTCCACGACCTGCATCCGGCCGTAGGGGATGACCACCAGCTGCCGCACCAGCACCCCGTAGGTGAGGTACAGCTCGGCGGACTCCTCGGCGTATCCCCAGGAGCGCTGGAAGCGCCCGGCCAGGAGCCACAGAACGACGGCGGCCACCAGGACCGCCACCACCCAGGCCACGGCCGTTCCCGGCCGACCCGACAGGAACAGGAACAGGGCCCCGGCCGCCCCGACGACCAGGCAGCCCGCGCCCGTCACCAGACGGCGGTACCAGGCGAGTGCGACCGGAACCCGGGTCCATGCGGTGTCCCCGGGTGCGGCGAAGGCGGCGTCCACGGGGCGCGGCGGCGGGTCGGAGCCCTCCGGCGCCGGTGATGTCGGTTCACTGGTGTCCACGGGCTCAGTCAACCATCAGCGGGCAAGCCCCGCCCGAAACGGCTCGGCCGGAACCCGGAGTCATCCGCGTTCCGCCCCCGTCCCGGGCGGGCCCCACCCCTCAGCTCGCTCCTAGGCGAGCCCCGGTGTGTCGTCGCGGTCCTCGTCCTCGTCGTCGGGCACCCGGCAGGCGTGCTCGAGGTAGAGGGCGGCGGCCAGCAGCAGACCGGCGGCGAGCGCCGTGCCCAGCGCGGTCGCGAACACCTCACGGTGGCTGGGCAGCTCCAGCCGGTCGGAGACGGCCAGCGCGGTCCCCGCGAAGTACCCCGCGGCCAGCGAGGCGAACAGCGCGCTCGCCTTGGCCAGGGCCAGCAGGCGGGCCGCGCTGAGCGGCTCCATCGGCTCCGTCCCGGGCGCCCGGCGGACACGGCGCGCGGTGCGCCCGGCGGTGAACCCCTCCGCGAGGGCCAGCAGGAGCAGGGTCGGGATCGCCGACCACGGCATCAGCGGCAGGCCGCTCACCGTGTTGGCGACCAACAGCCCCAGCAGCGCCCCGAGGAGCGCCAGCAGGGTCGGGACGCGCCACCCGGTCGGGGTGAGCGTGCCCCCGCCCTCACCCGACACGTGCGTCCTCCTCCGGCAGCGTGAGCTCCAGGTCCTCCCGGAGGGTCAGCTCCTGCTCGCCCCCGGTGTCCGCCTCCTCAACACCGGCCAGCAGGGCGGCGACCGGCGCCCGGCCGGGCAGGACCGCTCCGGGGTCCGTGTCCAGCCAGGGACGCAGCACGAACGCGCGCAGGTGCGCGCGCGGATGCGGCAGGGTCAGCTCCGGATCGTCGTCGGTCGTGTCGCCGAAGGTGATCACGTCCACGTCCAGGGTGCGCGGCCCCCACCGGACCTCGCGGACCCGCTCGAAGGCGCGCTCGGCGGACCGTGCCAGCTCCAGCAGCTCCTTCGGAGCACCGACGGTGTCCACGACCAGGACCGCGTTGAGGAACGCGCCCTGGTCCGGCCCGCCCACCGGGGCGGTCTCGTAGACCGGAGAGACCGTCACCGGGGTGACGCCCTCCCCGGCGGACAGCAGGTCCACCGCCCCCTGGAGGGCGGCCATCCGGTCCCCGAGGTTGGAGCCCAGGGAGAGCACGGCACGCGCCACCGCCGGGCTCACCGCTGCCCCCGCTCACCCCGGGTGACGGTGACCGCCACGTCCGCGAACTCGTGCTCGATGGGCGCCGACGGCTTGTGCACCGTCAGCTCCACCCCTCGCACCAGGGACTCGGCCAGGCACACCTCGGCCAGGCGCTCGGCCAGGGTCTCGATCAGGTTCACCGGCTCGCCGGTCACGACCTCGACCAGCCGGTCGGCCAGCTCGCCGTAGTGGACGGTGTCGGCGACGTCGTCGCTCTTCGCGGCGGTCGTCGTGTCCAGGTACAGCACGGCGTCCACGAAGAAGTCCTGCCCCTCGCGGCGCTCGAAGTCGAACACCCCGTGGTGGCCCCGGGCCCGCAGGCCGCGGAGCTCGACGCGGTCCCGCATCAGTCCTCGGCCTCCGTCTCGTCGTCGTCCTCCATCAGCACCGGGGAGGCGTGGTGCGACCACAGCCGCCACCCCTGGTCGGTGTCGACGAACAGGTTGGTGGTGACCACCTGCCCGCCCGCCACGAACCCGGGGCTGCCGTCCTCCGCCGTCAGCACGTTCTCCTCACAGGTCACCATGGCGATGTCGCCACCCACCCCGATGTGGGTCTCGGTGAGCACGTACTGGATGTAGGTGACGTTGGCCATGATCAGCGACCAGGCGCGCATGATCTCGGTGCGGCCGCGCAGGAGCGGCCAGCCGGGGTTGACGCAGACGAGGTCGGGGGCCTCGTGCTCCTCCGCCCACACGGTGCGCATCAGGTCGATGTCACCGTTCTCGATGGCGCTGTAGAACTGCGCGTTGGCCTCGGCGACGCGCTCCATGACCTCCTGGCGGGACTTCACACGTCACCCCGCTCAAGGTTCCGGTCCCGGCCCTCGGCGAGGCTGGCCCCGCCGTCGGCCCAGGCCGCCGCCACGCGAACCGCGTCGGCGTTCGGACGAACATCGTGCACCCGCACCGCCCAGGCGCCGCGATCGGCGGACAGGGTGGTCACGGCCGCGGTCGCGGCGTCGCACTCGACGAACGGGCGGTCCTCGCCCTTGGCGTCGCCGAGCAGTCGGCTGAGGAAGCGTTTGCGTGATCCCGCCACCAGGACGGGTCGGCCCAGTTCGTGGAACCGGTCGAGATGCCGGAGCAGCGCCCAGTTGTGCGCCTGTTCGGGGCGCTTGGAGAATCCCAGGCCCGGGTCCAGAACGATCTGGCCGGGGTCGACACCTGCGCTGATCATGGCCTCCATACGGTCGCGGAGTTCATCGAGGACCTCCTGGACGACATCCGTGTACACAGCACGGCTCTGCATGTCATGACTATGCCCACGCCAGTGCATCAACACGTAGGCCACACCGGAAGAAGCGACGAGTCGGCCCATCTCGGGGTCGGCCAGGCCGCCGCTGACGTCGTTGACCAGCACCGCGCCGGCCTCGACCGCGCTCGCGGCGACCTCGGACCGCATCGTGTCCACGCTGACCGCGACGCCGCGCGCGGCGAGTTCGCGCACCACCGGTTCGACACGGCGCAGCTCCTCGGGGGCCGAGACCCGTTGGGAACCGGGGCGGGTGGACTCACCACCCACGTCGACGATGTCCGCGCCCTCCTCGACGAGGCGCAGACCGTGTTCGATCGCGCGCTCGGGGTCGAACCAGGACCCGCCGTCGGAAAAGGAGTCGGGGGTGACGTTCACGACCCCCATGACCAGGCACCGCCCTCGGTCGGGCAGCCCCGGAAGTGTGTGTTTCGGCGCCATGCGCATCACCCTACGCGTACGCCGAGGGGCCGGGGGCACACGGCCCCCGGCCCCTCGGGCGGTGGTGTCGGAGTTCGGACCGGCACGGCCCCGAAGCGGGGTCAGCGCTGGTCGAGGATGAGGCTCATGACCTCGGAGCGGGTGCGGTCGCTGCTGCGGAAGATGCCCCGCACCGCGGAGGTGACCGTCTTGGCCCCGGGCTTGCGCACCCCGCGCATGGTCATGCACAGGTGCTCGGCCTCGACGACCACTATCACCCCGCGCGGGTCGAGGTGCTCCATGATGGCGTCCGCGACCTGGCCGGTGAGGCGCTCCTGCACCTGCGGGCGGCGGGCGTAGACGTCCACGAGGCGGGCGAACTTGCTCAGCCCGGTGATCCGGCCGTGCGGTCCCGGGATGTAGCCGACGTGCGCCACCCCGAAGAACGGCACCAGGTGGTGCTCGCAGGTCGAGTAGAGCTCGATGTCCTTGACCAGGACCATTTCCTCGTGGTCGGCCTCGAAGACCGTGGTGAGGACGTCACCGGGCTTCTGACCGAGCCCGGAGAACTGCTCCTCGTAGGCCCGGGCGACCCGCTCGGGGGTCTTGGTCAGACCGTCGCGGTCGGGGTCCTCCCCGATCGCGATGAGGATCTCCCGAACCGCGTGCTCGATGCGCTCGCGGTCGACGGGTCTGGCGGGAAGGTCCGAGCTCACGCCTGGTCTCCTTCGGTGGTGGTGGTCGACTCCGGGTGCTGACCGTTGCTGGACGGACCCTGGACGTCGGCACCGTTCAGCGCGGCCGTCTCCTTCTTGGAGCGGACCGGGGGCCGGTTGGAGGGCTGGCGCTTGCCGTAGCCGGTGTAGGAACCGCGGGTGGGCCGCTTGCGGACCGGCTCGAAGACCTCCAGCACCTGGGTCTTGGTGAGCGTCTCCTTCTCCAGGAGCTGCAGGACCAGCTCGTCGAGCACGTCGCGGTACTCGACGAGGACCTCGTAGGCCTCGTCGTGCGCGGACTCGATGAGGCGCCGCACCTCCTCGTCGATGAGGGAGGCGATCTCCTCGGAGTACTCGCGGGCGTGGGACATCTCCCGGCCCAGGAACGGCTCGGTGTTGCCGGAGCCGAACTTGCGGGCGCCCAGGCGCTCGCTCATGCCGTACTCGGTGACCATGTTGCGGGCCAGGCTGGTGGCCTTGTCGATGTCGTTGCCCGCGCCCGTGGTGGGCTCGTGGAAGACGAGCTCCTCGGCGGCGCGGCCGCCGAGCATCATGGCGAGCTGGTCCATCATCTGCGAGCGCGAGGTGAGGAACTTGTCCTCGGTCGGCACAGACATCGTGTAGCCGAGCGCGCGGCCGCGCGGCAGGATCGTGATCTTGTGGACCGGGTCGGCGTTGGGCAGCGCGTGACCGACCAGGGCGTGACCGCCCTCGTGGTAGGCGATGACCTTCTTCTCGCGGTCCGACATCACGCGGGTCTTGCGCTCGGGACCGGCCATCACGCGCTCGATGGCCTCCTCGAGGACGGCGTGGGTGATGACCTTGCTGTCCGCGCGGGCCGACAGCAGGGCGCCCTCGTTGATGACGTTGGCCAGGTCGGCGCCGGTCATCCCGGAGGTCTGTCGGGCGATGACGGCGAAGTCGACGTCCTCGGCCATGGGCTTGCCCTTGGCGTGCACGCCGAGGATCTCCTTGCGGCCGTCCATGTCGGGACGGTCCACGACGACCTGGCGGTCGAAGCGGCCCGGGCGCAGCAGCGCGGGGTCGAGGATGTCGGGGCGGTTGGTGGCGGCGATCAGGATGACGCCGCCCTTGACGTCGAAGCCGTCCATCTCGACCAGCATCTGGTTGAGGGTCTGCTCGCGCTCGTCGTGCCCGCCGCCCATGCCGGCGCCGCGGTGGCGGCCGACGGCGTCGATCTCGTCGATGAAGATGATCGCGGGGGCGTTGGCCTTGGCCTGCTCGAACAGGTCGCGCACACGTGAGGCGCCCACGCCGACGAACATCTCGACGAAGTCCGAACCGGAGATGGAGTAGAACGGCACCCCGGCCTCACCGGCGACGGCGCGGGCCAGCAGGGTCTTGCCGGTTCCGGGCGGGCCCATGAGCAGGACGCCCTTGGGGATCTTCGCCCCCATCGACTGGAACTTCTCCGGGTTCTGGAGGAACTCCTTGATCTCGTGGAGCTCCTCGATGGCCTCGTCCGCACCGGCCACGTCCTCGAAGGTGTTCTTCGGGGTGTCCTTGGTGATGAGCTTGGCCTTGGACTTGCCGAACTGCATGACCCGCGAGCCGCCGCCCTGCATCTGGCTGAAGATGAACCAGAAGATGACGATGATGATGATCAGCGGCAGGAGGCTGAACAGGGCCGTGGTCCAGATCGGTGTGGTCGCCACCGAGACCTCGTAGGCCTTCAGGTTCCCGTCGGGGTTCTCGCTGGACTCCTGGAGCATGTCGGCCAGCTGGAGGCCCTGCCCCTCCACCCAGTAGGCCTCGAGGATGTCCTCATCGACGGTGGTCAGTCGGATGCGCTGGTCGCGGTCGACGATCTCGGCGTTGTCCACCTCGTCCTGCTCGATGAGCTGGTAGACCGTCGAGATGTCGGCTTCCTCGGGCTGGGGACCGGAGCCCACGTCGAACACGCGGAAGCCGATGACGAGCATGAGGGCGACAGCCAGGATCCAGATCCAAGGGCCGCGGAAAAAACGCTTCAGATTCATGTGAGCGGAACCCTGTCGGGTCCGTCCCTCCTGACCAGGCCGCCCGCCCCAGAGGAGATTCCGAAGCAGGACCTATCGGACACGTGCTCCCTGCGATGACGCCGGGATATTCGACGGTACACCTCGCCGCGCGGAGCGGTCACACCGCTCGGACCGGTGGCGGGCCGTCATGAACGCAACGACCGTGACCCGCTCCGTTGTTCCCGTGGTCGCCGCCGCGCGGGCACCGCGCGGCGGCGGTAACGCTACTTCTCGTAGACGTGCGGGGCGAGGGTGCCGATGAACGGCAGGTTGCGGTACCTCTCGGCGTAGTCGAGCCCGTAGCCGATGATGAACTCGTTGGGCAGGTCGAACCCGATGTACCTGACGTCGAGGTCGACGTCGAAGGCCAGGGGCTTGCGGACCATGGTGCAGATCTCCACGGACCGGGGCCCGCGCGACTTCAGGTTGCCGACCAGCCAGGAGAGGGTCAGGCCGGAGTCGATGACGTCCTCGACGATCAGGACGTCGCGGTCCTTGATGTCGGTCTCCAGGTCCTTGAGGATGCGCACGACACCCGAGGAGGTGGTCCCGGCCCCGTAGGAGGACACCGCCATCCAGTCCATGGAGACGGGGTTGTGCAGCGCCCGCGCCAGGTCGGCCATGACCATGACCGCGCCCTTGAGCACGCCGACGATCAGCAGGTCCCTGCCCTCGTAGTCGGCGTCGATCCGCGCCCCCAGCTCGGCCAGGCGCGTCTTGATCTCTTCCTCGGTGACAAGGACCTTCTCCAGGTCCTCGCCCATGTCCTTAGCGTCCACGCTCACGTCCTCGCTGCTGAGTTCCCCGTTTGCGGCAACCAGGATAAACGTGCCGAACGAGGCCACGGTGCCCGACCGCCCGCCCGGGGCCCGGGGTTCGGCCTCCGACTCAGGGCCCGAAGACGATCCGACCAGCGGTCCGACGCCCGCGAACCCCTCCTGGAAGGTCGATGTGGGCCTGCCCCCGCCACTCGGTGACAAGGCGATCCAGCTCACGTACGTGACGTGCGTTCAACGCGCTCGCCGGGCACCCCGATTCGAGGGCGGCACGGCGCAGCACGCGGGTGCGCAGTGAGGGTTCGGCCCGCTCCAGCGGTTCGACCGCCAGCCCGGGCCCCCCGCCCTCCCGGGCCCGTTCGTGCAGGGCCCCGGCGAGCGCGTCCAGTGTGTCGGCGTCCGAGCGCAGCAGGGCGGCGGTCCTGGCCAGAGCGGAGGCCACCCCCGGGCCCAGGGCTGTCTCCAGGGCGGGCAGGGCCTCGTGGCGCACTCGGGAGCGGGCGAAGCGCGGGTCGTGGTTGTGCGGGTCCTCCCAGGGGCTCAGCCCCTCCAGGGAGCAGGCCTCGCGGACGGTGGCGCGGTCCAGGTCCAGCAGGGGACGCAGGTAGGCGCCGGTGCGCCGGGCCATCCCGGCCAGGGACCGCGCCCCCGATCCACGGGCCAGCCCGAGCAGGACCGTCTCCGCCTGGTCGTCAAGGGTGTGGCCGAGCAGGACCACCGCCGGACGGAGTTCGTCGACCACCGCGTCCAGGGCGTCGTAGCGGGCCCGCCGGGCCGCGGCCTCCGGGCCGCCGGACCCGCCGACCCGGACGGGGACCGCCCGCACGGGGTCGAGGCCGAGCCCGTCCAGGACCTTGGCCACGGTTTCGGCCCGTTCCCCCGAGCCCTCCTGGAGGCCGTGGTCGACGGTGACACCGCCCGCCCGCACACCCGCCCGGGGCGCCTCGAAGGCCAGTGCGCCGGCCAGGGCCAGGGAGTCGGCGCCGCCGCTGCACGCCACGAGGACGGTGGTCCCCTCGGGCAGCTCGGACAGCGCCCGCCGGACCGCCGAGCGGACGGCGGCCACGGCGGCGGGCGGCCCGCTCACTCGGTGATGGCGGCGGGGCGCACGACCCGTTCGATCCACTGCGACGGGGCTCGGATCTCCTCCAGGGTGGGCAGCGTCTCCGGCGAGGTCCACACCCGGTTGAAGTCGGCCATTCCGACCTGCGCGACGACCTGCCGCACGAAGGCCGCCCCCTCCTCGTACTGCTTCATCTTGAGGTCCATGCCCAGCAGCTGGCGCATGATCCGGTCGAGGGGGTTGAGCGACTCACGCCGCTTCTGGAAGCGGGACCGGATGGTCGCCACCGAGGGGACGACGTCCGGCCCCACGGCGTCCATCACGTAGTCGCCGTGGCCCTCGGCCAGGCTCATGACGGCGGTGACCCGGTCCATCAGAGCACTCTGCTCCGGGGTCTGGAAAGCGGTGAGGAGGTTGCCCTCGCCACCACGCACCGCGTCCGCCACGGCCTCACCCGCCTGTCGCAGGCGGTCGATGAGGTCGGAGGCGTCCATCTCCGTGGACAGCAGGAGTTCCCGCATGAGGTCCTGGACGTGGCCGCGCAGCCACGGCGTGGCCGTGAACTGCATGCGGTGGGTCTCCTCGTGCAGGCAGACCCACAGGCGGAAGTCGCGCGGGTCAACGCCCAGCTCGCGTTCGGTGTTGACGATGTTGGGTGCCACGAGGGTCAGGCGCCCGGTCGGCGAGTGGCCGTCGGGGTCCGGTGGCAGGAAGAGTTCGTACTGGCCGAGGACCCGCCCGGCCAGGTAGGACAGGACCGCCCCGAGCTGCACCCCGGTGATCCGGGAACCGACCGCGCTGGTCAGGTTCCCGGCCGGGCTGTTGTTCAGCCGGTCGGCTCCCATCTGTTCGAGTACGGGTTCGAGTACGACCCGAAACCCGTCGACGTTGGCTCGAATCCAGCCCGGGCGGTCGACGATGACCGCGGGCCCCGAGGGTTCGAGGGGGTTCATTCCGGTGAAGTCGCGCACGTGCCCGGCGGCCACGGTGGACAGCTCGCGCAACTGCACCACGGCCTGCCGTGCGTCGGACAGGTCCACCTGCGGCCCAGGGCGCACGAGGCGAACACCGGTGTTGACGGCTACGTCCCAGTCGATCACAGTCACACGGTCAGCCTACCCACGCGAGGGCTGTGAGCACGGGGATCAGGGCGCGATTTCAGGGCAGACCCCGGGATACCCCTGAGACGGCCCGAAAGCCCCACCCGTACACCTCGGCCATGGATCCGGCCCTTCCCCGCCCAGGTGGGGAGTCGAACGCTCGCCCCGGCCACGGCTGGCGGACCACCGTGCCCCTGAGCCACAGGCGTGAACCCCGCCCGTACGCCCCAGCCGCAAGGGGGGTAGAGGGTTCTGGAGGTGGTGGAGGTGGGATCGCGAGGAACGAGCCATCACACCGCAGACGCCGAAGGTTCCTCTGCAAAGGCGCCGAACCCGGGCCAAAGCGAAGCGGAGGCCCCAAGAAGACCCGTCAACCGCACCCGCACTGGCTGAGCGCCGTCGCCAGCGTGTCCAGCTGGGGCCCGGAGGCTCCGGGCCTGTTGGCCATCAGGGCGAACACGAAGACGTTGCCCTCCTGGTCGTGGATGGTGCCCGCCAGCGTGCTGACGCCGTCGAGGGTTCCGGTCTTGCCCCGGACGAGGCCCGCGGCCGCGTGGGAGCTGGAGTTCTCCGAGTAGCGCCCGGCCAGGGTCCCCGTGGAGTGGGCGGTGGGCAGACCGGTGATGGTGGCGTTGAGGCGCGGCTCGTCGGCGGCGGCCTTGACCAGCTGGACCAGGGCGCGCGGCGTGATGCGGTTCTCGGTGCTCAGACCGCTGTTGTCGGAGAGCCGGACCCCCTCGATGCCCAGTCCGTCCATGACCCGGTGCGTGGCGACCGCGGCTCCGGCGTGGTCGGGCTCCTCGCCCATCTCCAGTGCGGTGATCCGGCCCAGGGACTCGGCCATGTTGTTGTCGCTGGCGAGCATCATGAACTCGACCAGGGCGCTCATCGGCATGGAGTCCACGGTGGCGACCGGTTCACCGGAGGCTTCGGCCTCGTCGGGCGAGCCCTCGACGGTCAGCCCGGCCTTCTCCAACTGGTCGGCGAAGGCCTCGGCGGCGGCCAGCGGCGGGTTCGCGGACCGGGTGAGCACGTCGGTGTCCACCCGCCCGCTGTCGACCATCAGCGCGTGGATCGTGGCCGTGCTGCCCTCGGTGACGTAGGTGGGCTTCCACCCGGGGGCGGTGTCCGGTCCGGTGAAGAGCGAGTCGTCGTAGCCGACGGTCACGGTGTCCAGGCCCCGCTCGGCGAGGGCGGCGGCGGTGTCCTCGGCCAGCTCCTCCAGTGTGGCTACCTGCGGGTAGGCTGCGGAGTCGGCGGTCGCGGTCAGTGTCACGTCGCCCCCACCACGCAGCACCACCCGGTTCTCCTCGGCGTCGAGGTGGGCCCCGGTCCGCAGCACGTGGTCGGGGCCGACGGTGTCCAGGACGGCGACGGCCGTGGCGATCTTCGTCGTCGACGCCGGGGTCACCGGGGTGTCCGCGTCGCGTTCGAAGAGCGTCTCTCCCGTCACGCCGTCCACGACGTAACCGGAGAGGCCCTCCTCGAGCCCGGACGATGACATGGGATCATCAAGAATGTCCGCGATCCGAACCGGGTCCGCCGGGGTCGGGGTCGCGGGTGCAACCGCCGCCACGCCGTCGGCGCGCGTGACGGGGTTGGGCACCGCCGACAGCGGTCGTGCCTCGATCACGTCCAGGGCGACCAACCCGGTGATCAGCACGAATATGTTGAGCAGGGCCAGCGCGAGGAACGCCTCGCCTCGTACCCGTCGCACCCGGGGACCTGCCTTCCGTCGGTGTCGCGGCCTGACGTTGTAGTTATACGGCGACATTAGTCGCATTGGGAGCCGAGATCAGCATGGAATTCGACGTTACGATCGAGATCCCCAAGGGGGAGCGCAACAAGTACGAGGTGGACCACGAGACCGGTCGTATCCGTCTCGACCGCATGCTGTTCACCTCCACCACCTACCCCGCCGACTACGGCTTCGTCGAGGGGACGCTCGGCGAGGACGGCGACCCCCTGGACGCCCTTGTCCTGCTCAAGGCCCCGACGTTCCCGGGCTGCCTGATCCGTGCGCGCGCGATCGGCATGTTCCGGATGCGCGACGAGGCGGGCGGCGACGACAAGCTGCTGTGCGTTCCGGCGACGGACCCGCGCCAGGAGCACCTGCGTGACATTCACCACGTGAACGAGTTCGAGCGCCTCGAGATCGAGCACTTCTTCACCGTTTACAAGGACCTGGAGCCCGGCAAGTCCGTCGAGGGCGCCAGCTGGGTCGGCCGCCACGAGGCCGAGCAGGAGATCATCGCTTCGGTGAAGCGCGCGGAGGAAGCCGGTGCGCACGGCGACTCCTCGCACATCACCAACGAGGACCAGTAACCGGGGTTGCCGGTGTCGGCGCCAGGCCCGGTCGGGGTTTCCCGCCGGGCCTTCGCCGTGCCCGGGGTCAGGAGGCCCCGGCGATCTGGGGTTCGCCCGTGCCCAGTTCACGGCCGGGGTCGCGGGTCAGCGCGTACCCGGCCAGGACGAGCACCAGCAGCGCGCACAGCAGGGCGATGACGAAGGACAACTGGGGCAGCGGCCCGTCCGCGAGGGGCCCGTGGCCGGGAGGCAACGGGAAGCCGTCGCGGTCGAAGCGGTCGGCCCGGGCGGCGACGTGTGTGCGGTACCCGGCCAGTTCCGGTCTGCCGATGCCGTTGAGGACCCGCGCCCGGACCAGGTCCGCCCTCGCGGGCAGGGCCAGGGGGTGGGCGTCCCAGGCCCGGTGCGCCTGGTGGCTTCCCAGGTAGCGGGAGCACTCGGCCTCCGTCAGGGCGTGCAGCCACTCCCTGAACCGCTCGACGTTCGGCAGGCGTCCGATGTGTGCGCGGGCGACGATCAGGGTGTCCCTGAGGACGACGTGCGCGGCGTCCCGGTCGCGAAGGACCAGGATGCAACGCCGGTACAGCTCGTCTCCGTAGGCGTCGAGGAGTCTCGCGTAGGCGTCCGCCGTGTCGCCCCGGTCGAAGCGCAGGGCGTGCAGAAGATCCCGGTCCGTCATAGACCTAGAATCTACGCCGCGCGCGGCGCGGTGACCCACGGCTCGCCGGTGTCGCGACCGTACCGTCGCACACCCGGACCGGCTCCGACCTGCTCGGCGGGCCTTCCCGAGGGGCGAGTGTGACCTCAGTCCGAGGTCCCCCGGGGCGGTTCCGGGGGGTCGTCCCGATCACCGGGAGGTTCCTCCCCCGGATCGACGAACAGGAAGCCCGCGTAACGGGAACGGGCCCACAGCAGCACGTGGGTGAGGGCGGTCAGGAAGGCGACCAGCAGTGCCGCTCCGGGGCCCAGGAAGCCGAGCGCCATCACACCGGCGGCGACCACCACGAGGGCGCGCACCAGTACACGCGCCCACAGGCCCGGTGCCTCCGGGGTCAAGGCTGCCCTCTGGGGACGGACGGCTGCACGGCCACTCCTGTCGCTACGGCTGTACTGGGGGATGGTCTCCGGTTCGACGGACGCGCCGTGTTCTCGGGTTCCACATGTCACCACCACGGGACGCCGCCCGCAACACGTTCCGGGCAGACCGGTAAGTGGTCCGACACGCACGATTCCCGGCGTTCGCTTGACGCGCCACCGACTTTGCTGGTCTCCTTACCTTCATGTATCCGCGCACCCGCACCGACGCCACGGCTCGTACGACCCCCTGGGTCTCCTGCCACCTGGCCCGTGCGGCGTGTCCGTGTTGTCGTCGCTGAGTCGTTGCCGAGGGGTCTGAGTCGACCGACCCCGCCCGACCAGTCCGCGAGCGGCCTCCACCATCCGGTGTGACTGGCCCGCGAGCGAACTCCACCAGGGTGATTGTCCTCTCCGAACGTGCGTTCGGTGTGGCCGCCCCTGCCGCCCCGCACCGTCCGGGGCCCATTGACGACACCCTCGCGGCTCCGGTCACCGAACCCGGCCGCGTACACGTGAAGGATCTTCCCACGATGTCCCAGCAGGCCCTGGCCACGAGCGCCGCCCGTCCCGGAACCACCGAGCCCGCTCCCCGTCCGCGCGCCGCGTCGGTCTCCCTCGACGGGATCGGCGACGTGGTCGACGCCGGACGCGCCTCCGGCTACTCGCACCTGGCGGAACGCCGTCTGCCCACCGTGGGCCAGTTGGTCGCCGCCGCGCGTGGCGCCGCCGAGTCGCTGCGCCGCCCGACCCTGTGGCCGACCCGCAGGGGCCACTGGCAGCCCGCGCCGCGCAGCGCCCGCCGCCACGTGGGCGGCCGGTTCCGGGTGACCACCGTGGCCCTGGAACCGAACAGCTTCGTGCCCGGTCCGGCCCGGCGCCCGGACCGCTCGCACGGCATGGAGGTTCTGCACCTGGTCAGCGGGAGGGCGCACCTGATCACGTCCGGCGCCGACGGCCAGATGCGTTCGGCCGCGGAGTTGGCCACCGGCCGCACCCGCGTGGTGGGCGGCGCCGGGAGCTCCTCCCAGGGCCACCACCACCTGGTGAACACCGGCGACGAGGTCGCCGTCCTGGTCCGGGTGAGCGTCTGACCCTCCCGATCGGCGCACCGGGACGGTGGCGTGTGGTGGGTCCTCCCCCTCCCCCGATGTCGGCGGGAGTGCCCGTCCCGGCCTCGGTGACACCGGCTTCGGGATCGACCGGACGTCCGGGGTTGGTCCGGATGGCGCGGGGGCGCAGACCGCCGCCTCCGGCGGCGACGGGGACCCTGGGCCCGAGGTGGTCCGCGTGTCCGCGGGACGCGCTCCGGACCGTCCGGGGGTGCCGTGCCTCGGAGGTTCACTCATCGCGGCCCCGACCCGGGGCCGCGGCGCGCAGGGCGCCATCCACGGCCTCGACCGCGCGCAGGACCTCGGCGGTGCGCCGCCCCTCGGCGAGGTAGGCGTTCATCACCTGGTCGAGCGCGTGCGGAGGGAGTTGGCCGCGTAGGTCCACGCGGGCCGTGCGGTACCCCTCCCGGGCCGCGTCCAGCGTCGCGGAGACGTACTGGCGCGCCAACCGGGAGAGGGCCACGGGATGACGTCGCAGAACCCCGTGCAGCCGGTAGTCGGCGGGCACGTGGTCGAACAGCCACTCCAGGGCCGTCTGCTCGAAGGAGTCCGACCCGGGTGGGTGCACACTCGCGGGCCAGTCCGATGTCAGGGACTGATCGGGCATACCACACAGCATACCCGCTGTTCGAAAGTATGTTCGATGTCCACGGCCCCGGGATCGCGGAGCCCTCCGATCATTCGGGGGTGTCGGCCTCTTCCTTTTCCTTCTTCTCGGCCGTGCGCCTCTCCAGTTCCACCCGGATGGCCTGCTCGGCCGCGTCCACGGCGGCCCTGGCGGTGATCGCGTTGGTGTGCGCCCGGTCCAGTTCCTCCAGCAGGATGCAGTCGAACGCGACCCGCGCGTCGTGGATGGTCGCTTCCAGCTGACGTGATGCCTCTTCCAGACTCATGCTCCTTCCCTTCCCCAAAATTGGGCACCCGCACACACTCGCCACATGGGCCCCGTCACCCCACAGCCTGGGACGTCCTCCTCCGCGCCTACGATGGTTCCGAATCGCCGCTGTTCACGGCGGTGACGCCGAGGCAGGCACCGGGAGACCGCCCGGTCGGAGAGGGACCCCATGCGCAACCGCTACCCCGGCACCTGTTCCACCTGTTCGGTCCTGGTGGCGACCGGGGAGGGCTCCCTCCTCAGGGTGGATGCCCGCTGGCGCACCTACTGTGTCGGGCACGAACCGCGCCCGGTCCCGCCACCGCGCGGCGAGCACCCCGGCTGGCACACCCTCGACCTGCTCGGGTTCGACACCGAGACCTCGTCGCCGGACCCGGCCACCGCCTTCCTGGTATCGGCCGCCCTGATCGACGGCGACGGCCACCGACGCACGTGGCTGGTCGATCCCGGTGAGAAGGAGATCCCCGCCGGAGCGGTGGCCGTCCACGGCATCAGCACCGAGCGGGCGCGCGCCGAGGGCCGTCCCGCCGTGGAGTGCCTGAGGGAGATCGCCGAGGCGCTCGCCGGACACCTGGGCCGGGGCGGGGGGCTGGTCGTGTTCAACGCGCCCTTCGACCTCACCCTGGTCGACGCCGAGCACCGCAGGCACGGTCTGGGTCCGCTCGCCGAGGCTCTCGGCCGCCCGCCGGAGCCGATCGTGGACCCGCTGGTGATCGACCGCGCCGTGGAGCCCTTCCGGCGTGGCAGGCGCACCCTGGGCGACCTGTGCGCGTACTACGGGGTCCCGCTGACCGACGCGCACACCGCCGGGGGCGACGCCCGGGCCGCGCTGGCCCTGGCATGGGAGATCGGGGCCCGCCACGCCGAGACCGCCGCGCTGACCCTGCCGGAGCTGCACCGGCGCCAGGTGGAGTGGGCCCTGGAGTTCGCCCGCAGGCGGCAGGAGTGGCTGGACCGGGAGAAGCCCGACCACGGAACCGTGATCGACGGCACCTGGCCCTGAGGTGCGGCGCGGCTTTGGAGGTCGGGCCTCGGGGTAGGTCACCGAAAACGCTGACTACCCGGGGGTCCACATGCTCTACCTCGTCCTCGTCCTGCTCGCCGTCTGGCTGATCCTCGCCATCCTCGGAGTGGTGATCAGGGGACTGTTCTGGCTGGCGGTGATCGGCGGTCTGCTGTTCGTCGCGACCGCCGTGTGGGGCTGGCTCCAGAACCGCCGGAGGGTCTGAGGCCCGCCCGGTTCAGGGTTCGAGCGCGGGCCGTTCCTCGCCGCCCAGGCGTCGCACGACCCCGCGCGCACGCACCTCGTCAGCGCCGAGGCGGGTCCGCACCATCCGGACCGCGTCGTCGGTGTGACCCAGCGCGACCAGGTTGCGCACCCGCGCGCGGAGTTCGGCGGGCAGTTCGTCGGGGTGGCCCTGGACCGGGACGTACCCGCCCACGTGCGGGTCGGGCCCGACCCTCGGGGGCGGTTCGGGCTCCGCCACCGTCATGGGCGGGTCCATGTGGGCGAGGACGCGGCGCAGGGCGTAGGAGCCACCGCCGAGGACGACCACGGCACCCATCAGGGCGAACAGCATGAACATCAGACTCATAACGCCCACTTACCCATACTTCGGACACAGCAGGCGCATCACCCCCACACGCTGAGTAATCATTCCCCCAAGTCGGGTCCCCCGTCGGGAAGGTCCTCCGGCAGCAGGGTCCGGAGCTGGTCCACGTCGGGGCTCTCCCCCGACAGCGCCGCCGCCTCGATCCGCCTCGCCTGCCTGGTCAGACCGGCCTCGAACAGCGCGCGCACCCGGTGCCCGCCGCCCTCGGCCAGGCCCCGGGAGTCCACCCCCAGCAGCTCCGACAGCGCACGCCGGGTCGCCTCCGGCACCAGGAGGTCGGCCCGCTCCGCCATCCCGACGAAGATGGCCGCCAGCTCCTCCCTGTCGTAGGAGGAGAACTCCAGGGTCCGCGAGAGCCGCGCCGCCAGGCCGGGGTGGTCCGCGAGGAACCCGGTCGTCTCCCGGGCCCGGCCGGACACGACCACCACGACCTCGTCCCGGTGCTCCTCCATGAGCCGCAGCAGGGTGTCGACCACCTCCTGTCCGACCCCGCGACCTCCGGTGAAGTCCCTGTTCAGCACCTCGGCGTCGGACAGGAGCAGCAGGCCCCCGCGCGCCCGCTCGAACAGTTCGCGAGTGCGCAGCGCGACCCTCCCGGGTCCCCGCTGTCCCGGCGGCCCCACCAGGCTCCCCGGCGAGGCCTCCACCACGTGCCCACGGGGCAGGACCCCCACGGCCGCCAGCAGCTCCCCGTAGAGCCGCGCCACCGTGCCCTTCCCGGTTCCCGGCGGCCCCAGGAACACCAGGTGCCGGGCGGCCGGGGGCCGGTCGCCCTCCGAACGGGCCCGGCACAGGAGGTCTGTCAGCCCCTTCACCTGGCGCTTGACCTCTCCGAGCCCCACCATGCCGTCCAGGCTCGCCAGCAGGGCGTTCACCCGGACCCCGTCCACCGCCTCGGTGGCCGTGGCCCGGCCCTCGGCCACCACACCCCCGAGGTCGTCGGTCCGGATCCGGGTGAGGTCCGCGACGGTCTGGTACCCACCCGCCGTGATGCGTTCGGCCTGGACCCGGAGCACCTCCTCGAACACGGCTCGCGCCTCCCGGCCGTGACCGAAGGAACCCTCCGCGATCCGCCCCCGGAAGTGCCGGAGCAGGAGGTCGCGCGCCCCCTCACCCAGGGTGTAGCCGCGTTCCTCGGCCATGCCCTCGAAGATCCCGCCGAGCTGCTCCGGGGAGTAGCCCTCGAACTCCACGGTGCGCGCCACCCGCGCGCGCAGCTCCGGGTTCGCGTCCAGGAGCGCCCGCATCCCGTTGGTGGGCCCGGACAGAACCACCACCACCTCGTCGCGGAGCTCCTCCATGAGCCCGGACAGGGTGTCGACCGCCTCCTGCCCCGAACCGTCGCCCCGGGACAGCGCGTACGCCTCCGCCACGAACAGCACGCCGCCCCGGGCCCGCTCCACCAGGTCCGCCGTCCTCTGGGCGCTGCCGACCCCGCGGTCGGCCACCAGGTCGTCCCGTGAGGCCGTCACGAACTGTCCCTGGCTGAGCAGGCCGAGCGAGCGCAGGATCTCCCCGTAGAGTCGGGCCACGGTCGCCCTGCCCGACCCGGAGGGCCCGGAGAGCACCAGGTGGCGGCTGACGTTGAGCGGCGGGAACCCCGCCTCCATACGCTTGGCGCTCACCGTCTGGATGTTGACGAGGGCGCGGACCTCCTTCTTCACACGGTCCAGCCCCACCAACCCCTCCAGTTCGGCCAGCAGGGTCTCCAGCGGGCGGGCCCGGTCCCGCACGGTCGCGTCACCGGACTCCTGCGCCGCCGTCCCGCCCTCGTCGGGACGGGCCGCCCCCGTCCCCGCGACCCGGGCGGCCGCCCGGTCGCCGTTCCCGCCCTGGTTGGCGTCCCCGCCCCGGTTGCCGCTGAAGGTGGTCTCCTCCAGGTACACCGACGAGCTGTCGGCGGCCCACAGGCCCTCCTCGTCGTTGCCGGTCACGGTGCACCGCACCAACCGAACCCGGCCGCCCTCCTCCACCATGACCCCGTCCCCGCGCCCGTCCCGGATGGAGGTGTCCTCCAGGGCGGCCACGCCGCCCTCCCCCACCCGGATCCCGCGCTCCCCGCTGCCGGACAGAGTGGAGGAGCGCACCGTGACGTGCCCGCCCTGGACGTAGACGGCGTCCTCACCGCAGTCGGAGAGGTCGGCCTGGTGGAGCTGCACCTCGGTGCCGTCGAGGATGTTGAGCCCGTCCTCGCGGGCGTCCCGCAGCACCATGCCGCGCACCGTCAGGGTGGCGTCCTCACGGCTGTGGATGCCCGAGCCCACGTCGTGGCCGACGATGTCCTCGAAGTAGCCACGGCCGCCCACCACGATCGCCATCGGTCCGTGCCAGCGGCTGACCCTGAGGTCGCTCACCTCGAACCGGGAGCGGACCGAGGCGATGGCGCCGCGCTCCTCCACTCCGCTCTCCGCGACGGACATCCCGGAGACGGTGACCCGGGCGCCGTCCGCGATGAGCAGGGCGGCCTTGCCGATCCGGGTGCACCGCAGGTCGGTGACGTCGGCCTGGCCGCCGTCCACGAGTACCGCGTCCGTGGCGGTGCCGTCCACCGTCAGCCCCTCGACGGTGAGTTTGCCGCCCTCGATCGCCACCCCGGTCCGGGTGGCGTCGGTGATCTCGCAGTCGTTCAGGGTGGCCTCGGAGTCGCCGTGGACGAAGAACGCGTCGGTGTCCTCCTTGCGGGCGCCCTCCACCACCATGCGGGTGAAGGTGGCCCTGGAGCGCTCGTAGACCCGCACCGGCCAGTCGTAGGAGCCCGTGACCCGGAGGTCGGTGAACTCCGCCCGCGCCCGGTCCCGCACGTACACCCCGCCGCCGTCGACCAGCGCGCAGTCGGTGAACTCCGGGGACGCGTTGGCCACGTACAGGGTGTGCCAGTCGTCGTGGGCGCCCGTGAAGACCGTCCCGCTGATCTTCGGGCTGCACCTGCCCTGGACGGCGATCACCGCCCCGGCGAAGTAGCACTCGCTGACACTGCCCTCACTGCCGTCCCAGAGCAGCCCGCTGTCCTCGAACCGGCAGCCGACGACCTCCGCGCGGGCGCCCACCACGTTGACCCGCCGTGGCGCGGTGAAGACGCAGTCCACCGCCTTGAGCCGGGCGTCCTTTTGCACGTACAGCGGCGGGTACTCCTCCGAGGTGCTCCGCACGGAGATCCCGTGGAGCTCCAGGCTGCCGCCCTCGTGCACGTTGAACACGTTGGTCTCGCCGGTGGCGACCACCGTCACGGTCCCGGCACCCTCCTCGGGTGTCACGACCACCCGTCCCCGCACGCCGATCACCAACGGCTCCACGTACTCACCCGGTGCGACGCGCAGGTGCAGGTCCGCCCCGGCGTAACGGTGTTCCCGGACCGCCTTCCCGAGTGAGGAAGTGGCGGCGGGATCTGTCTTCGAGACGCGGACCGTGATCATCCATCGACTCCCATGGGGGTATCGGCCCCGGCGCCGCGCCGGAGGGTCTGCGATAGGTACCGTATCCACCTGGGAGGCCGGGAACCCGGGACGACGCACAGACCTGTGGCCAGGGTCGGTCAGAAACCCCCGAACCCCAGCTCAGCCGACCCCGCCCGATCGGACGTACTCCCGGGTCACCTCTTCGGTGAGGGAACGTACTCCCGGCCCCCCGCCGCCGTTCTCCTGAAGGGTCACGTCGCAGGTCTCGACCACGGCGTCCGGACGGGCGCGTGCGCCCGTGAGCACGTTCCGGCCTCCCGGATCGCAAAGATTCCAAGGGTCGTGGCGCGGCGACACCAGCCCGACACGGCGGCCGTCCCTGGTCACGTCGGCCTCCAGACCGACCCCTCCTCGGCCACGACCGCGTCCTCCGTACGTTCCGAGGTCACCGAGCCCAACGAGGGGACGGGGCACGCGGGGGCTGGCTGTGGACCCGGGCGGTGGACGTCGAGGGTCTGCCTGCATACAGGGGCGGACGAACGTAGCGCGCGACATCACGGGTCCACCGGAGGGAGCTGCGTCCGGTGATCGCGGAGGGGGCGACGTCATGGGCGGCCTGTTCGCCGAGTAGGCCCCTGGACCCTTTTGGCCAACCGGTTGGCCTCCAACGCGAAACGCCACCCCGGTGTGGGGTGGCGTTCTGGCTGGAGCCGCCTATCGGAATCGAACCGATGACCTATTCATTACGAGTGAATCGCTCTGCCGACTGAGCTAAGGCGGCACATCGCCACGCGGTGCGCGTGGCGAAGCAGAAGCCAGTCTAGCGCCTCCGCCGAGTGGCGCGAACCGGCCCCTGCTATCCGGCCTCGAGGTGGCTGGCGCAGACCAGCCCGTCCTCGGGCACGGTCAGCTCCAGCAGGTACTCGTCGACGACCGTGTCCACGCAGGCGTCACCCATCCGGTAACCGGTGTGGCCGTCGCCGTCGCGGGTCACCAGGAAGCCCGACTCCAGTTGGGCGGCGAGCGCCTCGGACCAGGCGTAGGGGGTCGCGGAGTCACGTGTGGTGCCCACCACCATGATCGGGTCGGCGCCGACGGCGTTGAGCTCCCCGAGCGGAGCGACCGCCTCTTCCGGCCAGAACGCGCAGGTCAGCGCACCCCAGGCCAGCATCGGGCCGAACATCGGCGATTCCTCGGCCGCTTCGGCCGCCGCCTCCGCGTAGGCCTCCACCTCCCGTGGGGCGACCGAGTCCGAGCAGTTCACCGCGGTGAGGGCGGCGGTGGAGTTCTCGTACTCGGCCAGGTCGCCGCGCCCGTAGAGGTCGTCACCGAGCAGCAGCAGGCCGGTGCCGTCGCCCTCCTCCATCGCGTCGGTGAGCGCCTCGCGCACGCGCGGCCACCAGTTCTCCGTGTACAGGGCGGCGAGCACGCCGAGTTCGGCGCGGGCACGGTTGACCTCACGGCCGTCGCCCGTGGAGTTGGTCAGGGGCTGGTCCGCGGCGCCCTCCAGGAAGGTGTCCAGCGCGGCGATGCCCTCGTCGACGCCGCTTCCCCGGGCGCCCAACGGGCAGTCGGGTCTGGTGAGGCAGTCCTCGACGAAGGAGCGCAGCGCCGTCTCGAACCCGGTGGCCTGCTCCACGCTCACACTCAGCTGGTCCTGGCTCGGGTCGACCGCGCCGTCGAGCACGAGTGCCCGCACCCGATCCGGGAACTGCTCGGCGTACTGCGCACCGATGTGGGTCCCGTAGGAGGCGCCGAGGTAGGTGAGTTCCTCGTCCCCGAGCAGGCCGCGCAGCACGTCCATGTCGCGGGCCACGTCGGCGGTGCCGATGTTGCGCATGAGCTCGGGGTCGTTCTCCTCACAGGCCTCGACGAACGCCCGGCTGTTGGCCTCGATCTCGGCCAGTCCCTCGGGGCCGAGATCGGCGAGGTCGTCCGCCCCCTCGCCGTCGCCGTAATCCGTGCCCAGGAACGCGTCGATCCCCTCGGCGTCCAGGCAGGTGAGCGGGGTGCTGCGGCCCACGCCGCGCGGGTCGAACCCGACCACGTCAAAGCTCTCGCGGACCGGCTCGCTGACGGTGTAGGGGGCGTGGTCCACGAAGTCGTGACCGGAGCCGCCGGGACCGCCGGGGTTGACCAGCAGCGATCCGACGACCTCGTCGCCGGTGGCGGGGAGCCGCTTCACGGCGATCTCGATCCGTTCGCCGCCGGGTTCGTCGTAGTCCAGCGGCACCTCGAAGACGGCGCACTCGCTGTCGGGCAGGCCGGTCTCGCACTCCTCCCAGGCCAGTTCCTGCTCGGTGACCTCCACCCGGGCGGCGTTGTCGTCGCCGGTCGCGTCCTCGTCACCACCGCTCGTGCAGCCGGAGACCAGCACAGTCCCGGCGAGCAGCGCCGCCAACGGACCCCGATACCTCGTGCCCACCCGTAACCGCCTTCACTCGAATCCGTGGCCACGCCCGTGGGAACGCGGCTCCGGACGACGCCCGTCCGTGCCCGGCCGCGCCGACGCGTGACCGGACCATTCTCCCGTTCGCCGTGGCCGCCCGCGCCCCGGGTCCTATCCCGCCAGGAGCGCGGAGGTCATGGCCTCCATGGCGATCTGCGGGTGCACGTTGGCCGCGATCCGTCCACGGCAGGTCATGATCGCGTCGATTCTGCGCAGCGTGGACTCGGGGGTGCCGGAACGGGCGATCCGTTCCAGGTCCCCGGAGCGCTCGGCCGTGGACAGCTCCACCGACGCGCCCAACTGGAGGGCGAGCACGTCCCGGTAGAAGGCGGCCAGGTCGAGCAGCGCCCGGTCGTAGGAGTCCCGTTTGATCCGGGTGGCTCTGCGCTTCTGCCGCTCGTCGAGGTCCTTGAGCGCCCCCGCCGCGCCACGGACGGCCTTGGCCACGCCCTTGCCGGTGGAACCCTCGCCGAAGGCCGCCTTGAGCTCGTCCTTCTCCTTCTCGTTCAGGGCCGTGGTGAGCGCCTTGGACTCCTCCTCCGCGATCTCGAACAGGCGCGCGGCCGCGGTGACGCAGGCCCCGAGCCCGTCGAGTCCGGCTGGGACGGACAGGACCTCCTCCCGTCTGCGCCGCGCCTCCGGGTCGGTGGCCAGTTGCCGGGCCCGGTCGACCCTGCCGGCCGCGGCCCTGGCGGCCGCCTCGGCGGCGGTCCTGTCCACCCCGTCGCGCTGGACGAGGGCGTCCACGATCTGACCGGTGCCGGGGGTGGCCAGGGTGACCAGTCGGCAGCGGGAGCGGATGGTGATGAGGAGGTCGTCCGGGGTGGGCGTGCACAGCAGCCAGACCGTGCGCGGTGAGGGTTCCTCCACGGCCTTGAGGAGCGCGTTGGAGGCGGCCTCGGTGGCGCGGTCGGCGTCCTCGAAGAGCACGATCCGGAAGTTCCCGCCGGAGGGCTTGGACCCGGCACGGAGCACGAGGTTACGGGTGGCGGCCACACCGAAGCTCAGGCCGCTGGGCTGCACGTACAGCACGTCCGGGTGGGTTCCGGCCAGCACCTGGTGGCAGGAGTCGCAGTGTCCGCACCCCCCGGCCCGGCACTGGAGGGCGGCGGCGAAGGCGCGCGCCGCCTCCTCCCGACCGGACCCGGGCGGGCCGGTGAACAGCCAGGCGTGGGTCATCCCGGCGCCGCGCCCCCCGGCGAGGAGGTCGGCCGCGCCCGCCACGGCACGCCCCAGCTGCGCGCTCGCCGCCTCCTGGCCGACGAGGTCGTCGAAGACCGTCAAGCTTGCCCCCCGGAGCACATGGAATGTCTGGTTCCAGAATAGGAGCCCCCGCCGACACCGGGACCGTTTTCCACAGGCCCTCCCCAGCGGCGAGGCGCACCGGCGCGTCCCCACCGGCGAGGCGCACCGATGAGTTCGTCTCGCTCAGCGAGTCTGTCCTCGTGAGAGGAAGAAGGTGGTCAACGTGAACGCACCCGCACCCGCGCCCCTGGTCGAGGCCTGCCCGGAGTTCGGCAACCCCGGCGCCGAACCGATCCCCTGGGAACGGACCAGCGCCGTCATGGCCGAGGCACCCCTGTACTGGGTGACGACCGTGCGCCCCGACGGCCGCCCCCACGCGACCCCCCTGCTGGGCGTGTGGGTGGACGGCACCGCGTGCTTTTGCACCGGAAGGGAGGAACGCAAGGCCCTCAACCTGTCCGCGAACCCGCACTGCGCCATGAGCACGGGTGACAACGCGCTGGAGGGCGGCCCGGACGTGGTCGTCGAGGGCACCGGCGCACCCGTGGACGACCCGGCCGCGTTGGACCGGATCGCCAGCGCCTACGAGGAGAAGTACGGTCCCGCCGTCACCGCCGAGGGCGGCACCTGGTTCGGGCTCCCCGACGCGGTGCGCGGTTCCGGGGTCCTGGTCGTCCGGGTCACCCCGGTGAAGGCCTTCGCCTTCGGCAAGGCACCCGTGTTCAGCCAGACCCGGTACACGTTCACCTGAGTCCCGGGGCGGCACCCGCCCCGCGCCAGGTGGCCCCGGACAGCGAAGGGGCCCCTCCCACCAGGGAAGGGGCCCCACACTCGCGAACCGGTCCTACTCGGGACGGATCACCGGGATCATGCCCGTGACCGCCTCGGAGCTGGAGTCGATCGGGTCGGGCAGCAGCGGACGCATCCGGCGCTGGATCTCCCGGGTGATCTTCTCCTGCGGCTCACGGGCGTCGAGCACCAGGTAGCGGTCCGGGTCCTGCTCGGCCAGCTCACGGAAGCCCTTGCGGACCCGCGCGTGGAACTCCACCGACTCCGACTCGATGCGGTCGGCCGGCCCGCCCAGCCGCGACAGCCCGTCCTCGGGACGCACGTCCAGCAGCACCGTCAGGTCCGGGACCAGGTCCTGGGTGGCCCACGAGCTGATCCGGCCGACCTCGTCGACCTCCAGGTCGCGCCCGGCGCCCTGGTAGGCGAGCAGCGAGTCCACGTAGCGGTCGCTGATCACCACGGCGCCCCGGCGCAGCGCGGGCAGAATCTCCTGCTCCACGTGGTCGGCCTTGTCGGCCGCGTAGAGCAGGACCTCGGCGCGGTTGGTGATGTGCGAGTTCTCGCGGTCGAGCAGGATGCCGCGCAGGCGCATGCCGAGCTTGGTGGCGCCCGGCTGACGGGTGCCCACCACCTCGAAGCCCTGGTCGCGCAGCCACACCGTCAGCTCACGCACCTGGGTGGACTTGCCCGCGCCCTCGCCGCCCTCCAGGACGATGAAGGCGCCGGTGATCCGTGCGTCCTCCTCCTGGTCGGCGGTGGGCGTGATCCCGCGCAGGGCCGCGAAGAGTTCGGGGAGCAGACCGGGCCCGGCCTCCGGGTCGTCCCGGTTGACCTGCTGGTGGGCGACGATCGCCCCGACGACGGCGAGCAGGCCCCCCGCCATCAGGACCAGACCGCTGCCGTGCAGGTCGTAGCTGAGCGGGCCGCCGAGCGGGATCACGTGGTCCCCGGCGAAACCGGCGACCAGCGGGGCCAGGACGGCGCCCGCGAGCAGGGCCAGCCTGCCCGTGCCGTGCAGGAGGGCGAACGCGGCGCCCCGCTGCTCCTCCTCGACCTCCACGCCGACCAGGGACGTTCCGGTCACCCACGCCAGACCGGCGCCCGTTCCGAGGACCAGCGCCAGGACGGCGGAGAGCACCATGTCGCCGATGGCCCCGGTGAAGAGCAGGGCCAGGGCCGCCAGGACGACGGCCAGCCCGAGCAGGCGGCGCCTGCTGAACTGCTTGAGGACGCGCGGACCGGAGACGATCCCCAGTCCCAGGCCCAGGAAGAGCGCGGCGACCAGGACACCGAAACCGGCGTTGCCCGCGCCGAGGTTCTCCACGTGCGCCCGGCCCACACCGATCACCAGACCGCCAGCGGCGGCCGTGACGGCCAGCCCGACGACCACGCCCCGCACGAGCGAACCGCCGCCGACCGCGGCGCGGCCGGAGAAGACCGCGTGCAGGACGTTCGCGTCGCGGTTGGGGCTCAGCGACGCCTTGGACACCGCGTGCTTGGGCAGCGGCAGCCCCGCGACGACGATCGCGGCGACGAAGAACGTGAGGGCGTTCAGGTAGAGGGCGACGTCCGCCTCGGGGTTGGCCATGGACGGCACGAGCGCGCCCAGCAGGTTGCTGACCGAGGCCAGAACCGCGAACAGCAGGGCCGCGACGGGGGCGGCGCCGTAGGTCGCCAGAAGGGTCAGCTTGTTGGCCTGACCGAGCATCCGCTTGGGGACGAGGGTCGGGATGGTGGCGTCCCGTGCCGGGGTCCACAGGAGGGCGACGATCTCCGCGAGCAGGCTGGCGATCAGCAGCCACTGCAACGTGAAACCGGAGGACAGCAGGCCGACCACGGGGATCGACACATAGAGGAGGCCCCGCAGGACGTCGCCGCCGACCATCGTCCACCGCCGGTCCAGACGGTCCGCGACGGCCCCGACAAGGGGGCTGAGCAGGACCGCGGGGGCGAGTTTGATGGCGACGACGCCGCTGACGGCGAGGTACTGGACAAGGGGGGAGCCGTCCGCGGTGAAGATGGCCGCGAGGGACACCAACGCCAGCAGGCTCAGCCAGTCACCCAGGCTGGAGAGTGAAAGCGAGATCCACAGCCTTCTGAAGGGTGTTATCGCGAGGACGTTCTGCGCCTCGGCCGGCGCTCCCAGGGGTGCAGATCTGCTCATAGCGCTCAAGATTATCGATGAGGGGGATAGGAACTGACAGGCGTGCTCGCCTGTCCAGGTAATTCGGGGGGAACGTTCGGGGTTCACACACGTTTTCGTGTCCCAATCCGTCCCGCACAGCGTAGTACGGAAGATCATCCCCGAACAGGGTCCCGCGTCGCGTATCCGTCACGTCTCCTCCGGGGCCACACACGCCCCAGGGAACCGTGCAGCCGGAGAACCGCGCGCCCGGGCCTCCCCCGTGAGGGTGCACCCGGGCGCGCGATCGGGGCGGTCAGGACTCGTCGGTGGTCCTCTTCGCCGTCGTCTTCGGCTCGCCGGTCTTCTTGGCCGCGGGCTTCTTCGCCGCCGCCTTCTTGACCGTGGTGGTCGCGGTCTTCTTCGCCGCGGGCTTCTTCGCCGGGGTCTTCTTCGCGGCGGGCTTCTTCGCCGGGGCCTTCTTCTTGGCGGGGGCCTTGGCCCGACGCTCGGCCAGCAGTTCGGCGGCGCGCTCGTCGGTGATCGACTCGACCTCGTCCCCCTTGCGCAGGGAGGCGTTGCTCTCCCCGTCGGTGACGTAGGGACCGAACCGGCCGTCCTTGATCACCATCTTGGCGCCCGACTCCGGGTCCTCACCGAGCTCGCGCAGGGGCGGGGCCGCCGCCCGGCGACCGCGCTGCTTGGGCTGGGCGAAGATCGCCTGGGCCTCCTCCAGGGTGACCGTGAACATCTGTTCCTCGGTCTCCAGGGAGCGGCTGTCGGTGCCCTTCTTCAGGTACGGGCCGAAGCGGCCGTTCTGGGCGGTGACGTCCTCGCCGTCGAGCTGTCCCACCACGCGGGGCAGGGACAGCAGGCGCAGCGCGTCCTCCAGGGTGACCGTGTCCAGGTCCATGTCCTTGAGCAGCGAGCTCGTGCGCGGCTTCACCTTGGCGGCCTTCTTCGCCTTGGGCTTGGTCTCGCCCTCGGGCTCCTCCGGCTCCGGGATGACCTCGGTGACGTAGGGACCGTACCGCCCCGACTTGGCCACGATCATGCGGCCGGTCTCCGGGTCCGTGCCGAGCTCGCGGTCCCCGCTGGGCTGGGCGAAGAGCTCCTCGGCCTTCTCCTCGGTCAGCTCGTCGGGGGCCAGGTCCTCCGGGACGTTCACGCGGACGCCCTCGCGGTCCAGGTAGGGGCCGTAACGCCCCACCCGCAGCACGATGTCGGTGCCGGGCAGCGGGAGGGAGCTGACCTCCTTGGGGTCGATGTCGGAGAGGTGGTCGCCCACCAGCTCCTTGAGCCCCGTCTCCTGGTTGCCCTGGGCGTCCTCGCCACCGAAGTAGAACCGTCGCAGCCACGGCAGGCTCTCGGCCTCGCCCCGGGCGATGTCGTCGAGGCTGTCCTCCAGGCGGGCGGTGAACTCGTAGTCCACCAGGTTCCCGAAGTGGCGCTCCAGCAGCTGCACCACGGCGAAGGCCAGGAAGGACGGCACGAGCGCCGTGCCCTTCTTGAACACGTAGCCGCGGTCCAGGATGGTGCCGATGATCGAGGCGTAGGTGGAGGGGCGGCCGATCTCCCGCTCCTCCAGCTCCTTGACCAGGGTCGCCTCGGTGTAGCGCGCGGGCGGCCGGGTGCTGTGCCCCTCGGCCTCCAGGCTCTGCGCCTTGACCGGGTCGTCCTCGGACATCGCGGGCAGGCGGCGCTCACGGTCGTCGAGGTCGGCGGCCGGGTCGTCGGAGCCCTCCACGTAGGCCTTCAGGAAGCCGTGGAAGGTGATGACCTTGCCGCTGGCGGAGAACTCGGCGACCTCGCCGTTGGAGGAGGTCCCCTCGATCCGCACGGACACGGACTCGCCGACCGCGTCCTTCATCTGGGAGGCGACGGTGCGCTTCCAGATGAGGTCGTACAGGCGCAGCTCGGGTCCGGACAGCGGGGTCTCGTTCGGGGTCCGGAAGGTTTCACCGGCGGGGCGGATGGCCTCGTGGGCCTCCTGCGCGTTCTTGACCTTCTTGGCGTACACGCGCGGCTTGTCCGGCAGGTAGTCGCCGCCGTACAGGCGCCGCACCTGGTTGCGGGCGGCGTTGATCGCGCTGTCCGACAGCGTGGTGCTGTCGGTACGCATGTAGGTGATGTACCCGTTCTCGTACAGCCGCTGGGCGACCTGCATGGTCTGCTTCGCGGACAGGTTGAGCTTGCGGGAGGCCTCCTGCTGGAGGGTGGTCGTACGGAAGGGCGCGTACGGCGAGCGGCGGTAGGGCTTGCGCTCCACCGACTTCACCGCGAAACCGGCCCCGGCCAGGCGCTCGGCCAGGCCGCGGGCCGTGGCCTCGTCCATCTGGCGCACGTCGCGGTCGGAGCGGATGGTGCCCTGGGGGGTGAAGTCACGCCCCGAGGCGATCCGCTTGCCGTCCACGGAGGAGAGCGTCGCCGGGAACGTGGCGGGACCGTCGGGGACCCCGGCCTCAGTTGCGTCGAAGAGCGCCTTGAGGTCCCAGTACTCGGCGGAGGTGAACGCCATGCGCTCGCGTTCGCGCTCGACCACCAGACGGGTCGCGACGGACTGCACGCGGCCAGCCGAGAGCTTCGGCATGACCTTCTTCCACAGCACGGGGGAGACCTCGTAGCCGTAGAGGCGGTCGAGGATGCGGCGTGTCTCCTGAGCGCTGACCAGGCGGGTGTTCAGGTCGCGCGTGTTGTTCGCGGCGTGCTGGATGGCGTCCTTGGTGATCTCGTTGAAGACCATCCGGCGGACGGGGATCTTGGGATTGAGTTCCTCGCGCAGGTGCCAGGCGATGGCCTCACCCTCGCGGTCCTCATCTGTGGCCAGCAGGAGCTCGTCGGCGTCCGCCATCAGCTCCTTGAGCTTCTTGACGTGCGCCTTCTTGTCGGAGTTGACGACATAGAGCGGTTCGAAGTCGCTGTCCACGTCCACACCGAGCCGCGCCCAGGGCTGCCCCCGGTACTTGGTGGGGATCTCCGCGGCCTTGGTGGGCAGGTCACGGATGTGACCGATGCTGGACTCGACGACGTAGCCGCGCCCCAGGTACCCGGCGATGGTCTTCGCCTTGGCTGGTGACTCGACGATGACGAGGGCGGTACCCGCCCCCTGGCTTGCGTTGTCCTTCGAGCCGTTCTTGCCGGCGCTGCCCTTCGTGGGTGGCACGCTGTTTCCCCTACGTCTAGCCTTACGTGTTCTGTCGGCCGCGGTCCTTCGGGTCCCGTGGGAACCGACAGTAACCGAACTACGGGCTCTCCCCCGTCGGTGAGCGGGCCTGGCCCCTCATTGGGGGCTCACCCTCCACGGACGTCGGGCCCTCTCCCACCGGCACCCGCAGAATAAGCGCAACCCGAGCCGGTACCGGCCCGTAACCTGCGCTACCGGCCGTGGCGCCGCTCTCCCCCGAACCTTTTCCTGCTCGGGAGAGCACCTGGAACACCCCGAGAAAGTGACTTGCATCACACTTCGGGGTGTCAGGGTGTCTCCGCCTCCAGAATGCGGCGAGTCCTCCCGGATATTCCCGGGAGGACTCGGCTCACGTCCTGAGCTCGGCGGTCGTCACCCCCACCCTCCCGCAGTCCACCGCGTTCCATAACGGAACGGGAGCGCGGAGGCGACTCACCACCACTTCACTTCGGACGTGCACGGCACCTCACTCGGTGCCGGTCGCGGGGACACTGTCCCGACCCACCGCCGCCGCCGTGCCCGGGGAGTTCCGGCTTCCCGCAGTCCACCGCGTTCCATAACGGAACGGGAGGCCGCACTCCCCTGGTCCGGCGGGTGGCCGTGAACGGGCACACCCCCCACTCAGGTCCTGCGGACCGCGTCCGGAGGGACGCCCGGAGGCGTCCGCCGCACGGATCCTGGAACCCGTTCTGTCAGCTACAGGCCGATGCCGGCGGCGCCCAGCAGGTCACCGACCGGGTCGACGGCCGGGATCTCGGAGGCCTTGGGCAGCTCGGAGGCGCGCTCCGGGGCGTGCTCCTGCACCGACTGCGCGGCGGTCTCGCTCAGGTCGTAGCCGACGGGCAGCATCTCGGAGACGGGCACCTCGGGCAGGCGGTCGACGACCGGGACGCTGCTCAGGGCCGAGGACTGCGGCTCGGTCTCCGCGCTCTGGTGCACGACCTTGGAGTCGGCGTCGGTGGCGCTGGCGCCCGCGACACCCGCGACGGCGGCCACGGCGTTGCCCGCGACGTTCACCGGGACGTCGGCGTCGGCGACCAGCTGGTTGCCGCCGAGCACGGAGCCGTTGCCGGAGGTCGCGATGTCGCGCTGGGCCTCCTTGACGACCGCGTCGCTGTCAGTGGCGGCCGCCCCCGCGACACCGCCGACCGCACCGATCGCGTTGCCCGCGACGTTCACGGGGACGTCCAGGTCCACGACGGCCTGGTTGCCGCCGAGCACGGAGCCGTTGCCGGAGGTGGCGATCGACTGGTGCTCGCGGACCGGGGCGGACTGACGCAGGATGCCCGCGTCGATGCCGGAGGTGTCGGGCAGGATCTGCGCGTTGCTCACGGCCTCGCTGACCAGGTCGGTCGCGGTGATCGGAGCGGACTGGTGCTCGACGCGGGGGGCCTCGTGGCTCTGACGGACGATCGCGTCCGCGTCCGTGGCCGCGGCACCGGCGACGCCGCCGACGGCGCCGATCGCGTTGCCGGAGATGTTCACCGGGACGTCCAGGTCACCGACGATCTGGTTGCCGCCGATGAGGGAGCCGTTGCCGGAGGTGGCGATGTCGGGCTCACCGTGCTTGTGGCCGTGCTTGTGACCGTGCCCGTGGTGGAGGACCTTGGAGTCGCTGCCGGTGCTGGAGGCACCGGCGACGCCGCCGACGGCGCCGATCGCGTTGCCGGTGACGTTGACGGGGATGTCACCGTCGACGACCAGCTGGTTGCCGCCCAGGATCGAGCCGTTGCCCGAGGTGTGCACCTCGTTGTGGTGGTGGTCGATCACCTTGGCGTCGGAGCCCGTGCTGGATGCACCGGCGATACCGGCGACGGCGCCCACGGCGTTCCCGGTCAGGTTGACGGGGACGTCCGCGTCGACGACGGCCTGGTTGCCGCCGAGAACCGAGCCGTTGCCGCTGGTGGCGACATCGCTGTCGGCGAAGGCCACGCCGGTGCCCAGAGCAACGAAGCCGGCCGCCATGAGCACGGACTTCGCGGAGGTGCTGGCCCACTTACGCATGTGGGAAGTCCTTTCAAGAGAACAAGTTGATGAGAAGGTGTCGTGTGCGGGCCACAGGCCGTTCCACACTCCTGGGTGGAGTGCGGGCCTTCGGCCGAGGCGCCGGGGATCATCCGGTGGGCTCCGCACCTGGGCGGTGCGTTGTCTGCCGGGCTGGTGGGTGTGGGCGGCGTCCGTCTGCGCTGGCTGCGTGCGGACGTCCACACCCCGTCGATCAGCTCCGCCCTGGTTGGGCGGCGGCTGACGTGAACCCCGAGCACATGGCCTCGGCCGGTGCTACGGGACTCGCGTCAACCCCCGGGCCCTGGGGCGGGCCCGGGAAGCTGATCAGGTCAGGCCCTGGCCCTGCGGCGCTTGCCGAAGAGCAGGAGGCCCGCGCCCGCGGCGACCGTGAGGACCGCCGCGGCGAGCAGCGCGGCGAGGCCGCTCTGGTCGGTGCCCGTCACCGCGAGGCGCTGCTCGTCGGCGGGCGGAGCGGTGGGCGAGGCGGAGTCGGCGGGCTGCTCGGGGGTCCCCGGGGTGGCGGGCGAGGGCTCCTCGGACGGAGACGGCTCGTCCCCCTCCTGCTCCTCCTCGCGGTCCTGCTCACCCTCAGGCTCCTCGGGGGTCTCCACGACGGGGTCCTGCTCGTCGGGGTTCTCCTCGTGCTTGTCCCCCTCCGGCTCCCCGGGCTTGCCGGGCTCACCCGGGTCGCCGGGCTCTCCGGGCTCACCGGGCTTGCCGGGCTCTCCGGGCTTGCCGGGCTTGCCGGGCTCGTAGCCGTCGTAGCCGGGGTGCGGGTTCTTCGGCTTGCCGACCTCGGTCACGCTGGCGTCGCCGTCGGTGCAGTTGGCACCGGCGATACCGAGGACCGCGATGGCGTTCCCGCAGAGGTTGATCGGAACGTCGCCGTCGACGACGAGCTGGTTGCCTCCGCCGAGCGACCCGTTCCCGCTGGTCGTGGTGTCGGCGTGGGCGATGCCGCTGGCGGCGACGAAGAATCCGGTCGCCACGAGGGCGGCGAAGCGGAGGTGGGTTGACTGGGTCATCGGCTGTCCTTTGGTCGACGAGGAGATTTCACTGCTACTCGTGGTGACCGCGGACGGAGTTCCCGGCTATGGAGCCTTGGGAAGAGAGCACGCCCACCGGGAGTCGGCAGGGCGGCTGTGCGCAGGGCGCACGGACCGGCCGCGGTCTGGGAGCGCGGCTAGTCGGGAGAGTAGGAGGGGTCGTCCGCGGCATCGCGAACAACCAGGGTGGGGTCGCCGGGAAGGGCGACCCGCTGGGCCCGAAGCGCCATGTGACCGGCGCGGGCCATGAGGAAACCAGCGGCACCGGGTGCCGGGAAGGACGGGGCGGAGGCACCGGTGGTGTCCGGCCCGACCTGGTGGTGCGAGCCACCGCCGATGAGGCGGATGCGCTCGGCGGAGTCGTCGTCGGAGGCCGTGTCACCGGCGTTCTCCGCGACCTCGTTGGCCACACGCCACGAGGTCTGGGCGACGTGGGCGGCGACCTCGTCCTTGACGCGGGCCACCCGCTCCTCACGCTCACGCTCCGCGCGTTCCCGCTCCTCGGCGTCGGAACGCTCGGCGGTGGGCGCGGAGACGGCGGGCTCCTCCTCGGAGCCCAGGATCGGCAGTCCGAGGGGACCACCGGATTCGGTCACGGAGTCGATACCGCTCCGACCGACCGTTTCGTTCAGGCTCGTGGCCACACTGTCGACCAGTGCGGACTCGCGAAGCGACTCGTCCGTGGAACCGACGACACCCTGGCTGGTACGCGCGACCCCGGCGACGAGGCCGGTGGCCCCTCGCGCGGTGTCGTCGACGGCCTGCCCGGTTTCGTGGACGACCGCGCCGACGGAACTCTCCTCCAGCGCCGCGCCCGTCTCCCGGAGTGCGTTCCCCGGAAGGGAGGACGCCTGCGGAACGACGCTGCCAGCGAGGGCCTCGGTGGACGAGGCGGCCCGGCTGGCGGTGTCGGAGAGTCCGGAGTCCCGGAGCTCCTCGGCGGCCTGACCGGTGCGGTCAGTGATCTCGCCGACGCCCAGGACGCCCCCGCCGAGCCCGCCGGACTGGGAAGCGGTCTCGCTGTTCGCGACACCCACTCCCCCGGCCAGCCAGGCGACGGCGACGATGCCGGACAGGAGCAGCAACCGAGCGTAGGCACCACGGGCATTGCGAGCAGCGCGACTGGAGGAAACCAGCCACCCTCGGCTCGCGAGCACCATGGGATGCCCCTTCGTGTCGTTACTGCTGGACGGTCCCGTGCGGCGACGCCGCAGACGGTCGCACCGCGAAGCCCCGAAAAACAGAGGCCTCGCTGAACTGAAAGCAACACTAGCATCACCGTGAGTGACCATGGGCGAAAAAAAGAACCGCGCCGAGAACTTCCCGACGCGGTCCACCCGGCCCGTCCCCCTATGGGGGAAATAGCCGGTCAGCTCATGCCGACGAACCGGTCCAGCACCCGCACACCGAACTGGAGACCGTCCACGGGGACGCGCTCGTCGACCCCGTGGAACATGCCCGCGAAGTCGAGCTCCGGCGGGAGCTTCAGCGGGGCGAAGCCGTAGTTGCGCACGCCCAGGCGGGAGAAGCTCTTGGCGTCCGTGCCGCCCGACAGGCAGTAGGGCACGGCCTTGGCGCCCGGGTCCTCGGCCAGCAGGGACTCCGACATGGCGTTCACCAGGCCGCCGTCGAAGGAGGTCTCCACCGCGGGCAGGTGGTGGATGAAGTCGCGGCTGACCTTCGGGCCGAGCAGTTCGTCGACCTTCGCGAAGTACTCGTCCTCGGTCCCGGGCAGGAAGCGCCCGTCCACCTGGGCGGTGGCCTCACCCGGGATGACGTTGGCCTTGTATCCGCCGCCGAGCACCGTCGGGTTGAGGGTGTTGCGCAGGGTGGCGCCGATCATCTTGGCGATGGGGCCCAGCCGGGCCACCGTGGCGTCCACGTCCCTCTCGTCGAAGGGAATCCCGAACTCCTCGCAGATCTCCTCCAGGAAGGTCCGCACCGTCGGGGTGAGCTGCACGGGGAACTCGTGCTGTCCGAGCCTGGCGACGGCCGCCGCCAGCTCGGTGACGGCGTTGTCCCGGTTGGTCATCGAACCGTGCCCGGCGGTGCCGCGCGCGGTCAGCTTCATCCACGCGATGCCCTTCTCCGCCGTCTCCACCAGGTAGAGGCGCCGGTTCTCGTTGACCGTGAAGGAGAAGCCGCCCACCTCGCTGATCGCGGAGTCGCAGTCCGCGAACAGTTCGGGGTGCTCGTCCACCAGGTACTGGGCACCCCAGGTGCCGCCCGCCTCCTCGTCCGCGAGGAAGGCCAGCACGATGTCACGCGGGGGCCTGCGCCCCTCCCGCAGCCGCTGACGCAGCATCGCCAGCACCATCGCGTTCATGTTCTTCATGTCGACGGCGCCGCGACCCCACACGCACCCGTCCGCGACCTCACCGGCGAAGGGGTGGTGGGTCCAGTCCTCGGGGGCGGCCGGGACGACGTCCAGGTGGCCGTGGATGAGCAGCGGCGGACGCGAGGAGTCCTCACCGGCGATCCGGGCCACCACGTTGCTGCGCCCGGGGTGCTTCTCGTAGATCCGCGACTCCACCCCGACCTCGTCGAGCTTGGCCGCCACGTACTCCGCGGCCTTGCGCTCCCCCGGCCCGGAGTGGTCACCGTAGTTGGAGGTGTCGAACTCGATGAGCTCACGGCACAGGTCGACGACCTCGACCTCGCCCGCGCTCGGTTCCCTGCCCGGTTCCACCATCTGGTTCTCCCATCTCAGGACGCACCTTTTGGCCTAGAGCCTGTCACGATGACCCCCCGCCGGAAAACTGGTTCGGACTCCCCCAGACCTTTGCTATGGTTAAACCTGTTCGGAGCGACACAGACCGAACAGCCCGGTCCGGGTGGCGGAATAGGTAGACGCGCTAGCTTGAGGTGCTAGTGGCCGTTAAGGCTGTGGGGGTTCAAGTCCCCCCTCGGACACAAAGGAAGGCCCTGCTCAGCAGGGCCTTTTTCGTGCCCGCCCCAGGCGGGCGGCCACCCAGCCATCGCCCCTCGTACTGAACCCGAGCTTCCATGGCCACACCGCCAGGGCCTCGCGGGGCAGCCCCGAGCGGCCCGAGTGGTACGCCACGAGCCGGCCGGGAGCCACCGCGGAGTGGGTCGGATGACCGATTCCGCTACCGGGCGGAGTCGTCCGGTCCGGCTATCCAGCGGCGGTGAATCCACTCGCTCACCCAGAAGACCAGCGGCAGGCTCAGCAACACGGTCAGGATGCGCACGACCTGCACACCGACCACCTGGGCGCTGTCGAGGTCGAGGGCGATCGCCGCGGCCACCATCTCCCCCACACCACCGGGCACCAGCGCCAGCATCGACTCAGCGGGGTCCATGAGCCCCGTAGCGGCGAACAACCACCCGAAGAGAAGCCCAGCGCCCAACACGACCGTCACCGCGAGCGTTCCGGGGCCGAGGATCCGTAGGAACCGCCGGAACACCTCCGGTCCGATGGTGGAACCGATGGCCGTGCCGATCAACAACTGTCCGGTCAGGGAGATCACGACGGGCACCTCCGCGGCGAGGCCGAAGCCGAGGTTCACCGCGGCCGCTCCCACCAGACCTCCTGTGAGGGGCCACAGCGGCATGCGGACCCATCGGAAGACGAGGGCGGCGCCCAGGGAACCCGCCATGACCGCGAGCAGGGGTAGCGGTGTCATGAACCCACCACCGCCAACACCACGGGCAGGAACACGAACACGATGGTCAACAGCCGGACCGCGTGCACGGTCATCACCACGTCCATCTCAGCTCCTTTGTCGATGGCCAGTGAAGTGACCTCGGCCAGACCGCCCGGCGTGACGGCCAGGACAGCGGTGGCCGGGTCGACGTCGTAGCGGGCCATCAGCAGGGCGATGACCAGGAGGTTCACCAGGACGAGCCCGAGATAGGCGGCGATCACCGGGATGGCGACGGAAGCCGTGCTCGCCAGGGAGTCCATGGTGAGCAAAACACCGCTGACCAGACCGACCAGGAGCAGCCCGACATGCCTCAGCGGTCGAGGGAAGGCGGTCGACCGCAGCCGCGATGACCACTCGTGGTTGGCCAGGGCGGCACCGATGGCGCTGCCCAACAGCATTCCCGCGGGCACCCCCATCAGTTCGAGGAGCGAACCCACCACCACTGCCCCGGCCAGCGATCGCAGTACACCCAAGGCCCGGCCCCAGCCGGATTTGTCCGCTTGTGCCGTCACTTGACCTCAATCATTCATCGCTTCGAAACCCCGGCGAACCAGGCACGAAACCCTTGACAGGCGTTTTACCCTTGGAATACCTTTCGTGCACTTGGTATACCAAAGGGGAGTAAATGTCCACCAGCACGACTGACGTTCTCGTTGTGGGCGCCGGCAACGCCGCCATGTGCGCGGCTCACGCGGCCCGGGAACACGGCAGGCGAGTCCTGGTCCTGGAAGCCGCACCCAAGGACCAGGCCGGCGGCAACAGCTACTTCACGGCGGGCGCCACGCGCATCACCCATGACGGTCTGGAGAGTCTCCTGGACCTCATCGAGCCCGATGAGCGACACGGCGACACGGAGGTGCCGCCCTACTCCCGGGAGGAATACGCCGCGGACCTGGAGCGGGTGACCGGCGGGCGCAACGATCCCGAGATGACCTCGACCCTGGTCTCGAACATCGCCGATGACATGCGGTGGCTCGGTTCCAAGGGCCTTCGGTACCGCCTGATGTACGAGCGTCAGGCCTATGAGCGTCCCGACGGCGGCTACCTGTTCTGGGGCGGGCTGCACGTCGGAAACGTCGACGGCGGCCAAGGGCTGGTCCGCGATCACCACCGCGCAGCCAGGGAATCCGGCATCGAGATCCTCTTCGGTGCCCGTGCCCTCCGCCTGATCGAAACCGACGGCGTGGTCACCGGGGTGGTCTACGAACACGACGGCGAAGAACACACCGTCCAGGCCGAGGCAACCGTCCTGGGAAGCGGCGGCTTCGAAGCGAGCAAGGAGATGCGGACCGAGCACATGGGTCCGCAGTGGCACCACGCCATCACCCGCGGAACCCCGTTCAACACCGGCACCATGCTGAACGAGGCACTCAAGCTCGGTGCTGCCAAGGGCGGGGACTGGAGCTCCTGCCACGCCACTCAGTGGGACGCGGGTTTCACGGACAACGAGTCCAACTACGAAGTCACCAACCGGCTGACCCGCCAGAGCTACCCACTGGGCATCATCGTCAATCGCGATGGCAAGCGCTTCCTCGACGAAGGCGCCGACTTCCGCAACCTCACCTACGCCAAGTACGGCAAGGAAGTACTCATGCAGCCGGGCGCCGTCGCCTGGCAGATCTTCGACGCACCGCTGCGTCCCATGCTCCGTCCGCAGGAGTACGAGGTCCCCGGCGTCGGCGAGCACATCGCCGACACACTGGAGGAGCTCGCCCGGCTCTCGGGGATCGACGAGGACGGACTCGTCGAGACCGTCCGGTCCTTCAACGACTCGATCCGCACCTCGGTGGAGTTCGATCCCAACGTCAAGGACGGCCGTTCGGCCGACACCACACCGCCCAAGTCCAACTGGGCCAACCCCATCTCCGAGGGCCCCTTCTACGCCTACCCCGTCACCTGCGGCATCACTTTCACCTTCGGCGGGCTCAAGGGCGACTCACAGGCGCGAGTGGTCCATGAGGACGGATCGGTCATCCCGGGGCTCTACGCCTGCGGGGAGGCCCTGGGCGGCCTGTTCAGCGAGAACTACCCGGGCGGTTCCGGGCTGGCCGCGGGCATCGTCTTCGGCCGGATCGCGGGTCGGTCGGCCGCGTCATGACGGGCAGCACCCAGGTCGAAAGCGTCTACCAGCGGCTTCGCGCCCGCATCCTCGACGGGTCTCTCGAACAGGGATACGACCTCAACGAACGCGCCGTGGCCGACCTCGTCGGCACCTCGCGAACCCCGGTCCGGGAGGCCGTGGCGCGGCTGCTCGTGGACGGGTTGGCCGAACGGTTGGGCCGCAGGACCCGGGTGACCGTGTGGGACGGCGAGAAGATGGGCCAGCTCTACGAGATGCGCAAGATCCTGGAGTCGGAGGCCTGTCGACTCGCCGCGATGCGCAGGAGCGAGAACGCGGTGATCCAGCTGGAGGCCAGCCTCGCTGAGCAGTCCGAGTTGACGGACCCTTCCGCCACCCTGCGCAGGGAACTGAACTACAGGTTCCACTTGATCATCTGGCAGGCCAGCGGTAACCCGTTCCTCATCGAGGCGAACCAGAAGCACGGAGTGCAGTCGATGTCCATCTCCCCCACGACGCTGCGCACGGACCAGCGCTGGAGCACGTCGCTCGATGAACACACGCGGATGGTCGACCACATCAGGGCGCACCGGGCCGAGGAGGCCGCCGACACCATGCGCGACCACATCGAGGCCGCGTTCCGGCAGCGGTGAACCCGTGCCGGCCGTCGATGCACGGTGAACGCGCCATCGGGCCCCTCCGACCCGGCCGCCCCTGACACAACTCAAAGCGATCGAGTCCCCGGCTTGAGAACACCCCGAAGGTCGAAGCGCACCGGGGGGGGTTCAGCGGAATACCGGTCTCACGTCCGGAAAAGACGATGACACCCAACCGCTCGGCTGAGCCGTCCCCGGCTCCTCCCGTGGTGAAGCTCGACCACGCCTGCGTCTTCCCCGACAGACGACATGGTGAAAACGATGGAAGAGGGCGAACATCGGACGGCTCCGGCGCCTGGGGCCCGACAGCCGATCCCCACCCGTTCACGCGCCGAACCGCCCGGCCCGACAACGTTCCATCCGCCGCATATCGAAATCGAATGGTTATACATAAGCCCTCGGGCGCAGCGCTCATAGAGCTTGTCCCGGCCGGGTTCATTTTATCCGACAAGTGGTGCTACAACCGGTCATTCCATGATAATGTGACGCAGATCTCACGTTACTCAACGCTTCCCGAACGTGGATCCTCCGTCACGGAACTCCGCCTTATCACTATGCCCAAAATCCCGAAAGAGAGAATCATGCGCTCCCCCTCATCGCGACCCGCAGTCAATCGAACAAGCAAGCGGAATCACCGCATGCTGGTGGCCGCTGCGGCGATCGCCCCTCTCATTCTTGCGGGCTGTAGCGACAACGGCGGCGCTTACCCCTCGGACTCCATCCAATACATCGTGCCCTACAACCCGGGTGGCGGAGCCGACCCCGTCGGCCGCCAGTTCGTCCAGATGCTGGAGTCGGAACTCGACGCCAGTGGAAACGTCATCAACGTGCCCGGCGGAGACGAGGCGGTCGGCATCACCCAACTGGCCGGTGCCGAGGCCGACGGCTACACCCTGGGGCTCGGTACCTCCGGAGGATTCGTCGCCCAGCCCCTGGTCACCGGTGAGGCCCAGTACGAAACACCAACGGACTTCACGCCCCTGGCCAAGATGTCCGGCACACCCTACGGGTTGTTCGTCTCCCCGGATTCCGACTACGAGACGTTGGACGACCTGGTCGAGGCCGCCGAACGGAATCCGGGGGAGATCCAGATCAGCACCCCCGCCGGCATGGGCAACCCGGCTTTCGTTATCTATTACCTCGAAGAGCTGGCAGGCATCGAGGTATCACTGGTCACCACCGCCGGTGGTACCGGGGAAGCGGCTCTGGAAGTCATGAGCGGACGCCTGGACGCCGTGGTAGGAAACGCCTCCGGGCAGTTGGGGCTGGTCGAGTCGGGTGACCTTCGGGCGATCGCCTACAGCGGCCCGGAGGACTACAGCGACTTCCTCCCCGACGCGGTCCAATTCAACGAGGCCGGATACGACATCCCCTTCACTTCGGACTACATGACCATGGCCCCGGCCGGCCTGGAGGAGGACGTCGAGTCGGCCCTGCGTGATGCCTCCGACACCATCATCATGAGCGACGAGTGGTCCGAGTGGGCCCGCGGGCAGGGCGTACTTCCCCACGTGGCCACGGGTGACGAGCTGGACGCCTACCTGGAGGACATCCAGGCCAACATCGAGCACGGCATCGAACTCGGAAACGACCGCGATAACTGATGGCTGAGACCGAGAACGCCGGCCAAGCGTCAGAAAGATCATCGCAAGGGTTGCAGAACGACCCGAAACGATTGGGTCGCATTCTCTTCGGAGCCCTCTTCCTGGCCATTTTCGTCGGATACTACCTGGCGGGAAGAGAGCTCGACAACGGAACGCTGTCCCAACCGGGCCCGGGGATGATCCCCGGATGGATCGGCATCGCCGGGGCAGCCATCTCCCTCATTGTGATCATTGAATCACTACTGGGACGCTCGGAATCGGGTCAGATCGATTTTCCTCGCGGGCGTGATCTCAAAGACGTCCTCATATTCACAGCCATGGTGGTCGTCTTTTACGCCGTACTGATCCCGATACTGGGTCAGTACATCGCATCGGCACTCTTCGCCACAGCATTCATTCGCGTGGTCGGCCGTGACTCATGGTTGAAATCCATTATTATCGGCGTTGTCATGGGAATCATCTTGACCCTCTTCTTCTCTGAGGCCCTGGGGATTCGACTGCCCAGCGGCATGATCATTTCGTAAGAGGCATAAACCATGGGAACTATTGAAGGCTTTCTTTACGGCCTCGACCTCGCGCTCTCTCCCGAACTGCTGTTGGCGGCCTTCGTGGGTGCGCTGGCCGGCACGCTGATCGGTATCCTTCCCGGTCTCGGGCCGGTCGCCGGTGCCGCGCTGCTGCTACCGCTGACCTTCGCCTACGAGCCCGTGGTCGGCATGATCATGATCGCCGGCATCTACATCGGTACCCAGTTCGCGGGGTCGATGACGTCGATCCTGCTGAACATGCCCGGTGACGCGCAGTCCGTCGTCGCGACCTTCGACGGCCACCCGATGATGAAGAACGGCCGCGGCGGAGCGGCCCTGACCATCATGACCCTCGGGTCGTTCATATCCGGTCTGATCGGGTTGGCCATCGTGCTGCTGGTCCTGCCCGCGGTCACCGGCGTGGCCATGCGGTTCGGCCCAGCGGAGTTCTTCGCTCTGACCGCGGGCGGTCTGCTCGTCCTCGCCAGGATCTCCGGAGGATCCCTGGGGTCGGGGCTCCTACCGATGATCATCGGTGTGGCGCTGGCGACGATCGGGCTGGACGTCAACACCTCGACGAACCGCTTCACCTTCGGTCAGATCGACCTGACCCTGGGGGTCGCGCTGGCCAGTGTCGCGGTCGGTCTCTACGGTCTCTCCGAGCTGATGTTCATGCTCACCGGGGACTCCAAGCGACCCAAACCCAGACGCCTCCGTCTGCGTGAACTGATTCCGACCAAGGAGGAGCTCGGCCGGTCGATCACACCCTGGGGACGCGGTTCCCTGATCGGCTTCGGGTTCGGACTGATTCCTGGTCCGGCGGCCGCGCTCTCCACCTTCGCTTCGTACAAGGTCGAACAGACGGTCTCCAAGCACCGGAAGGACTTGGGCACCGGCGCCGTGGAAGGCGTGGCTGGCCCGGAGGCGGCCAACTCCTCGGCCACCATCGGCAGTATCGTTCCGGTACTGATGCTGGGCATCCCGTTCTCCGCCACCCTGGCCCTGATGATCTCGGCCATGACCGTTCAGGGGGTCCAGCCCGGTCCCCTGTTGGCGACCCAGCGGCCCGACCTCTTCTGGTCGGTGATCGCGTCCATCCTGGTCGCCAACGTCATGTTGCTTCTGCTGAACCTGCCCCTGATCGGGGTGTGGATCAAGCTCATCATGACCCCGATGCGCTACATGGTTCCGTTCATCATCATCATCGCGTCCATCGGGGCCTACAGCATCAACAGCAACTTCATCGACCTGCACATCGTGCTGATCGCTGGAATCTTCGGATACTTCCTGAGGCTGCTCGACTTCTCTCCGGCTTCGCTGCTGGTGGGTCTGGTCCTGGGGTCGATGATCGAGCGCTACTTCGTCCAGGGAATGGTCACCTACCGAGGTGACATCTGGGCGATGGTCGGTGCCTCCGGCATTTCGATCACCATCTGGGCCCTTGTAGTGATCGTTCTGTTCGCCGGGCTCCTCAAGCCCGTCTGGACCGGTCTCAAACGCAGGGTGCGCAAGCCCGTCGCCTAGCGACGACAGGATGCCGCCGATCCCACGGCCGTAGCGGCTCCCCCGAGCACTCTGCTGGAACCGGCGCCTGAACGGCGACCACGCATCACGTGCTCCAGCGGATGGGGGTGTCCACGCCGCCACTCGGTGGAAGGACGGGTGGATCCTGCCGAGGCCCGGGGGGATCGGACCACGCTCCAGGCGTGCTCCGGTCCCCCTCTCGAGCATCCCGGCGCGGGCGGCCGGACATCGTCTCGGCGGACACCGTGCTCGCGAAAGGCGCCCTGGGTGTACTGACCTGAGAGGTTGATTCGGTGCTCGCGCCGATCGACGCCAGCGGCCTCCAGGCAATCTCTCGCAAGACGAGGCCGAACAGGGCCGACGGGGAGACGGACGCCCCGTTCACGGTGAGGTAGCCGGAACGGATTCGGCGGGCGACGGCCGCGCCGTGTTCGGGGTCGGCCTGTCCACACCCCGCCCCCGAGCCCGTACGGGGAGTCTTCGGCGATCCGGACGGCCTCGTCCTCGTCCCCGAACGGGATGACGGAGAGCTCTCCCCCCTCGGACACAAAGGAAGGCCCTGCTGAGCAGGGCCTTTTTTCGTATCCCAGACGGGCGCCCACCGCCTCACTCGTCGCGAGGGCGATGGGCGTCCGCGTCCGGGGAGGTCCCCCGTACGGAGAACTCCTAGTACTCGGTGATCGACGTGGCGATCCCGTCGACGATCTCGACCTCGGCCAGGACCGGGTTCCCGCTCGCGACGGTGGCGTCGAACTCGTCGAAGTCACACGTCACGAGGCCGGTGTCGGGGTCCTGCACACCGTCGGCGCAGGCGTAGATGCCAGCGTGGATGACGGTGTCCTCCGACACGAAGAACGCGGTGTCCTCGACGATGTACTCACCCGGGGCGACGTAGTCCAGGCCGCCCGCCAGGGTGCCGGTGAACCCGCCGGACTCCTCCGGGGCCTCGGGGCCCTCCGGCTCGTGGTGGCTGTCGTTGTCGTACTCGGTGATCGACTCCGCGTTCCCGTTCTCGTCAACCATGGCCTGGACGAAGATACGCGTCTCCCCCTGGGCCGCGGCCTCGAACGACTCCAGGTCGCACTCCACGATCCCGAAGGCGTTCTCGTCGAGACCGTTCTCGGCGGGGCAGACGTGGTGGCCGCCGAGGTAGCGCGTCTCCTCGGTGACGAAGAAGGCCTCCCCGTCGATGATGAACTTGCCCGGGGCGAGGTACTCCAGCTCGCCGTTCCGGGGCTCCGTCACCACAGCGGCACCGGAGTCGTCCCCCGCCTGGGACGAACCGACCGACGACACCGTGTCGATCACTTCCCCCGAGGAACACGCCGAAGAGCCGACGACCACCAGACCGGAGGTCGCTAGGGCCAGGACGGTGGTACGGAAACTGCGCTTCATGCGATTCCTTTCTCCCCAGTGAAGGAGGCTCCTGATAACAGGAAGTTTGTTCTGTCGTGTTCGGGGTACTTTATGAGGTTTTATTTCGAAGCACGCGCGACGGGGGATGGTGCGGCGCTTCGAAAACCCCGGAGGAAACGAGACGCCGGGATGCTCGGCCGTCCCGACGGGCGCTGGGAGGCGCTTCGACCTCTGCCTTCGCCCCTTCGACGCCGGAAGAGACCGCGCCGGGGAGGTCTTCGTCGACGCGCGCCCGAGTTTCGGTGCATAAGTCGCGTACCAAGATGTTTCTCCCTTTCTCCCGTGCGGCGCGGGCCACTCCCGCCTTCGCTCCGCCTGTGTCTGCTGTTCCTTTATGTGCGTTCTGATGGCGGTCGGGGCTATGGAGTTCACCCGAATATCGAGTTTTTTCGGACTCCCAGCCAAGGCTCCGCCCAGTGGGATGAACGTGCCTGGTCAAGCAGGTACGGGACGATGCGCGCGGTCGCACGTCGGACACTGAGCGTGTGTGCGGACCCACGCGCAGGAGGTGCGATAGTGCACGTACCCCTGCCCCTCCTTCTCTCAGGAGCACCCCCATGCACTCTGCCAACCCCCGCCCCCTTCTCCTCGTGGGGGCCGCCCTCTCACTGGCCCTGACCGCCTGTGGCGGGGAAGGCGGCTCGGAAGCCGAGGCCACACAGGAGATCGACACCACCGGGTTCACCTACGGCGACGTTCCCACGGAGAACCAGAAGCGGCCGGGCATCAACGAGTCCCACATGCCCCCGGAGCCCGAGCGAGGCGCTCCCAGGCACGAGATCAACGCGCACACGGCCCTGGTCAAGGTCTCCGAGATGAACTGGACCGCCGATCCCGACGCAACCTCCGAGTGCCCGGAGGTCGACCTGCACGCGGAGGAGAGCTACAGCTGCGTCGTCACCTACATGGGTGAGGAGTTCGAGTACCTGGTCGAGCTGGACGAGGAACGGAGCTCGGAGACCTATGCCGCCGAGAGCGCCCGCCTGGTCACGGGGCCGATCATCGTCGAGCAGCTGGAGCACACCATCCGGGTGTTCAGCCTCCTGCCCTACATCGACTGCGGCTTGGAGGGCGAGGTGGTGGCCGCCACGGTCGACGAGCACGCGAGCACCTGCGTGGCCCTGGACGGCGCGACCGGTGAGACCAAGGAGTACGAGGTCACCTACGGCCTGCTCGGCCCCAACGTCACCCCGCTCTAGGCATACCGGGACCACCGAGGAAACGAGCAGGGGTCCGCTGACCAGCGGACCCCTGTTCGGTGTTCGGACACGGTCAGCGGTGCGTAGCGGAGGCCGCCTTCTCCCTACGGTCGCGCACCAGCGTGACGATGCCGATGGTCACGGTGGTGATCAGTCCCAGAGCGGGCAGGCCGATCCAGGTGAACGCCCACAGCATCTGTCGGGTGGAGGCGGTCTCGACCACGTGCATGGAGGCGACACCGAACTCGACCCCCTCATTGGAGCAGGAGATCGTGTGGGTACCCGGCTCGACGATCTCCAGGACGTGGACCAGGTTCCACTCGTCGGCGCCGTAGGAGAAACTGCTCGCCCCCCGCATCTGCACGTTGCCCGGGGTGCCGGACGGGCGGTGGACCGAGCACCCTCCGCCGAACGAACGACCGAAGACCCCGAGTTCGCCCAGGTGTTCCTCACCGAGCTCCAGCTCGACTTCGAGGTTCTGGTCGACTTCGCTGATGAAGTCCGGGGCGGGGTGACGCACCCAGGGGCCGAGTGCGAGCAGGATGCCGAAGACCACCACCGTGGCCACCAGGGAGACCAGGCTCGCGATGTATCCACCGCGCGGACGGCGGCCTGGCGTTACCAGCGGGGCGGGCTGGACTCCAGGGGGAGGCGGGGGCTGGGGAGGGAGAGACATGTCCGACATCATGCCAGTGGCCCGTGACCGCGGGCGCCGAACTCCCCGCCCGCCCACTGACGAGGACTCCGCCCCAAAGGGCCCTCATAGCTGGATGAGAACGTGCCTTGTGCCAGCCCGCACCACTGCTCGTGGCCCCACAGGGGATCCCCGGGCCGTCGTCGCCCCGGGGATCCCTCGACGTACCGACCGGCAGTCCGGTCAGGGGGTCACTCCAGGGCGGGGGGCGCAGGGGACCCCTGCCTGGTCAGCTCCGCCAGGAGCCCGCCCAGGAGCGCGGTCTCCTCCTCCGTGCCGACGGAGATCCGCAGCCGCCCCGGGTAACCGAGCAGCGAGCACTCGAGCACGTGGACACCGCGCTCGGCGAGCCGCCGTTCCACGCGCACGGCCTCGGCGGGGTCCGAGCACCGCGCGATGACGAAGTTGGTCTGCGTGTGCAGGACCTCGACGAACAGGCCCGAGGCGCCGAGGAGGTCGACCAGGCGCTGACGGCCCCGGATCACCTGGGAGCGGTGCCGTTCCAGGTACGCGTCGTCGGTGATCGCGGCGGCGGCCAGGTGGAGGCTGACGGCGTCCGCCGAGTAGAAGCGCTGCCGTTCCCGCAGGCGGGCGGCGAGCAGGGGCGGGGCGGCCAGGACTCCGAGGCGCAGCCCGGCGAGGCCGAGTGCCTTGGACAGGCTGCGAAAGACGCAGAGGTTGTCCCACTCCCCCAGTCGCGGCAGGTATCCGCGCTCCTCGGAGAAGTCCACGTAGGTCTCGTCGACGCAGACGAGGTCGACCCGGGCGGGCAGCGCGTCCAGCCACTCGCCGGAGACGACGGTTCCCGTGGGGTTGTTGGGCCGGGCGACGAAGGCGACCCCGTGTGGTCCGACACGATCGGGACCGACCGTGGGCTGACCGTCCTCCCCCAGCGGCAGACGGGTGGTGGGCAGACCGTTGGTCTCGGGGCGGGTCCAGAAGGCGTCGAACCCGGGGACGGTGCACCAGGCCCGGTCGGTGAGTGAGGTGAGGAGGTCGATGGCCTCGTCGACGCCGTTGGTCAGGACCAGGCACTCCGGCCTCACGTTCCAGTGAGTGGCGATCTCCCCGCGCAGCAGGGCGCTCGCTCCCCGGGGGTAGCGGTGCAGGGTGTGCTGGAGGGCGAGCAGCCGGTCGACGACGGAGGGGGGCGGCCCGACGGGGGACTCGTTGGAGCTCAGCTCCGCCGTCCTCCCCGGTACCGGCTCCCTTTCGGAGTTCGCGCGCGTCTCGATCAACGTGCACCTCCGGCACTCACTCGCAGGCGGTATCCGAGCAGGAAGCCCGTGGAGTCGACGCGGGGGTCTGCCGTCAGCTGCTGAGCGACCTCGGCCCCCGCCTCGGCGAAGAGTTCGTGCCAGAACCGGTCCCTTTCCAGGCGCTGCTCGGTGAGGTAGTGCACCAGGAAGTACGGGTTGTAGTACGACAGGGCCAGCCGGTGCGCCATCGCGGCGCGATCCGCGATGCGGTTGTCGACCTCGATAACGATCCAGTGCGAGTCCGGGTGGTGGGTGAACACCTCGCGCACGAGGCCGAGCACCGCCTCCCTCCCCTGCTGTTCCAGGAGCTCCTGGAGCACGAAGGCGGAGATGAAGCACACCGGTCCGGGCCCGAGGTCGAGTTCGGGCGCGTTCTCGGCACCGGCCACCCGCAGGCGGACGCGGTCGGCGAGGCCGCGCCGCCGCATGAGCTCCTCCCCCGCGCGGACGCTCGCGGGTTCCGGGTCGACTCCGATGGCCGACAGCCCGGGCAGGAGTTCCATGAGGTCGGCCAGGGAGCTGCCGTCACCGCACCCCAGGTCGACGACGGACTCGACGTCGTCACGGACTTCCCCGAGCAGTCCGACGATCACGGGATAGGCGTCGTACTGGCTGATGCCGCAGCTGCCGACCCCGACGTCCAGCCCGGACCGGGAGGCGAAGCCCGCCCCCTGTTGGAGGGTGCGGCCGAGCTGCTCGAAGGTCTGGGAGTAGCCGCCGACGAGGAGTTTGTACCAGGAGGAGAACACGGCGGTCTCCCGGGCCTTCTCCTCCATGGAGAAAACGCCGTCGTCCTCGCTGAGGTAGCCCTCGTTCGCGAGGTAGTGCAGCACCCCCTCCAGGCGCCGGGGCTGGAGGGAAAGGCTTTCCGACAGCTCTCCCACAGTTCTCGGGCCCGCGTTGAGCTCTTCATGGAGGCCGGTTTCCATGAACTGGTGGAGCACCTGCGCCAAAACGAAGTACCTGACCGGCTGCAAGGCCTCCACCAGCCTGATCTCCAGCCCCGATTTCCTGGTTTCGGGCATGACGAATCCCTTTCACGAGAAATGCACATGTTTCCCTGGAACCCCGGAACTGCTAACGGCCCGGGTCGACCGTGACGACGTGCAGTGCGAGCAGGACGAGCGTCAGCCCGCAGACGATCTGGACCGTCCGGTACCACACGGGTTGGTGGAGGCGTCGGAGTGCGTAGTGGGCGAAGAAGGAGAGGAATCCGAGCCAGGTCACCACCAGGAGGCAGTCGACGAGGCTGAGCAGCATCATCGCGGGCATGGGCGCCCACCCCTGCGGAACGAACTGGGGCAGGACCGCCAGGAAGAAGAGGCCGGCCTTGGGACTCAGCAGGTCAGCGAGCAGACCCTGCCGGAACCACTTCCGCATGGACACGGGCCGGAGCCGGGTGCGACCCGAGGAGGGGGAGGCCGGTTCCGGTTCGGGATCGGGGTCGTAGGAGGGAGCGCGTTCGAGGGCGGTGCGCACCCCCAGGTAGGCGAGATAGGCGGCGCCCGCGTAACGCAGGGCCTCGAAGGCAGCATCCGAACGTGCCACGATCGCGGCGACCCCGATCGCCGCGGCGAACCCCCACGCGAGGGAGCCCAGAGCGGCACCGAAAGAGGCCGCGAGGGCGGGACGCACCCCGTGCATGATGCCGTTCCTCAGGACGATCACGGTGGCGGGGCCCGGGGTGACGGTGACAATGAGCGAGAACACGACAAAAGATGCCAACGCCTGCTGAGCGTCCATACAACCCGTTTCGCGAGGATGCTCATTCGAATATGAATACAAGCTATAACGCACAGTGAGACCAAGCAAGGGGCCAAGGCACGGTTTCCGAAACGACCGACCCGGGAAGCATGTGCTAAATAGTGAAGTTTCGCGCTTCTTAATGGAGAATGCAGCCGCATTTAACCATTGCGTCGCGTGACTTCCGGCCATTTCGGGTGTTTCGGACGGGGCACCCGACAAAGCTGGCCAGCCAGGTGGGGCGCGGCCGCGTCGCAAGCGGAACGTCGATCCTTAGCGTGATATCACATGTACCGAAAGTAACCATGCGGACCGCAGTCGGACCTTCCCGTGCCGAACCGCGCCGACCCCCGACACCCTTCGTGTCCACCTTCGACCACCGTCCGACGCCCGACCCCGCCCGAGGCGCGGCCCACCACATCCAGCCACCTGGCTGTCGGCCTCTGCATGCCCGAAACCGTGGAGAAGTCACCCTTGACCCTGACCAGCCGTCCTTCAGTGATCATCGGGCCGGGCCACCCTGCGCTCGGCCCCTCCCGACCCGCTCCCGCCACCGCCACCGCCGCGGAGTCCACCACCCAGCCGCGGCACTCCACCGCGTCGGCCCAGGGGAGGTCCCATGAGGCGTGAGGCCGTCATCACCGGAATCGGGGTGGTCGCTCCCGGTGCGACCAACGCGACCGCCTTCTGGGACATGCTCACCGCGGGAAGGACCGCGACCCGTGGCATCACCCTGTTCGACCCGACGGGCTACCGGTCCCGGATCGCCGCCGAGGTCGACTTCGATCCCGTCGCGCTCGGGCTGGAACACGAACAGGCCGAACGCATGGACAGATACGCGCAGTTCGCGGCCGTCGCCACCGCCGAGGCGCTGGCGGACAGCGCCGTCCCCCTGACCGACGTCTCGCCCTGGCGCGTCGGCGTGAGCATGGGGACCGCGGTCGGCGCCACCTCCCAGCTGGACCGCGAGTACGCCGTGATGAGCCGTGGCGGCGCGGACTGGGTGGTCGACCCCGGGGCCGCGGGGCCGCACCTGGACCTGGCGCTGTCCCCGAGCTCGCTCTCGGGTGAGATCGCCGAGCGGGTCGGTGCGCGCGGTCCGGTCCGCACCGTGTCCACCGGCTGCACGTCCGGCCTCGACGCCGTCGGCTACGCGGCGCAGACCATCGAGGACGACCTGGCCGACGTGGTGATCGCGGGGGCGGCCGAATCCCCGATCTCCCCCATCGCCATGGCCTGCTTCGACGCCATCAGGGCGACGTCGGACACCAACGACGACCCCGAGCACGCGTCCCGTCCGTTCGACCGGCACCGGAACGGTTTCGTCATGGGTGAGGGGGCGGCCGTCCTGGTCCTGGAGGAGGCGTCGGCGGCGCGCCGCCGCGGAGCGCGCCTCCGCTGCCGGGTGGCGGGTTTCGCCAACCACGGCAACGCGTTCCACATGACCGGCCTGCGCCGCGAGGGGTCGGAGATGGCGCGTGCCATCACGACCGCGCTTGACCAGGCGCGCCGCCCGGCCACCGACGTGGACTACGTCAACGCGCACGGTTCGGGGACCGTGCAGAACGACCGGCACGAGACCGACGCGGTCAAGCGGGCGCTGGGAGAGCACGCCCGCCGGACCCCCATGACGTCGATCAAGTCGATGGTGGGGCACTCCCTGGGGGCGATCGGCTCCATCGAACTCGCCGCCTGCGTGCTCGCCATGGACACCGGGGTGGTGCCGCCCACGGCGAACCTGACCACCCCCGACCCCGAGTGCGACCTCGACTACGTGCCCGTGACGGCGCGTGAGCGCAGGGTCGACGTGGTGCTGTCCGTGGGCAGCGGCTTCGGAGGTTTCCAGTCTGCGGTCGTCCTCGACCGAGGGAGTGAGGTGCGGTCATGAACCTGGTGATCACGGGCCTGGGTACGGTCTCCCCGGCGGGGACCGGGACCCACGACTACTGGGCCGCGCTCGTGGAGGGCCGGTCGCTCATCGCCCCGCTCTCCGACTTCGACACCGACGGCTTCCCTGTCCGTCTGGGCGGCCGGGTGCGCGGGTTCGACCCCCTCGACCACCTGGACGGCCGCTACGTCGTCCAGACCGACGCGTTCACCTGGTTCGCGATGGTGGCGGCCGAGGAGGCGCTGAAGGACTCGGGGTTCGACGTCACGGCCGACCCCTACGCCACCGGGGTGCTCATCTGCTCCGGCGCGGGCGGGGCCGAGTTCGGACAGCGCGAACTGACCGCTCTGTACGGCAGTGGCCCCAGCCACGTGGGCCCCTACCAGTCCATCGCGTGGTTCTACGCGGCCAGCACCGGGCAGGTGTCGATCCGCAACCAGCTCAAGGGCATGTGCGGTGTCCTGGTCACCGACGAACCGGGAATGCTGGACGCCCTGGGGCAGGCGGAGCAGGCCCTGCGCCGCGGCGGCTCGGCGATGCTGGTCGGCGCCAGCGAGTCGGCGATCGGGGCGCCGTACTCCCTGGCCTGCCAGGCGGTTTCCGGGACCCTCACCGACGGCGACGACCCCGAGTCGGTGTACCTCCCGTTCACCGAGCGGACGGTCGGCTACGTCCCGGCGGAGGGCGCGGCCGTCGCGCTCGTGGAGGACCAGGAGCTGGCCAGGGCGCGCGGCGCCCGTGTCCGGGCCGTCGTCGCGGGACAGGCGAGCACCTTCGGTTCGGTCGGGGGCCACGACCCCGGCGGCGAGGGCCTCCTGCACGCGGCCCTCGGCGCGATGCGCCGTGCCGGGGTCACCCCGGACGAGGTGGACGTGGTCTTCGCCGACGCTCTGGGCATGCCCAAGGCCGACGCCGACGAGGCCACGGCGCTGCGTCAGCTCTTTCCCGACGGAGTGGCCGTCACGGCTCCGAAGACGGGCTTCGGCAGGGCGCACGCCGGGGCCGGGGCGCTCGACGTGGCCGCCGCCGTCCTGAGCCTGGAACACCAGGTCATCCCGCCCACACCCCGCGTTCCCGATCCCCCCGCAGGGCTCGACCTGGTCGTCCGGGTGGCCCGGCCCGCCCGCCTGCGTACCGCGCTGGTCCTGTCCCGAGGCATGGGCGGCGGCAACTCCGCGGTCGTCCTCACCAGTCCGCACCACGTCTGACACACACGAGATACGAGGAGAACCATGGCGCAGGAAAAGATCACGTTGGAGGAGCTGGTGGAGCTGATCTCCACCAGTGCCGGGGTACGGACGGACGCGGAGACCGCGGCGGCCCGGACCTTCGAGGACCTGGGCGTGGACTCGCTCGGTGTGCTCGGCATCGTCGCCGAGATCGAGCGCAGGGTCGGCCGCAAGCTGGGCAGCGAGGCGGAGCTGTCGCCCTCTCCCACCGCCCTGATCGCGTTCGTCAACGACGACTCCCCCGCCCTTGTGGAAGGTGTGTGACCCCCATGGCAGTGAAGCTCCAGTACAGCACCACCATCGACGCGCCCTACGACCTGGTCTGGGAGGTGACCAACGACGTGGCCAGGTGGACCGATCTCTTCCCCGGCCACGCGTCCGTGGACGTCATCCACCATGAGGGCGACACCGTCCGCTTCCGGATCACCAAGCACCCTGACGAGCAGGGCCGCGTGATGACCTGGGTGTCCGACCGCACCATGTACCGGGACGAGGGCGAGGCCCGCGCGGTGCGGGTGGAGACCGGACCGTTCGAGTACATGCACCTGCGCTGGGTGTACGAGGACCTGCCCGAGGGCGTGCGTCTGACCTGGCACTACGAGTTCACGGCGAAGGCCGACGCGCCCTACGACGACACCTGGATGAAGGCGCACTTCGACGAGAGCGTGCCGAGGGAGCTGGAGGGGGTCAGGAACACCCTGGAGGCCAGGGCCCAGGCGGCGCTGGCGGAGGAGCCGGTCCACTGACGGATCCGTTCCCCTCGGGGCCCTCGACCGCACCGGCCGGTGACACCGCGCCGGAGCCGAGGGCCCCGAGCGTGTTCGCGGTCCCCTCGGATCAGGAGAGTCCGATCCCGCCGTCCGGCCCCCTGGGGAAGTGAGGGCCGGACGGGCGGGGCGCGCGGGGGTTCAGACCCCGGCGCGCCACTTGCCAAGGGCGACGTCGGGCACGAAGGCGGCCAGCTGCTCCTGGGTGGCCGGGTCGGTGAGGTCGACCCGGCGGCCCTCCTGCGCCGACAGGTAGGCGGCCATCAACAGGCGGGTCACGTCCCTGCCGTCGTGGAGGTCCTCGCGGGGCTGCGCCCCGTCCAGGAAGCACTCGACCATGTGCCGGTTCTCCTCGGTGTAGCCGTAGGTCGCCGCCTCGTCGGGCACCACCGGCATGAGCCCGCCCTCGGCGTTCTGCTTCTCCACCAGGTCCTCTCCGACCCCTCCGGCGATCTCACGGCTGAGGAACACCTTCGACTCGGTGTCCAGGGTGTTGGAGGACATGGAGTACTCGGGGCCCAGGAGTTCGTAGCTGAGCCGCAGCCCCGCGCCGACGTAGCTCCACGACGTGGTGGCCTCGGCGACCACCTGGTGGCCGTCGCCGTTGACGTAGACCACGGTGGCCCTCGCGTAGTCCTCGGAGGGGCTCCTGCGGTAGTCGACCTCGGGGCCGTACCGGTTGACCAGTTCGTCCGCGTAGTGCGGGCGCGCCCACTTCAGGCAGGCGATGGTCGCCTCCACACTGATCGGCCGCAGCCAGTCCCTGGCCTGGGTCCCCGGCGGCGTGAGGAGGTAGCGGGAGGCCTCCACGCTGTGGCACATCATGTCGTTGAGGACCCCGCCGCCCTGGTTCTCTCCCTGCCAGAACCACGCCCGGTGCGGGCCGCTGTGTTCCTCGGAGCAGCGCGCCAGGTAGGGGGAGCCCGAGGCGGAGGCCCCGCGCGCCCAGACCAGCTCGTGGGCGCGCGTCACCCCGGGCGCGAAGACCTGGTTCTCCAGGTAGCCGTGGAGCAGCCCGGCCCCCTCCACGAGCTTCAGGACCTCCTCGGCCTCGGCGACGGTGCGCCCCAGGGGTTTCTCGATCGCGATCCCCCGCAGTTCGGCCCGGCCGGAGGTCACCTCCTCGCAGATCGCCTTGACGGTCTCCAGCCGCACGTGGTTGGGGGTGGTCACCCACACCGCGTGCACGGCGGGGTCGCGCACCATCGCGCGCACGTCGTCGTAGCCGGCGGGGTCGCCCACGCGCAGCTCCCTGGCGACGTCGCCCACCTGTCGAACGGTCTCCGCCGTCCGGCCGCACACCGCCACGACGTCGGCGTCGCGCACGCCCCGGAAGGAACGGGTGTGGAAGTCGGCGATGAACCCGCTGCCGACGATGCCGACGCCGAGCCGACCGTTCACCTGTGAAGTCACGTTGGAGTCTCCCCATCGAGTTGAGCTGTACGGAGTTGGTGGTGGCCGCGGCGGTGCGGGGGGGTGACCGCCACGGCCGTGGGGGGTCAGGCGCGCAGGTGTCTCTGACGGCCGTAGGCGGTGAGCACGACGATCAGAACCAGCCCGAAGAGGATCTGGCGCGGCGCGTCTCCCCACTCGCCGCCGCCGATCTGCATGGTGCGCAGCAGCGCGCTCAGAACGGTGAGCAGGATGGCGCCGACGATGGTGCCGAGGTAGCCGCCGACCCCTCCGATCAGCGCGGTCCCCCCGATCACGACGGCCGCGACGCTGTTGAGCATGTAGTCGGCGCCCAGGTTCGTGTAGACGTTCTGGGAGTAGCCGAGGAGCAGCAGTCCGCCAACCCCGGCGAACAGGGAGGACAGCACGTAGGCGCTGAACCGGATCGCGGAGGGGTTGACCCCGGACAGGTGGGCCGTGGTCCGGTTGGCGCCCACCGCGTAGAGCCGCCACCCGAACGCCGTGCGGCGCAGCAGCCAGATCACCACGACCGACAGCGCGAGCCACAGCCACAGGACCCCGGGGATGCCGAACACCGTGTCGCCGGTGACCAGCTGGTTGAGCAGGGGCGCCGCCGATCCCTCGGGGCGGCCGCCGGTGTAGAGCCGGATGAACCCGGCCACGACCGCGATCATGCCCAGGGTCATCACCAGGGGTGGCACCCGGAACAGCAGGACGCCGATCCCGTTGACCACCCCGATCAAGCAGGCCGAGCCCAGGGCCACCAGCACCGCGAAGAGGAAGCCGTCGTTGCTGCCGTCCATGAATCGGGAGGCGACGATCGCGGACAGGGTGGCCGCCGAGCCCACCGACAGGTCGATGCCCTCTCCCCCGGCGATGATCACCAGGGTCTGGCCGATCGCGATCACCCCGAGGAACGAGGCGACGGTCAGCGTGGTGACGATGTGGCCCCACGAGGCGAAGGCGGGCGAGTAGAAGCTGGCCACGACCCACAGCAGCAGGGTGACCACGCCGGAGATCACCACCGGATCCCTGGTCAGGCGGCGCGCGGTGAGGGTGGTGGTCATCTTCTGCCTCCTGATGCTCCGGACGCCGATCCCTCGCGGGCGGTGAGGAGCCCCGCGAGCGCGATCGCCGCGATGATGACGCAGCCGTAGACGAACTCACGGGCGTTGGTGGGGACACCGGCGAAGAAGACGAGCCCCTGGATGAGGGAGAGCACCACCGCGCCCACCAGCGCTCCGCCGACCCCGCCGGAGCCGCCCCGCAGTCGGGTGCCGCCGATGACGAGCGCGGCGATCGACCCGAGGGTGAGTTCGGTGCCCAGGGTGGGATCGCCCGCCCCGGCGTCGGCCAGCAGCGCCACCCCGGCGAGGGAGGCCACCATGCCGCCGAGGGTGTACGACAGCACGCGCACCCTCGAGACCGGGACGGCGGAGGTGTAGGCGGCCTCGGCGTTGCCGCCCACCGCGTACAGGTGTTGTCCGTAGCGGGTCCCCCGCAGCATCCGCCAGCTGAGGAAGAGGACCACGAGCAGCACGGCGGGGATCGGCACGTACATCGCCAGGACCATCCGGTAGGTCCCGGTGAGGAGCGGGGAGACCTGGCCGCCGGGGGACGGCAGCACGAGGAGGGCCAGCCCGCCGAACACCGAACTCGTGGCGAAGGTCGCCACGATGGGTTGCAGCCGCAGGACCGCCACCACGAGGCCGTTGAACAGGCCGCAGGCGGCGCCGGTGGCGAGCCCGGCGGCCAGGGCCAGCGGCAGGCGGGCGTCGTCCCCCTGCATGAGCACCACCGACACCGCCGAGGACAGCGTGACGATGGTGCCGATGGACAGGTCGATCCCGCCGCCGAGCACGATGATGGTCTGCGCGGCCGCGATGGTGGCCAGTGGCAGGAAGGTGGCGAAGCTGGCGCTGAGGCCGTAGGGCGAGAAGAACCCGGGTTGGAGGATCGCGGAGGCCGTCACCGTGATCAGCAGGAGGAGGCCCACGGCGAGGGCCGGCATGTGTACGGACATCACGGACCGCACCGGACCCGGCAGGTCCTGTGTTCCGGTGCCCCTCAGGAGGTTCATGCTCCGCCCTCCTCGGCGTGACGCGGTTCGGGACGCGGTTCGGGGTCGGGGAGTTCGGTCGTGTGGCCCTCGCGGGCGGCGGCGACGTCGGCACCGGTGACGTGCATGGCACTGGCGATCAGGGTGTCCTCGGTGAGCCGGTCACCGGCCACCTCGTCCACCACCCGCCCCTCGAACATCACCAGTACGCGGTCGCAGACCTCGACCAGTTCGCGGTCGTCGCTGGAGCCCACGATCACGGCCGCGCCGGACGCGGCCAGCTCGGCCACGACGTCGAACATCTCGGCCTTGGCACCGACGTCGATGCCCTTGGCCGGGTCGTCCATCAGCACCACGGCGGGTTCGGTGGGGAACCACTTGCCGACCACGATCTTCTGCTGGTTGCCGCCGGAGAGCGTGGAGACCGGGTCGTTCAGGGAGCCGTAGCGGGTGTTGACGCGTTCGGCCACCGCGCGGGCGGCCGCGACCTCGCGGCGCCTCGACAGGCCCACGCCCAGGAAGGCGCGGCGGCCCACCGAGGGCAGGGCGAGGTTCTCCAGGATGGGGCGGCCCAGGGCCAGGCCCTGGGTGCCCCGGTTGCCGGGTACGTAACAGAACCCGGCCCGGACGGCCTGCTTGGGCGAGCGGGCGCGCACCGGGGTTCCGTCCAGCAGCACGGTGCCGCCGGTCCGGCGGGCGGCGCCGAAGAGGGCGGCCATCAGTTCGGACTGCCCCTGCCCCTGGAGTCCGCCGAGCCCCAGCACCTCACCCGCGCGGACCTGCAGGGAGACCCCGTGGAGGCGGTCACCGGTCAGGTCCCGCACCTCCAGTCGCGGTGGAGCGGCGGGGTCGGTGTCCTGGTCCTTGGCGGCCGTTGCGGCCGGGGCGGTGGCGGTCCCCGAGGCGGGGGTCTCCACTGCGGGAGTCCCCGCTTCGGAGCTCTCCGCTGCGGGGGTCTTCGCTGCGGGGGTCCCCGACCCCCGGGTGCCCGACGGCGCGGCGCTCGGGCGACCCGACATCAGTTCCAGCAGTTCGGCCTCCGGGGTCCCGGCCACCGTCACCGTGGCCACGTCGGTCCCGTTGCGCATGACCGTGGCGCGGTCGCACACGGCGTAGATCTCCGCCAAGCGGTGGGTGATGAACAGGACCAGCACGCCGCGCGCACGGAGTTCGTCCACGACCTCGAAGAGCACCTCCACCTGGCCGCGACGCAGCGAGGCGGTCGCCTCGTCCAGCACGAGCACGCGGGGATCGCGGACCAGCGCCTTGCACACCTCGACGACCTGGCGCTCCCCGGGGTCGAGGTCGCTCACGCGTTCGCGGACCGGCACCCTGCCGCCGAAGGCCGGGGCGAACCGCTCCAACCACGGCAGGGACCTGGCCAGCGCGGCGCGGCGGTCGCGCAGCCCGAACCGGGAGGGCTCCACGCCCAGCACCAGGTTGTCCAGCACGGTGAAGTCCTCGACCAGCGACAGCTCCTGGTACACGGAGCTGATTCCGGCGGTCAGGGTGTCGCGGGGGCCGCGCGGACGGAGAGGTGCGCCGTCCAACCGCACCTGACCGGCGTCCGGGCCGACCACCCCGGTGAGCACCTTCAGGAGGGTCGACTTGCCCGAACCGTTGGGTCCGAGGACGGCGTGCACCGTCCCGGAGTCGGCCTCGAAGTCGGCACCGTCCAGCGCGGTGACCCCTCCGTAGCGTTTGCGCACACCGCTCATGCGCAGAAACGTCGGTGAGTCCACGAGTTCTCTCCCTGCTCCTGTCCGTTCGCGGCCTCCGCCACGGGTGGGTACGCCCGGCTCCCCGCGCGGACTACTCGAAGTAGGCGTCGGCCTCCTCCGGCGTGAGCGCGTGGTCCACGGCGTAGGCGTCGTTCTCGTCGGAGACCTCGGCGAAGCGCTCGTCGAAGGTGTCGTCGGTGATGGTCTCCGGGATGGGCAGCCAGGCGTTGTTGCCGTCGAGGCCGTCGGAGGTGAACTCCTCGCCCTGGAGCATCCGGATCACCACGTGCAGGGCCGACACCGAGACCGACGGCGGGTTGGGCACGCCGATGCTGGTGTAGTCGCCCTCCGAGCGCAGGGCGTCCCACTCGCGCATGTAGCCCACGCGCGCCTCACCGGTCATGACGACGTCGTCCACGAGGCCCTCGGCCTGCAACGCGCGGAAGGCGCCGAGCGCCATGCCGTCCTGGACGAACACGCCGTCGACGTCGGGGTTGCTGGCCAGCAGGTCGCGGGTGACGGTCTGGCCCTGGTTCTGGTCCCACTCGGCGTAGTCGTTGGCGACGACCTCGACCCCGGCGGCGTCGAAGACCTCGCTCGCCCCGGACCAGCGGTCCTCGTTGGCGGGGTGGCCGTCGATGCCGTTGACCGCGATGATCCGGCCGCCCTCGCCGACCTCGTCGGCCAGCCACTGGGCGGAGAGGGAGGCCCACTCCGCCTGGTCGATGACCACGTTGACGACGTTCTCGGACTCCACCGCCTGGTCGATGGCGACGATCTGGATGCCCTGTTCGGCGGCCTCGGCGAACACCTGGTCCAGCGCGGTGGGCGAGTTCGGGTTGACGATGATCGCGTCGACGTCCGAACGGATGAGGTTGCGGATCTGCTGGATCTGGCCGTTGATGTCGACGTCGGCGCTCTCCACGACGAGCTGGTCGACGATCCCCTCGGCCTCGTACTCGCCGAAGGCGGTCTCCAGCTCGGACAGCATCTGCTCGCGCCACTCGCTGCCGATGAAGCCGTTGCTGACCCCGATCGTGAACGGGCCCTCGGCCTCGCCCGATCCGCCGCCGCTCTCGGGGGTGCTGCACGCCGTGGCCAGCAGCGTTCCGGCCACGGCGACGGCGCCCAGCGCCATCGAGCCGCGCCAACGTCGCCCAAGCATGTTGCGATGCATCGTCGAACCCATCGGGGGGACCTCCATCCTGTGAGCTGAGTCACGAATCTACGCATCCTTGTGGCGACCGTCAATAACCTTTTTGATGGCAATCGACAAAAGTCTGCGATGATCCGATCTCTGTTAGCGCAAAAGGACGGAGCGTGGCCGGGAACCCGGGGAGGTTCCTGGGAAACGGAGGACGCCCCCGGCGTTGCCGGGGGCGTCAGGGTCGGGGTCAGGCGGCGGAGTGCTGGTCAGCCCAGCCTGGCGACGAGGGCGCGCAGGGCCTCGGTGCCGATGGGCTCCGAGGCGCTCAGGGGCAGCTCCACCGTGCCGTGCGCGGCGAAGCGGTCCCGGACGGCGCCCAGGACCTCGGGGTCCGCGTCCTCCGGGACCTGGTTGACGATCACGCGGCCCAGCCGGAAGCCCGTCCGCACGAGCTGGGCCGCGGCACGGTCCGTCTCGGCCAGCACCATGCGGCGCGGCACCAGGACGAGCCGGACCTGCGCGTCCTCACGCAGGCGCGCGGCGGCCCGTTCCAGCTTGCGGCGGCGGGCGTGCAGCTTCTCCAAGAGGGGATCGTCCGGGGCGCCGTCGCCATCGCCGCCCACCACTCCCACAGCGAATCGATCGGCGTCCACAGCCCGCTCACGCTGGCGCACCAGCCCCTGGACCCACGGGGTGAGCAGTTCGGGCAGGTCGAGCAGGCGCAGCAGGTGGCCGGTGGGGGCGCTGTCCACCACGAGGCGGTCCCACGTGCCGGGCACCTCCTCCATGGCGTCCATCAGCAGGTCGGCCAGGGCCGACTCCGCCATGCCCGGACCGGCGGCCGCGTGGTCCAGGTGGCGGGTGACGGCGGGCAGGATCTCCCGGGGCAGGGCCGCGCTGGCGTCGTCCCCGATCCTCCTGACCCTGCGGCGCAGTGCGGCGTCCGCGTCGGGTTCGCGGGCCCACAGGTTCTCGCTGACCCGCACCGGGCGGTCGCCCAGGGCGAGGTCCAGCGCGTCGCCCAGCGAGTGCGCGGGGTCGGTGGACACCAGGAGGGTGCGCAGCCCGGCGTCGGCCAGGCCCAGCGCGTGCGCTGCGGCCATGGTGGTCTTGCCGACCCCGCCCTTGCCGCCGAAGAAGACGATGGGGGCCTCCGAGGGTTCGGAGGCCACTCGCTCACGGCGTTCTCGGCCGAACCTCAACAGCACACCCCCGGTCCGCCCAGATCGTCCCGCCCCATGCGCTGGTGCCACTCGTGCAGGTCGGCCACCATGTACGGGATGAGGTCGAGGGTCTCATAGGAGACGGGCCCCTCCACTCCCAGGGTCTCGAGGAGGAGAAGGGCCCGCAGGGTGTCCTCCTGGGTGCGCGCCTCCCTGCGCAGTTCCTGACGCCAGCGCGAGGCGAAGACCTCGTCGTGGAAGGCCTCCAGCCGTTTCCAGGCGTCACGTACGCGGGAGAGCGCACCCGTCGGGTCCACGTTGTTACTTCTCCTTCACGTCGGGGGCGGTGTCCTCGGACGGGGCCGCCCCGGTGTCGTCGGCCTCGGGGAGCTCGCCGGCCCGGCGGGCGGCGAAGGCCTTGCGCAGGGCGAGACCGGCCTCGACGACCAGCCAGATCGCCAGAGCGAAGATGACGAAGTCCAGCGGGGCCAGCAGGAACAGATCGATCAGCGAGTCCGACTTCAGGAACGCGACCAGGTTGACGATCAGCGCCCACGAGGTCATCACCAGCAGGAAGAGCAGCGGGATGAGGATCGCCAGCGGGTTGCGCCCGCGCTTGGTCACCCACACCGCGATCACCGCGAGCGCGAGCCCTGCGGTGAGCTGGTTGGTGGTACCGAACAGCTGCCACAGGGTGCCGAAGGCGAAGTCGCCCGGGATGAGGGCCAGGCACAGCGGGACGATCGAGGCGACCAGGGTGGCCGCGGTGAGGTTGCGCGCCAGCGGACGGAAGCGGATGATCTCGGCGATCTCCTGGACGATGTAGCGCTGGAGGCGCACACCGGTGTCCATGGTGGTGGCGGCGAAGCTGACCACCACGACCACCGCGAAGATGACGCCGATCTCCAGCGGGACGCCGATGTTGTTGGCGAACTGGCCGACACCCTCGACGAAGTTGCCGGTGGCACCGGCGGACGCGGAACCGAAGTCGCTGTAGAGCCCGCGCCAGTCCGCCAGCGGCGAGGCCGAGGCGGCGACGACACCGGCGGTGCAGGCCAGGATCGAGCAGACCGCGAGCGTGCCCTCACCGGCCGCGCCCAGGTAACCGACCATCCGGGAGTCGGTCTCCTTGTCGATCTGCTTGGCCGTGGTCCCCGACGCCACGAGGCTGTGGAAACCGGAGATGGCGCCGCAGGCGATGGTGACGAACAGCAGCGGGAACCAGGGCGGGGAGCCCGCGGGGATGTCGCTGTTGATGACCGGGGCGACGATCGTGTCCCAGCCGACGATCACACCGAGGCCGATGACCACGAAGGCCAGCATCATCTGGTGCAGGTTGATGTAGTCGCGCGGCTGGAGCAGCATCCACACCGGGATGCGGGAGGCCACGAACGCGTACACGAACAGCAGGATGACCCACACCGTGTTGGGGGTCATCCCCATGGCCTCGGAGACACCGGTGATGTCGATCGGGAACATCACGCCGAGCGGGATGCACACGTAGACCAGGGCCAGCGCGATGATCGACGGCACCAGTGCGGCGGTGCGTCTCTTGTAGACGATCTGGCCGACCGCGATCGCCAGCGGGATCTCGATCAGCACCGGCAGGACTGCCGCCGGGTAGTTCACGAACAGGTTCGAGATGACCACCGCGAACACCGCGTTCACCATGGTCAGCAGGAAGAAGATGATCACCAGGAAGAGCGTGCGGGAACGCTTGCTGATGACCTCGCCCGCGAGGGTGCCGATGCTGCGGGCCTTGTGCCGGACCGACACCACCAGGGCGCCGAAGTCGTGCACACCCGCCGCGAAGACGGTGCCGAGCAGGATCCACGCGAGCGCGGGGCCCCAGCCCCAGAAGACCGCGACGGCCGGACCGACGATGGGCGCGGCACCCGCCACCGAGATGAAGTGGTGGCTGAAAACGATGTGACGATTCGTCGGAACGAAATCGACGCCGTCCTTGTAGGTGTGCGCCGGGGTGATGTACCCGGGGTCGAGCGCGTACACCTTCTCTGCCAAATATCGCGAATAGTAACGGTAGCCAACGGCAAACACCGCCACCGACGCGAGTAGGACTAGGGCTGCGGGCATGGCCGAGGCCTACCTTTCACGCTCCGGGTCCAAGTCGTCACCGCGTCCCCTCTGTCCGTGCTCGTCACCTGGGGGGTCGCGGCCGATTCGGAGTATGGGTTAAAGTCACCAGAAATTAACATGCGGCATTCCTCACATATAAGGCCTGACCTTGACTGACCTGATCACGGTTTGGCAGCGATCCACCGTCGCCGAACTCTCCTGGACCACGTCTTCCGGCCCTTCGGGTATTCCCGTGGTTCCACTCATGTGGCGTGACACCCCGTGTGTCGCCCTTCCCTACTCGATGGCCGGGACCGCCCTCTCGCTCTGGGGCCGGACCGCCGCCTTCAGCGTGAGCGCGCAGGACGCGGGCGGACGTTCGGCCGTGGTGGGGACCGGCCCGGTCGAGGTGGTCGAGGACCTCGACGGCTCCGAGTTCGTGGAGCACCTGGTGGAACAGGAGGCGATCAAGCACCCGCCCACACGGCTGCGCGCGGACAGCCTGATCGCGCGCCGGGAGAACTGGTGGTGGGTGCCGCGCCTGATCGTCTCCCTGACCTCGGTCGAGGAGCAGCACGAACTGCACCCCCGCACCCGCGCCGAGGACGCCCTGCTGGTGCGCGACCGCTCGGGCCGCCCTGAGGTCGAGGTGGTCACGGCCAAGGAGTGGTCCAGCAGCGGCGGCGTCACCCTGTGGGCGCGTGGCGGCGCCCCTCTGGAGGGAAGCGGCGAACCCGCCTTCGTGTTCGCGCACCAGTACAGCCCGGACTTCGAACGGTGGGAGCGGTGGTCCCGGAGCGGCCTGCTCACCGGCGATTCCCTTGACGTCACCGACGCTGAGGGCGCCCCCATGGGGGATGCCCCCTCCGGCCCCCTCAGCCCCTACGGCCTGCTGGACCGCCTCTCCAACCACCGTTCCCTGGCCCGCACCTGCCGCTCCGCCATCGCCCAGGCCGAGTCCCGACGAGCCACCTGACCCTTGGGCCGCGCTCCGCTCACCGCCCGGTCCGGGTGGGGGCGGCGCATAGAATTCCCCGGTACCGCCGGACGAGAAGAAACGCGCATGGGGAATCTGAACAGCGAACTCTTCGCGGCGATCGACAGTGTCGCCAGCGGGGCCAACGAACACGCGCTGGCCACGTCGGTCCAGGAACTCATGAAGAAGTACCGGGGCAGGGTCGACCCCCAGGACCTGGTCCTGGCCTCGGACACCGACGTCGTCGCCTACGCCGCCTATCGGCTCCCCGCCACCTTCACCGCCGCGGAGGCCGCCTTCGAGACCGCCGCCGCCTCGATGCCGGGGTTCTCCCCCGCCACCCACCTGGACGTCGGCGGCGGCATGGGCGCCGCCGTGTGGGCCGCCTCCTCCGCCTGGCCGTCCCTGCGCTCCACCACCGTGCTGGAGCAGTCGGCCCCCGCCATCAGCCTGGGCAGGCGGATCGCCCGCAGGTCCACGGCTCCGGCGGTCAGCGGCTCGGAGTGGGAACGCTTCCGGCTCACCGGCGCGGTCCCGGACGGCCCGCGCGTGGACCTGGCCACCATGTCGTACGTGCTCAACGAGCTCACCCCGCAGGTCCAGGAGGAGGTCGTGCGCTCCCTGGCCAAGCGGGCCAGGACGGTCGTGCTGATCGAACCCGGCACCCCCGAGGGGTACGCACGCGTCATCTCAGCCCGAACGCACCTGCTGGCGGAGGGGATGACCGTGGCCGCGCCCTGCCCCCACAGTGGAGCCTGCCCCATCGCTCCCGGCGACGACTGGTGCCACTTCTCCGAGCGGCTCAACCGCTCCGGCATCCAGCGCAGGCTCAAGTTCGGCACGCTGGGGTTCGAGGACGAGAAGTTCTCGTTCGTGGCCGCCACCAGCGACCCTGTGGACCGCCCCGCCAACCGCGTCCTGCGCCACCCCCAAAAGCGCAAGGGCCTGGTCTCGCTGAGCCTGTGCACCTCCGGCCCCGGGATCGAGGAACGGGTGGTGTCCAAGCGCCAGGGGCAGACCTACCGCGCGGCCCGCAAGGCCGAGTGGGGCGACGCCTGGCCGGAGGACCCCGGCCGCTGACTGTGCCCGGGGGCGCGTCCGTTACGCTGCGGCGAGCGCCCCCCGAGTCTGGAATCGAAGCCCTGTGGAACCGCTGCACACCGACGACCCCCGAGAGCTCGGACACTTCCGACTGCTCCGACGCGTGGGCGAGGGCGGCATGGGCGTCGTGTTCCTCGCGGTCTCCGGGGACGACCTCGCCGCGGTGAAGGTCATCCGCCCCGAGTACGCCGGGGATGACGAGTTCCGCGCGCGCTTCGCCAGCGAGGTCGACCTCGCCCAACGGGTCCGCGGCCCCTACACCGCCCGGGTCCTGTCCGCCGACACCGACGGCCCGCGCCCCTGGCTGGCCACCGAGTACGTCCCCGGGCCCTCCCTGCACGACGCGGTGCGCGACAGCGGCCCCTTCCCCGAGGACTCACTGCGGGCCCTGGCGGCGGGCCTGGCCGAGGCCCTGGCCGCCATCCACGGCGTGGGGCTGATCCACCGCGACCTCAAGCCGAGCAACGTCCTTCTCTCCCCGCGCGGCCCGCAGGTGATCGACTTCGGGATCGCCCGCGCCGCCGACGCCACCCAGCTCACCCGCACCGGGCAGACCCTGGGCACCCCCGCGTACATGTCACCGGAGCAGGCCGTGGGGTCGGTCGTCGACTCCCGGAGCGACCTGTTCTCGTTCGGTGGGGTGCTGCTGTTCACCGCCACCGGCCGCCAGCCCTTCGGCACGGGCAACGCACCCGCGCAGCTGTACCGGGTGGTCAACGAGGAACCGGACCTGACCGGGGTGCCGGACGCCCTGCGGCCACTGGTCACGGCGTGTCTGGCCAAGGACCCCGGCGACCGGCCGAAGCTGGGCACCGTCCTGGCCGAACTGGCCGGGGCGGCGCTGCCTCGGGGCGACGAGGACCTCACAGAGTGGTTGCCCGAGGCGGTCGCCACCAGGGTCCTGCGCACCATCGCCGACACCAGGATCGTCCCGACCCTGGCCGTGACCGGCGAGCTGGCCGCGCAGGAGGCCCCGGCGGTCGTCCCCACGGTCGAAGCCTCCGGAGAGGTCCCGGAGGCGGATTCCGCCGAGGAACCCAGGGAGTCCCGGGCCGAGGGCGCCGACTCGGCACCGGATCAGCCGGAGGCGCCCGAACCGGAGCCCGAGCCGGACGAACCCGGGAAGGGCGTCGCGGAAGCCACACGGAGGAGCGTGGCGGGCAGCGCTGGGGCCCCCGCCTCGCCTGCGAACACCGCCGAGCAGGTGCCGTCCCCGGAGGAGCCCGGCTCGTGGGGACCCTGGAAGGTCGGCGCCGCAGCCGTTGTCGCGGTCGCCGTCGTGGCGTTGGTCGTCAACAGTGCGGAGCAGAGCGCGCCACGGGACTCAACCCCGGGGAGCGTCCAGACGGGTGAGTCCAGCCCCACTCCCACCCCCACCCCGACACCGAGCCGTACGCCCAGCGAGTCGAGCACGGGGCACAGCAACCTGCGGGATGTCGTCCACCTTGGCGGGACCGACCGTTTCGCCACGCTGTCCACGGCGGGCGTGAACGTCTTCGAGGCGGACGAGCCTCGTGCGGTCGAGCGGCTCACCAACACCAATGAGAACTTCACTTTCAGCTACTCACGGTTGGCGACCACCCCCGACGGTTCCTTCCTGGCCAGCAAGGCGGTGAAGTCCGCCAACGACGGGGTGGCCGCGATCCACGTGTGGGATCTGGAGGGCTCCGAGCGTCACGTGGTCGATCTGCCCAGGGCCGGCGACGACGGCTTCTTCTGCCTCTCCCCGGACGGGTCGACCCTGTACTTCGGCGAGCACGCCAGCGGCACGGTGACCGCCTACCGCGTGGAAGACGGCGAGGAGCTCTACAGCGTGGACGTCCCCGAGGGCGCCGACTCCCGCTGGCCGGGGTCGATCCTCGACCTGGGGACCTCCCCCGAGGGCGACCTGCTGGTCGCCGCCCTGGACAACGGCGTCGCGGTGTGGGACGCCGTCACGGGAGAACCGCACCCCTCGGTCCCGGAGCTGCGGGAGGCATCCGATGAGTTCGGTGACGCCACGGAGATCAGCGGCGGGTTCGTCGTGTCCGGCACGGGCGAAGGAGTGGCGCTGTGGGATCTGCGCTCCGAGGAGGACCCCACGACGTTCCGACTACCCCGCGACCTCCGGAACACGGAGGCCAGAGTGAGGCAGGTGTCCGTGGGCGACGGCGGGAACCTCATCCTCGCCTCGGGCCACGACGCCGGTCGAAGCAGCAGCTTCCTCGTCGCCTGGGACGCGGAGGGCGAGGTCGTGGCGCAGGGCGACTCAGAGCTGGAGTACGTTGCCCTCTCCGCGTTCCCGGACGACGACCGCGTCCTCGTCTCCACCTTCCCCTTGGAGGGTTCGGGGGATCGGATCGTGTTCCTGGACGGGGACCTCGAGCCCGTGGAGGAGTTCACGGTCCCGAACCGCTGACCCGCCGCACCGCTCACCGGATCAGAGCCAGACCGCCGGGTCGCCGCCCCACCGGGTGGACGCGTGGGCCCAGTTCGTGGGCCCTCCCTCGTAGGAGACCGGCGGGAGCGCGTGGCGCAGCCTGCCGTAGGCGGACGCGGACTCGGTGAGCCAGTCTGCGGGATCGTACCCGCCGCCCTCCACCGGCTCCGGGGCGATGTCGTTCATCAGCCACGCGGCGGTACCCGCCAGAGAGAACCGCAGGTGCCTCCCCCGACCGTCCCCCTGCCGTTCGGTGAGGGCCCGCAGCACTCCGGCGGCCAGCAGGTAACCCGTGCCGTGGTCCAGTGCCTGGGCGGGCAGCGCCCCCGGGCGCCCCTCGGGACCGGCCTCGATCGCCGCGATCCCGCTCGCCGCCTGGACCAGGCTGTCGAACCCCCTCCGGTCAGCCCAAGGCCCCGACCATCCCCAGGCACACAGCTGGGCGACGACCAGCCCGGGACGGCGGGCGATCAGCTCCTCCGCCACCAGACCGTGGCGGTCGAGCCCGCCCGGCCGGTATCCGGTCACCACCGCGTCGGCGGAGTCCAACAGCGTCTCGAAGGAGCTCCGGCCCTCGGCCGTGCCCAGGTCCAGCAGGGTGGAGCGCTTACCCATCCCGGTGTCGGTGTGGCTGTCGGGGTCCTCCTCCAGGCCCGGGGAGTCCACCCGCAGCACGTCGGCGCCCAGCAGCGCGAGGGTGCGGGTGGCGACCGGCCCGGCGATGACCCGGGTCAGGTCCAGCACGCGCACCCCGCTGGCGGGCAGCTCCGCCCGGGCCAGGCGGCGCCCACCCGCCGAGCCCGCGGCCCCGACCTCTGCCAGTGGGAGCCCTGCCGCTCGGAATCCCCCCGGGGCCCCGGGTACCCCGTCCTCTCCGGGCGCGGGTGCCGCGGCGACCGCCAGGCCGCCCTCGGCGTACACCCTCTCCTGGATGTCGTGGGCGGGCAGCGAGGCCAACCTCTCGGCGAGCCCCTCCGGCCCGGTGCCCGGGTCCAGCCCCAGCGCGGCCAGCAGCCGGGCGCGGTGGTGGGGGTAGTTCGCGTGGGTGCGTACCCAGCCGTCCGCCGCCTGCCAGAAGCCGGAGAGCGGGGCGAAGGGGGTCAGCGCACGGCCGTCCACCAACAGGTGGCGTTCGCTGACGAAGGAGGTGGCCACGGCGCCCTCGTCGACGTTCACCCGGGGGACCGGCCCGCCGTTGCGCGCCGCCAGCAGTTCGGCGGCGGCCAACGAGCACGCCCCCACGGTGGCCCGCGCCAGTTCACGCACGGGCAGCACGGCGGGAAGCACGTCCCCCACACCACGGTGGGAGACCCGTTCCGTCAGGTCCGGTTCGCCTCCGATCGCCCGCCACGCCTGTGCCGTCGCCCTGTCCGGTGCACCACTGGGGTTGGTCGTCATGGCGCCATTGTGCCCATCCGGTCCCGGAGTTCCGATGCTCGCCCCGCCCTCGGGCGCGACTCCAGCGCCCTGGATCTCGCTCGGGGCGCACGAGGTTCGTGTGTCGGAGCACACCCGGGCTCACCGCCCTGGCCTCGGGGACGAGCCGCGTAGGCTGCGGTAATGGACGGCCACGCGGACACAGTGGTCCTCAGACCGGGGATCGACGGCATCGCCGAGGTGTTCCACACCCACCTGCGCCAACACGCCTACCCGATGCACACGCACCGGTCCTGGACGCTGCTCATCCTCGACTCCGGAGCCGTCCGCTACGACCTGGGCCGCCACGAGCACGGTGCGCTCGACCGCACGGTGACCCTGCTGCCGCCGCAGGTCCCGCACAACGGCACCCCCACCACCGCGCAGGGGCTGCGCAAACGGGTGCTGTACCTGGAGCCGGAGCAGATCGACCCGGAGCTGGTCGGCCGGGCGGTGGACCATCCGATGTTCGACGACCCCCTCCTGCGTCACCGCATCCACCAACTGCACGGTGCGCTGTTCCGGCAGGGGGACCTCCTGGAGGCGGAGAGTCGGCTCGAACTCGTCTCCGAGCGACTCCGTCAGCACCTGCGCGGCACGGTGGGGTCCGCCACGACCGCCGACGACCCCGGCCTGGCCGACCAGCTGCGCGACCTCCTGGACTCGCGCACCGTGGAGGGGGTGCCACTGGCCGAGGCCGCCGGTCTCCTGCACGCCCACCCCGCCCACCTCACCCGGGTGTTCACCAGGCGGTTCGGCATGCCTCCGCACCAGTACCTGGTGGGGCGGCGCGTGGACCTGGCCCGGAGACTGATCCTCGAAGGGGGGTCACCCGCGCACGCGGCGTCCGCCTCGGGCTTCTACGACCAGGCCCACCTGAACCGCCACTTCAGGCGGGTGCTCGGCCTGCCTCCCGGCCGCTACGCCCGTGCGCTGCGCCAGGGTTCCCCGCAGCGACACCGGCCCCGCGTCAGCGGTGCATCCGCGCGCCCTTGACGATCCTGTCCACCCCGTTCCTGGGGCCGTGGACCGCCAGACCCACCAGGTCCAGGGAGTCCCGGCCGACCGCGCGGACGGCGGCCCGGTTGTCCCGGTCGTTGCCGGTGGCGAACAGGTCGGAGGTGAACACCGCGACGTCGGCCTCCCGGGACACCGCCCGGCCGTGTGCCCTGGTCAGCGTCTCCTTGTCCGCCTCGAACACCATGACGGGCTGGCGGAACATCGGCAGGTAGGCAGTACCGTCGGCGTCCTCGTAGGGCTGGCCGACCAGCTCCGGGACTCGACTTCCCAACCCGCTGACCAGGAATGACGTGACGTTGAGCCGTTGCCAGACGGCCAGGTCGTCACGGAGCAGGACGGCGATCTTGGTGTCGAAGCGCACTGGGGCGTCTGTGGTCTCCATGCGCCCATCCTCGCCAGCGCCACCGCCCGGGGTCTTGTACGTTCCTCACCGGTCTCCGAGGTCCGGGGGCTCGTACTCCAGTCCGATGCCGCGCGCCCAGAGGCGGGTGGCGGTCTCCACCACGACGTCGGGGTCGTGCTCCTCCCCGTAGAGGAACAGCATCCGTGCGGTGTGCTCCACCATGCCGCCGAGCATGCTCGCGGTGGCCTCCACGTCGATGTCGGTCGAGGCCAGTCCCTCCTCCTGGAGACGGCGGGTCCCCGTGCTGATGCGCTCGACGAAGAGCCCTCGGATCTCCAGGAAGAGGGTCCGAAAGACCGGGTGGCGCGGCGATATCTGCTCGATGACCTGCATGATCCGCGCGTTGTCCCGGTAGGCGGTCAGGAAGCGGCCGGTGGCGTGCCTGATCCGCTCCACGGGGCCGGTGCCCGGGGGCGCGGCGGAGCGGGCGGCGTCGAACATCTCCCCGGCCACCCCCTTGGCGACCTCGTGGAAGACCTCGTCCTTGGAGTCGAAGTACGTGTAGAAGCTCCCGTAGGCGATCCCGGCGCGGCCGGTGATCTGGGCGATCCTGGTCTCCTCGAACCCGCGCTCCTCGAACTCCTCACGGGCCGCCTGAACGAGGGCGCCCCGCTTGCGCCGTCCGCGTTCCGTGGGCGGTCGCCCGGTCAGCGTCTGTTTTCCCACTGGTACCCCTCGTCCCCAGGTCCCCTTGGTCACCGCAGGGGAAGGAACTTCGCGATGACCTCGTTCATGATCTCGTAGGTGCCGCCGCCGATGCTGAACACCCGGGCGTCCCTGTAATGGCGCTCCACCTCGGTGCCGCGCATGAACCCCATGCCCCCGTGCAGCTGGACGGCGTTGTCCACCACGTAGTCCATGGCCTCGGTCGCGGTGTTCTTGGCCATGGCCACCTCGGCGATGAGTGGTTCGCCGTCCTGGAGCCGCTCCGCGATCCCCCGCACGTAGGCGGTGGCGACCTCGGTCCGGCGGTGCATCTCCACCAGGCGGTGGCGCAGGACCTGTCGGCGGGACAGCGGACCGCCGAAGGCCTCGCGTTCGCGCACCCACGCCACCGACAGGTCCACGCAACGGCGCGCGATGGCGCAGGCCTGCACGGACAGGCCGATCCTCTCGCTGGCGAACTGGCGCATGATCTGGACGAAGCCCTGGTCCACGCCGCCGACGAGGTGGTCGTCGGGAACCCGGACGTCCGTGAAGGAGAGTTCGGCGGTGTCCGAGGACCGCCAGCCCATCTTGTCCAGCTTGCGAGCCGCGGTGAAGCCGGGGGTGTCCCGGTCCACGACGAACAGCGAGATCCCCTCGTGCCCGGTGCCGGAGGTGCGGGCGGCCACGGTCACGAAGTCGGCCCGGTACCCGGAGGTGATGAAGGTCTTCGCCCCGTTGAGCACCCAAGCGTCGCCGTCTCGGACCGCGCGCGTGCGCAGGTGGGCCACGTCGGAACCGGCGTCGGGTTCGGTGATCCCGAGTGAGCAGACGAGATCCCCGGCCAGGGCGGGTCGGACGTAGTCGCGCACCAGGTGTTCGCGGCCGTCCGCGACCAGGGCGGGCAGAGCGATGGTGTGGGTGAACAGCGAGGCCAGGACCCCGGTGGGCACCCCGGCCAGGACCGCCTCCTCGGAGACGACCAGCTGGTCGATCATCTCCCCCTCACCGCCCACGGACGCGGGCTGGCCGAGTCCGAGCAGCCCGAGCCGTCCCGCCGCCCGGTGCAGGTCGCGGGGCAGTTCGCCCTCGTCCTCCCACTGTTCGACGTGGGGAAGGATCTCCTTCGCCGCGAAGGTCCGCACGGCCTCCCGGAGCGCGGCGCGTTCGGGTGTGTTCCAGCGGTCGGTCCGTGGGGAGTCGGTCGCGGTCATGTACGCACACTCGCATCCGTGTCGCGGGGGTTCCGGCCGGATTCCTGGGAGATCCAGCTCACACTTTGTTATGGTGCGCGGAACATGACAAGTCAGTCAACATGTGTGGTCGCCGGGAGACCGACGCCCGCGTGAGGAGCCCCTGTGGTGGACACAGCCGCACTCGTCGAGGACCTGCGAGCCGAACAGGAGGAACTGGCAGCGCTGCTTCGGGGAACCGACCCCGCCGACTGGGCCCGCCCCACTCCCTCGCCCGGATGGAGCATCACCGATCAGGTCGCCCACCTGGCCTTCTTCGACGAGTCGGCGCTGACCGCCGTGACCGACCCGGAGCGGTTCGCGGCGATGCTCGAAGCGGCCATGGCCGACCCCGAGGGCTACGTGGACACGGCCGCCGCCCCGCTGGCCGCCCTCGCCCCGGACGCCCTGCTCGGCCGCTGGTGTGCGGCCTCGGAGGCGCTCAGGAGCGCACTCCTCGACGCCCCCGCCGGGACACGGGTGCCCTGGTTCGGCCCGCCGATGAGCGTTCCCTCCAAGGCGACGGCACGGCTCATGGAGACCTGGGCCCACGGCCAGGACGTGGTGGACGCGCTGGGCACCACCCGCGAACCCACCGGGAGACTGCGCCACATCGTCCACCTCGCCCTGCGTACCCGGTCCTTCAGCTACCTGGCACGCGGCCTGCCCGCGCCCGAGACCCCGGTCCGCGTGGAGCTCACCGCCCCCGGCTGCGGTCTCTGGACGATGGGACCGGAGGGCGCGGAGGAGGTGGTGCGCGGCGACGCCGAGGAGTTCTGCCTGGTCCTGACCCGCCGCCGACACCCAGCCGACACGTCGCTGACCGCCGAGGGATCCGCCGCCCGGGAGTGGCTGGAGGTGGGCCAGACCTATGCGGGCGGTCCCGGCCAGGGCCGCCGACCCGGTCAGTTCCCCGCCCCGGCCACTGTCACCCGGGAGTCGCGCACCCGAAAGGAGGGCAACCGGACCAACGCGAGGGAACAGAGTTGACCGTTCTGTCAGACCGAGCCCGGGGTGAGAGTGCCCTCGGCCCTGACGAGCCGGTTCAGCTCGTCGAACTCCAACTCGATCCCGAAGGCCTTGAGGACGAGGATCCGGCCATCGGCGGAGAACTGGGGGTCGAGCCCGCGCAGTCGGGCGTAGCTGTAGGAGGCCCTGCGGTGGTCCGTGATGGAGGGGACCCCGGAGACGGCCTGCTGGATGACGCTGATGACGTGGAGCGCGGTGGGCGCGGGGAGCAGGAATCCGGGGTGTTCGAGCAGGAAGCCAGCGCGCGTACCACCCCCGACCGGGCCGTTGTAGGCGGCCCAGCGCCCGGTGAGGACCTTGGCGGCGTCAGTGAGCAGCGACAGGACCTGGTGCGGCATCTCCGGGGAGCCGGGCAGGGCGCTGAAGGGCACCTCCGGCTCGGCCAGCTCGGCGATGCCGTACCTGCGGCCGAGGTCGCGCACGGTCACGGCGAGCCGGTGACCTCGGGCGAGAACCCGGACGGGTTTGCCCAGGCCCACATCCAGGACCCGGGGCCCGGTGCGGCGCTGCCCAGAAGGTGCAACCGGTCGCAGACCAGCTCCGACTCACCGGAGAACTCGAACCTGGGCTCAGCCAGGTCCACGTTCCAGTTGGAGTTCCCGACGACCGTCTCCATGTGGAGCTGGTGCTCCAGGGAGAGGATCGCGGCGTCGTTGAGGAGATCGTGGAAGGTAGGTGTGTTCTGCACGCGCCGGACACTAGCGTGCACCCCGGACATCCGGCGAGAGACCGAGGCAGGGGTCGGTGTGCGGGATGTGGGTGCGGTCCTTCGGTACTTCAGGCGGCGGGTGGTTCCCGGAGGCTAACGGGCCCGGGCGAGGACCTTCTTCTGGAGGGCTTCCAAAGGGCCCTGGCGGAAGCGGCGCAGCCACAGCAGTGAAGCCACCATCAGCACCAGCGACACCACGGCCCACAGGATCAACACCCACCACCGTCCCGTGTCGGCCATGCGGTCGGCCAGTCCGAGGCCGAAGCCGTAACAGACGAACATGAGGATGACGTTCTGGGCCACGTAGCCGGTCATCGCCATGCGGCCGAGGGCGCGGACCCCCGCGACCACGGGACCGGTTCCGCTCGTGCCGTCCAGCAGGCGACCGATCAGGCCGATCAGGCCCACGGCGACCAGCGGAGCCACCACGTAGCGGTCCATGAGGAGCCAGTCGGGCCCGGCGAGGGCGGTGACCACGGTCAGCGGGACGCCGAGGCCCAGCCCCCATCCGAGCAGGCGTGCGCGGATCCCGCGCCCGACCGGGTCGTCGGCGAAGGCACCGGCACGGAGGAGCCGCACCCCCAGGAGGAACATGAACACCATCAGGCCGAACGTGAGGACGGGTTCGAGGCGCAGGCCCAGGAAGTTGTCCAGGCGGAAGGCGACCTGCTCCGGGTAGGAGCCGTGCGCGTAGAGCTCGACCGCCTCGCGGGGCACGGACGTCGGCTGCGTGGACTCGGCCACGAGCGCCGCCGTGACCAGGCCCATGAGGATCACGTGCAGCGAGACCGACACCCACATGACCCCGTTCCGGGCCCGTTCCGAACGGGTGAGCAACCAGGCCACCAACAGGGCGACCACCGCGTACCCCATGAGCACGTCACCGGCGAAGACCAGCGTGAAGTGCACGGTCCCTTCGACGAACAGGAACAGCGCCCGCCACCGGTAGGGCCCCGGCCAGCGTGCGCCCCGTCGCGCGGCCGACTGGAACTGGATGGCCAGGCCCGCGCCGAAGAGCAGCGTGAGCAGGGCGAGGAACTTGCCGTTGGCGATGGTGCGGAAGACGCCCTCGGCCAGGGTCGCCGCGGACGGGTCCGCGTGGAACGGCGTGAACGGGCTGAGTTCGTCGGTGCCGTGGAGGATGGCGGCGTCTCCGCCCGGTCCGGCGAACAGCCACACGTTGGTGGCGAGCGTGCCGAGGATGGCCACGCCCCGCAGGACGTCCAGCAGGGGCAGGCGCCCGCTGGCCGACCGCTCCGCTGGTTCGGCCCCCTGGAGAGCGGTGTTGTCGCCGGTCATGTCAGGCGTCCTCCGTCCCCGCCGCGAAGAGGCGGGCGAAGTGCTGCCGGAGCAGCCGCTCGGCGGTGGCGTCGTCGAACAGGTCCGGGGTGGCCAGCTGGTGCAGGGTGAGCCCGTCGGCGAGGGCCACCAGGGCTGCGGCCTCGGCTCTGGGGTCGAGGTCGGCGGAGAGTTCGCCCGCGCGCTGCGCGGCGCCCAGCCCCTCCGCCAGCCCGTCGACCAGCTGGCGGGTGGTGGTCCGGTGCAGTTCGGCCATCTCGGGGTCGCGGACGGCCGTGGGCAGGAACTCCAGCCAGACGGTGAGTTCCATGCGCCGCTCCTCGTCCATGGGCAGGAGGGTGTGCGCGATCCGGAACATGAGGTCGCGGACGGGTGCGACCCGCTCCACCGCCTCGATCCTCTCCTCACCTCGTTGGTAGAGGTGCTCGACCCCGAAGCGCAGGAGGTCGGACTTACTGCGGAAGTAGCGCTGGACCAGCCCCACAGACCCGCCGAGCTCGTCGGCGACGTCCGCGAAGGTGGTCGCGGCCAGGCCCTTGCGGGCGATGGTGCGCAACAGGGCCTCGGCGACCTGGCGCCGTCTCTCGTCGTGGTCAGCGGTGCGTGGCATATAAAAATATTAGGGACATATTTTTATCTCCGCAACCGCTGCCCTTCTCCGCCCTCCTCGGGTTCCGCGGGCTCGTGTGACCGCCGTGTCCGGTCCGCACCGATAATGCGGGGACGGCGTCCCCTCGACCGGGGGCCTGGCCAAACTGGAGGCGGCGTGGGAGCGGACGGGCGGGGTAGTCAGGACACCCCGCGACCAGCGGTGAGCCGACGCTCCCTGCTGGTCGGCGGGGGCGTGCTCCTGGGCGGAGCCGCGCTGCTGGTCGCATCGGCCCACGCGGCGCGGGAGCGCTGGGACGTGGCGGTGATCGGGGCCGGGGTCACCGGGCTCTCGGCCGCGCGCAACCTCGCCGACCACGGCCTCTCCGTGGTCGTCCTGGAGGCCCGCGACCGGATCGGCGGCCAGCTGTACACCGACCACGGCTTCAGCTCGGTCCCCGTCGAGCTGGGCGCCGGACTGATCCACGGCCGGGAGGCCTACACCTGGGAACTGGTGGCGGAGGCCGGGGTGGAGACCGTGCCGGTGCGCGCCGGGGAGGGGATCTCAGCGCCCGTTCCGACCCCCGAGGCACCGCATGAAGACGAGGACGCCGCCGCCTACCTGCGCCGCATGGGCGTGCCCGAGGACCGGTGGCCCCCGGTGTCCATCGACAACGAGTCCCTGGAGCGGTGGAGCGCCGTGTGGATGCGCGAGTACGGCCTCTTCGACTGGTGGTCCGTGCCCCGAGAGAACTTCCGGGTGGTGGGCGGTTACGACGGCCTCCTGCCACCGCTCTCCCGCGGCCTGGACGTGCGCAGGGAACACACGGTGCGCCGCGTGCGCTGGTCCGGGCGCGGCGTGCGACTGGACGTGTCCTCGCCCGAGGGCGACCAGGAGGTGCGAGCCGACCGGTGCGTGGTGACGCTCCCGATCGGGGTCCTCAAGGCCGGCGACGTGGCCTTCGAACCAGCCCTGCCCTCCGGCCACCGGGACGCCGTCGACGCCCTGGACCGCACCGACGCCCTCAAGCTCGTGTACGAGTTCGACCGCGCGGTCTTCCCCGCCGACGAAGACGCCCTGGGTTGGGACGAGGACACCGGGTTCGTGTTCTGGTGCCTGTCCCGCGCGACACCGGAGGTGGTGGTGGCCTGGGCCGCGGGAGAGCGGGCCCGGGAGCTCCTGGACCTGCCAGCCGATCAGCGGTTCGCCGCCGGGCTGGCCGCACTGGCCGAGGCTCTCGGAGAGGACCCGCCCGCGCCCGTCGCCCGGACCACGCACGACTGGGCGGCCGACGAGTTCAGCCGGGGCGCCTACCTCTTCGTCCCTCCGGGCGCGCACGACGCTCCGGACACGCTCGCGCGGCCTTTGGAGGGGGTGCTGTACTTCGCTGGTGAGCCGACCACCGGGGAGAACACGGTGGAAGGCGCCTATGTCAGCGGCTACGACACCACGGACGCCCTGCTCGCCGACCGGTGAGGCGGGCGGGTCCGGGTGTCCCGAGAACCACACCCTGAACGTTATGCCGGAAATGAACAGTTGTGATGCAATAACCAGTGGGTTCGTGTCCCGCGAGGGCCCCGACACCGCGCATCTGCACAGCAAGTTAGAGGGAGGTTGGCGATGACCAACCGCGCGTACGTGATCGCAGGGTCGGAGGCCACCGGCGGCGCCGGCATCCAGGCTGACCTGAAGGCCTTTCAGGAACTGGGCGTCTACGGCATGGGGACGATCACCTGCATCGTCTCCTTCGACCCCAAGGAGAACTGGGGCCACCGGTTCGTGCCCGTCGACCCCGGTGTCATCGCCGACCAGATCGAGGCGGCCACCACCTGCCACGACCTCGACGTCGTCAAGATCGGCATGCTCGGCACCCCGGACACCATCGACGTGGTCTCCGAGGCCCTCCAGCGCCAGCCGTGGCGGCACGTGGTCCTCGACCCGGTCCTGATCTGCAAGGGCCAGGAGCCCGGCGCCGCCCTGGACACGGACAAGGCCCTGACCGCGCAGATCCTGCCGCTGGCCACCGTCATCACCCCGAACCACTTCGAGGCCCGCACCCTCGCCGGGATGGAGTCGATCGAGACCGTCGAGGACCTCGTTGAGGCGGCCCGCCGCATCCGCGAGCTCGGCCCCCGGCACGTGGTCGTCAAGGGCGGCACCGAACTGCCCGGCCCCGACGCCGTCGACGTCTACTTCGACGGCGAGGAGGTCACCGTCCTGAGCGCGCCGAAGATCGGCGAGGAGCGCGTGAGCGGAGCGGGCTGCACCTTCGCCGCGGCGATCACCGCCGAGCTGGCCAAGGGCGCCGAGGTGGGCGACGCCGTGCGCACCGCGAAGGCCATGGTCCGCGAGGGTATCGCCGAGCGCCTGGCCACCCACGCGCCCTTCGCCTCCGTCGTGCCGATCGCGCCCGCCCAGGCCTGAGGTCCGGGGTGTCTTCGGTCACTCCAGCCACATCCGTCCCCTCGATCATGAATGTTTTCCCGTGAATCGGACATGGCTGTGGGTGGATCCGATCGAAGGAGGCTCACATGTCCGAGGGCGACAAGGCTGAGAACAAGTTCGACGAGTTCAAGGGCAAGGCCAAGGAGGGCCTCGGCAAGGCCACCGGCAACGAGCAGTGGCAGGCCGAGGGCAAGGCCGAGCAGACCAAGTCCAAGCTCAAGCAGGCTGGCGAGAAGGTCAAGGACGCCCTGACCCCGGACGACAAGCCCGACCGCGAATAGTCGCTCCGAACACCAGACTCCAGGGGGAGGTCCCACACGGGACCTCCCCCTCGTCGTGCGGCGGGGTCAGGGCGACTCGGGTGCCGTGTCGCCCAGGGAGAGCAGCAGGGTGCGCATCAGGGCGGCGAGCTGGTCCTGCTCCTCCCTGCTCAGGCCGTCGAGCAGACGGGCCTCGTTGTCCACGTGCCCGGCGACCGCTCCGTCCACCAGTGCCAGACCCTTGTCGGTGAGGGTGACCAGGACACGACGCCTGCTCGCCGGGTCGACCTGACGGTGGACCAGCTCCTTGCGCACGAGGCGGTCGACCCGGTGCGTCATGGCCGCCGAACCCACCATCATCATCCGGACCAGATCCCTGGCGGTCAGCTGGTAGGGCTCACCGGACCGCCGCAGCGTGGCCAGCACGTCGAACTCCCAGCGCTCCAGGTCGTACTCGGCCAGGAGGTCGGCGACCCTGCGCCCCAGCAGCTGCTGCAAGCGGTTCATCCGACCGATCACCCCCATCGGGGAGGCGTCGAGGTCGGGCCGTTCGCGGGCCCACTGGGCGAGGAAGAGGTCGACGGCGTCGTTCATCCGGCGATCATAGCGCCGCGTCCTTGACCAGCCCCGAACCCTTCGCGTAATCTTTCAGCATCGAACAGTTAGACATCGAAGGGTTGGCTGATGACACCCCCCGTCACCGAGACCATCCACGCCCGGGGCCTTTCGCTGGCACCGCTCCTTGAACCCACCCCGCAGGCACCGTGAGCGCGCGCGGACGGATTCTCGGCGACTCGTTGGTCACCGCCCTGGCACCCGTGGTCTGGGGCAGCACCTACCTGGTCACCACCGAGTTCCTCCCACCGGACCGCCCGCTGCTGGCCGCGCTCCTTCGTGCCCTGCCAGCCGGGCTGCTGCTGGTGCTGTTCGCCCGGACACTGCCCTCGGGGGTGTGGTGGTGGCGTTCGCTGCTCCTGGGCACACTCAACATCGGCGCCTTCCTCTACCTGCTGTACGTGGCCGCCTACCTGCTGCCCGGAGGGGTCGCCGCCCTGGTGATGGCGGTCCAGCCGGTGATCGTCATGCTCTTGGCCGCCCTGTTGCTGGGCGACCGGCTCAGGCTGACGCACCTGCTCGCCTGCCTGCTCGGGGCCTTCGGCGTGGGACTGCTCGTGGCGGGCCCGGAGTCCGCCCTGGCCCCCGTGGGGGTCCTGGCGGGTCTGGCCGCCGCCGTGTCCATGGGCACCGGCCTCGTGCTCACCAAGCGCTGGGGGCGTCCTGAGGGGGTGAGCCTGCTGGGCGCCACCGGCTGGCAGCTCACCGCGGGCGGGCTGGTCCTGCTTCCCCCCACCCTGCTCCTGGAGGGCCTGCCCCCAAGCCTCAACGCCGCCAACCTGGCCGGATACACCTACCTGGGACTGGTCGGCGCCCTGCTCTCCTACGTGATCTGGTTCCGGGGCCTGGAGCGGCTGCCCGCGCTGGCGGTGTCCTTCCTGTCCTTCGCCAGTCCGCTCACCGCCACCCTCCTGGGGTTCCTCGTACTCGACGAGACCCTCACCCCCGTGCAGGGGGCAGGTGCCCTCGCCGCGATCGGCGCGGTGCTGCTGGTCCAGCTCACCTCACACCGGCCCGCCCGGAAGGGGAACGAGGGCCAACCCCAGGTGGCCAGAGCCGACCAGGTGAACGAGCCCGGACGGAAACCAACAGATTCCTTCAGACAGGTCACCCCATTGACAGTAGAGAGACCCACAAGGCACCTTAAATAAACAAGAACCCACATTTCCGACCATCGGAGGGCCGGATGCTGGCCGCGCAACGGCGGGAGCTGATCCTCGAACAGGTCCGACGGGACGGCGGCGTCCGCGTCACCGATCTGGTCGACGCCCTCGCCGTGTCAGACATGACCATCCGGCGCGACCTCGACGCCCTGGAACACCGGGGATCACTGGTCAAGGTCCACGGCGGCGCCGTCGCGCCCGAGGGCGCCCGCACCACGGAGCCCGGGTTCGAGGCGAAGTCCACGCTCCAGTCCGAGGAGAAACACGCGATCGCCAGGGCCGTCGCCGGTCTGGTCGAACCACACAGCGCCGTGGGACTGTCCGCCGGGACCACCACCGCTCTGGTCGCCGAGTACCTGCGGGAGACCCCCGGGCTGACCGTCATCACCAACTCGATCCACGTGGCCGAGGTCCTGTACCGCTCCGAGCGCACCGACCAGACCGTGGCGCTCACCGGCGGCTTCCGCACCCCCTCGGACGCCCTCGTGGGCCCCATGGCCCTGGCCTCCGTACGCGGGGTCAACCTGGACACCCTGGTCCTGGGCGTCCACGGCATCCACGAACGGGCCGGGTTCACCACACCCAACCTGATGGAGTCCGAGACCAACCGGGCCCTGGTGGAGGCGGCCGCGACCCTCGTGGTCGCCGCCGACCACACCAAGTGGGGCACCGTCGGGATCAGCACCATCGCCCCCCTGGACCGCTGCGACGTGCTCGTCACCGACACCCGGATCACCCCCACCGCACGTGAGACCCTCCAGGACCGCGTGGGCCGCCTCGTGGTCACCGACGTCCCCCGGGAGCACGGATGAGGAAGACCGCCACACGGCTGGCCGACGGCCGCGAGATCATCTACTACGACGAGGAGGGCGGCGTCCGCGAGGAGGTCCCGGACCGCCGCGACCTGCCGCCCACCGCCTCCGGCTCCGAACTGCGCTGGGACCCGCTCCGACGCGAGTGGGTGGTCATCGCCGCGCACCGCCAGAACCGCACCCACCTGCCACCCAGCGACGAGTGCCCGTTGTGCCCCTCCCACGGCGACCGCCTGACCGAGGTGCCCTCGTCCTCCTACGACGTCGCGGTCTTCGAGAACCGCTTCCCCGCCCTCAGCGGCTCCGAGGGCCGCTGTGAGGTGGTCTGCTTCTCCTCCGACCACGACACCTCGCTCGCCGCGCTCGGCCCCCGTCGCGTCCGCACGATCGTCGACGCCTGGGCGGACCGGACCGAGGAACTGTCCGCCCGGCCCGAGGTCGCGCACGTGTACGTCTTCGAGAACCGGGGACCGGAGATCGGCGTGACCCTGCACCACCCGCACGGGCAGATCTACGCGCTCCCCTTCGTCACCCCCCGGGCCGAGCGCGACCTCGACTCCGCGCGGCGGCACCGCGCCGAGACCGGGGGCGACCTGTTCGCCGACATCCTGGCCGCCGAGAGCGCCGGACCCCGTGTGGTGCTGCGCAACGAGCACTGGACGGCCTTCGTCCCCGAGGCGGCGCGCTGGCCCGTTGAGGTCCACGTCTACCCGCACCGCGCCGTGCCCGACCTGCCCGCCCTGAACTCCGGCGAGCGCACCGCCCTCGCCGAGCTCTACGCCGACCTCCTCGCCCGGGCGGACCGGCTGTACGACACCCCGCTGCCCTACATCTCGGCCTGGCACCAGGCACCCGCCCACGACCCGCAGGCGCGCGGGCTGGCCCGCCTGCGCCTCGAACTGTTCTCCGTGCGCCGCGCCCCGGGCAGACTCAAGTACCTGGCCGGGACCGAGTCCGGCGCGGGCGTGTTCAGCAACGACGTGGCCCCCGAGACCACGGCCCGACGACTCCGAGAGGTCTGATCCGTGAAACTCCTCGTCACCGGCGGTGCCGGTTACGTCGGCAGCGTCGTCACGGCGCTCCTGACCGACGCCGGGCACGAGGTCACCGTGCTCGACGCGCTGCACGCCGGACACCGGGACGCGGTCCACCCGGGCGCGACCCTGGTCGAGGCGGACCTGCGGGCCGCCGCCGATGTGCTCGACCCGACCTTCGACGGCGTGGTGCACCTGGCCGCGAGGTCCCTGGTCGGCGAGTCCGTCGAGGATCCGGGACCGTACTGGGACACCAACGTGGGCGGCACCCTGGCCCTGCTGGAGGCCGCGCGGACCCACGGTGTGCGCCGTCTGGTGTTCTCCTCCACCGCCGCCACCTACGGCGACCCGCCCTCGGACGCGCCGCTGCGGGAGACCGACCCAGCGATGCCCACCAACCCCTACGGGGCGAGCAAGCTCGCCGTCGACCACATGCTGGCCGGGTGGGCGCGGGCACACGGGCTGGGGGCGGTGAGCCTGCGCTACTTCAACGTGGCCGGGGCCCACCTGGGCTTCGGCGAACGCCACGACCCCGAGACCCATCTCATCCCGAACCTGCTCCGGGTGGCCTCCGGGGAGGTCCCGCACGCCACGGTGTTCGGTACCGACTACCCCACCTCGGACGGCACCGCCGTCCGTGACTACCTGCACGTGGCCGACCTCGCCGACGCCCACCTGAGAGCGCTGGAGCACGTGGCGCCCGGAACCCACCGGGTGTTCAACCTGGGCGGAGGCGGCGGCTCCTCGGTGCGCGAGGTCCTGGCCGCCGTACGGCGGGTCACGGGACACCCGGTTCCGGTGGTGGAGGGGCCCAGGAGGGCCGGTGACCCGGCCGTACTGGTGGCCGGAGTCGAACGGGCCCGTCAGGAGCTGGGCTGGGAGCCCTCACGCGGCCTGGACGAGATCGTGTCGGACGCGTGGGCGTTCGCCCGCGCCGGGGAGGTCTCCCGGTGAACGGTGTCGCGACGGAGTTCCGAAGAGCCTTCGGTGCGGACCCGGAGGGGGTGTGGACCGCGCCGGGGCGGATCAACCTCATCGGCGAGCACACCGACTACAACGACGGCTTCGCACTCCCCATCGCCCTGCCCCACGCGCTGACCGTGGCCGCCGCGCGCCGCCCGGACGACCGGGTGCGGCTGCGGTCACGGGAGTTCCCCGACACCTTCGAGGCGCGGCTGGCCGACCTCTCCCCCGGCACGGTGCCCGGCTGGGCCGCCTACCAGGCGGGCGCGCTGTGGGTCCTGGCCGACGAGGGGTACCGAATCGGCGGCTTGGACCTGTTGGTGGAGAGCGCCATCCCCACCGGGACCGGACTGTCCACGTCCGCGGCGGTCTGCTGCGCGACGATCCTGGCCGCCACCGGCCTGTACGGGTCGGGCCCGGCCCCGGCCGAGGTCGCACGGCTGGCCCAGCGGTCGGAGAACGACTTCGTGGGGATGCCCTGCGGGATCATGGACCAGTCCGCGGTCATGCTGGCCGACCAGGGTCGGGCGCTGTTCCTGGACTGTCGTTCGCTGGAGACCGAGCAGGTCCCGTTCGACCCGGCCGCGCACGGGTTGTCGCTGCTGGTGGTGGACACCCGGGCCCCGCGTCGGCTGGTCGAGGGTGCCTACGCCGAGCGGCGCCGCTCCTGTGAGGAGGCCGCCCGCGCCCTGGGGGTCGGGGCGCTGCGGGACGTCTGCGTCGAGGGCCTCCCAGGGGCGCTGGCCGCGCTCCCTGATCCGGTGGTCCGCCGCCGGGTGCGGCACGTGGTCACCGAGAACGCCCGGGTCCTGGAGACGGTGGCGCTCTTCAGGGCTGGTCGTCCCCGCGAGGCGGGTCCGCTGTTCACCGCCTCGCACGCCTCCCTGCGGGACGACTTCGAGGTGAGCGTTCCCGAGGTGGACACGGCGGTGGCGGCGGCCCTGTCCTCGGGGGCGCTGGGAGCGCGGATCACCGGCGGCGGCTTCGGCGGCTGCGTCATCGCCCTGGTGGAGGCCGAGGGCGCGCAGGACTGCGACAAGGCGGTCCGGGCTGCCTTCGCGGAGCGCGGATTCGCCGAACCGGTGGTCTTCAGCGCCCTACCCTCGGCGGGAGCCCGCCGCCTGAGCTGAGCGGCCCGGGGCGCCGGGGCGTCACACCCGGCCGTGGGGAGGACGTCCTCGGCCTGCCGCAGACCGTCAGCCACTCGCCGCGTCACCCTCCGGGGGAACGGTCCCGGGGCAGGAACGAGCGGATGCGCTCAGCCTCGGCCTCGCTGCCGATCTCGCGGTAGAGCCGTTCCGCCTCCAGGAGGTGGTCCATCCAGTTCTTCTCTCCGGCCAGCTGCGTCACCCCGGCGAGCGCCTCGCGGACCCGGGCCATCTGCACGGTGTGGCCCCGGGCCTCGAACCCGGCCAGGGACAGCTCCAGTTCGTCGCGGGCCTCCTCACCACGGCGCTTGCCGTTGAGCGCCCGGCCCCGCTCCAGCCGGACCCTGGCGAGGTTGACCTCGTCCACCGCCCCTCCGCCGGACGGGGCGAACACCTCCCGGGCCGCGTCCAGCCGTTCCAGGGCGTGGTCGAAGCGGCCCAGGGTCACCAGGGACCGTCCGCGCAGGAGGTCCAACACGGCCGTCCCCCGAGGACGGCCCTTCGGGTCCCGGAGCGGTTCGACCAGGTCGAACAGGTCCAGCGCCTCCTGGTCGCGCCGGTCCCGCTGGGCGACGACGCCCCGGGCCTCCAGGGAGGCGGCGCGGGCCCGGTCGTCGCCATGGACCTCGGCCAGCATGAGGGAGGCGACGAACTCCTGGTCGGCGCCCTCCAGGTCCCCGGAGTCGAGCAGGGCCAGGCCCCGGAGGTGGCGGACCCAGGCCTCCAGACCCCTGTCACCGAGCGCGCGGGCCGCACGCAGCCCCGCCGCGAGGAGTTCGGGGGACCGGTCGCCGACCGTCCCGGACTCCTGCTCGGCCCAGTGTGCGCAGGCCCGCAGGGAGTCCATGTGGACGCGCATCCAGTCGTGGGCCTCTTCCGGCCCCTCGAAGTCGGATCGGACGGTGTACCGGGGAGTGTCCTTCATCTGGTCGGTGTCCACGGGTTGGCCCCCTTCGTGGCGATCACGCGCACCGGGCGGTCTCCAGGCCGCCGACGTTCCCGCTGGCCGGACCGGTCCCCGTGCTCACAGTTGCCCATGATGGTCGAGACCGGAGGATTCCACCAGGAGTTTCACGGGGCGCCCAGGGCTCCGCGAAGCGGACTGTTTCGGGAGAAAGACCGCTTGACCAGTGAGGACTCCGGAAGGCGCCCCAGGTCCGCGCGTCCGGACCTGGCCACTCCGGAAGGCGCCCCAGGTCCGTGCGTCCGGACCTGGCCACTTCGGAGAGCCCCCACACAGCCTCCACGGCGCAACGGCGGCCAATGTGGGGCGGGGTCTTGCTGGGAACCTTCCCGTGAGCCAGGGTTGCGGGGGCGGGTGCGAGACCACAGACACCGGGAGGGTCCATGGGAGTGCGGTTCGGACTGTTGGGCACTGGCTTCTGGGCGAGGCAGACCCATGGCGCGGCGCTGGCCGCGCATCCGCAGACCACTCTGGTCGGAGTGTGGGGGCGCGACCCCGCCAAGGCGGCGGAGCTGGCCGACGGGCTCGGCACGCGGGCCTACGAGGACGTGGACGCGTTGCTCGCCGACGTCGACGCCGTCGCGATCGCCCTCCCCCCGGACGTCCAGGGCGACCTGGCCCTGCGCGCGGCCAGGGCGGGGAAGCACCTGCTGCTGGACAAACCGCTCGCCCTCTCCGTGGAGGCGGCGGACGCGGTCGTCGCCGAGACCGAGGCGCGCGGTCTGGCCTCGGTGGTCTTCTTCACCAGCCGTTTCTCCGAATCGGTGAACGACTTCCTGCGCCAGGCGGCGGACGACGGCGGCTGGGACGGTGTGCGGGCGACCCTGTTCGCGTCGATCTTCCAGCCGGGCAACCCCTACGGGGCCTCGCCCTGGCGCCGGGAGAGGGGCGGGCTGTGGGACGTGGGCCCGCACGTGCTCTCGGTGGTGCTGCCCGTTCTGGGCCCGGTCGAGGAGGTCACCGCGGTACCGGGCCCACGGGACAGCATGCACGTGCTCACCCGGCACGCGAGTGGGGCGGTGGGTTCGCTGTCGGTGACGCTGGACGCCGCCCCGGAGGCGGGGGCCTTCTCCGTGGACCTCTACGGCGAACACGGGTGGCGCTCGGTTCCGGGCGGTGACCGGAGCGCCTCGGAGGCATTCGGGTCGGCCGTCGACCGCCTCTTGGCACAGATCCGGGGAGGCGCCGGGGACCCGTGTGACGTGCGGTTCGGCCGGGAGGTCGTGGCCGTCCTCGAGGCGGCGCAGACCTCAGCTGGCTCGGGGCGGACGGTGCGCGTGGTCGAGGCCACCGGATCGCGTCCGGTGGCCTCGGGCTGAGGCGGCGGCCTCGGGTCGCGTCGCTTGGCGGCGGATCAGGCCGTTCTGGTGTTCTTGGAGTACATGCCGTCCGCGAGGTACACGATCGCCGCGGCGACCAGGACCTGGACGATCAGCACGAACAGCCAGAACCCCGTGAAGAGGCTCGCGATCCAGCCACCGATGAAGGCTGCGACGATGCCCAGGAGCAGGGTCAGCCAGATGGGCAGGTGCTGCTTGCCGGGAACGATGAGACGTCCGAGCGCACCGATGATCAGACCAACAATGATCGCGGTGATGATTCCAGTGATCTCCACGAGCCCTCCCCAAGGTAGACGCGTCCTCCACGTTCCCGCTCCGAAGGCCGTGGACACCGGACCAGGCAAAGGTTTTGCCCCCGTTTGTGCACTTCGAGACGTGGTGCCGCAGGACGCAACGATCGCCGGGGACGACCAGGTTCCGAGTCCCGCTCCGCACGGCGCCCGGGCCGAGGGCCGAGGGCCGGACCGATCCGGCTGTGGCCGCCCACAGCCGGGCGAGGGAGTACGGGGCCGCGGACGGGCTGTCTGTGGGGCCCACGGTCACCGGGTCTCCATGTGCGCCGGGTCTCCGTGCTCCGGGTCTCCATGCACCGGGCCTCCGTGCCAACACGGAGGCGCACCGCTCCGCCCGCTCCGTAGGCGTTCGTCCGGGTTCTGCCGTCCGCATAAGGCCACCGGAACCCCTCCCACTACCGCGCTCCCGCGGCGTAGGCTCGAAGGGTCAGGACACGGCAACACGGGAGGCACCGATGTCCGAAGGCGTCCTGCGCACGCTGGACGAGGCCCGCGAGGGGGATCGCTCCCGGGCGCGCCCCGATGAGCCCCTGATGCGCGACCTCATCGGTGACCTGCTCCGCCGCACCCGTGTGGAACAGGGCCGCACCCTGCGCGAGGTGGCCGAGGACGCCCAGGTCTCCCTCCCCTACCTGTCGGAGGTTGAACGCGGACGCAAGGAGGCCTCCTCGGAGGTCCTCGCCGCGATCTACCGTTCCCTGGGCCTGAGCATCGTCGACGTGTTCGGCGAACTCCACCGGCGTACCCTCCTCACCCGGTACGGGACGGCCACCCGCCGTCCGGCCCCCGTGCCCAACCAGGTCGTCAACCGCGTGTCCGTCACGGAGGTCTCCGGCAGACTCGTCCGGAGCGGTCTCGGTGGCGTGTTCACGTCACCCGTCGCGCCGGGCCGCCGCGACGGCGTGGTGTCCCTGGCGGCCTGACCCACCGAACCTCTCTCATCCCCCGCTCATGGACGGCATCGCGTCCGGCCCATCCCAAGCCGCGCGCTGCCAGCGGCCCCGGGCCATCAGGCCCGGGGCCGCACCCCCGACCTCAGGCGGCGACCGAGGGCCTCAGCTCCCGAGTGGTGATGACCCCGTCCACCAGCCCGTACTCCCGCGCCTGCTGGGCCGTGAAGATCTTGTCCCTGTCGGTGTCGGCCCGCAGCCGCTCCTGGGTCTGCCCGGTGTGCCGCGACAGGATCTCCTCCACCTGGGATCGGACCCGCAGGATCTCCGCGGCCTGGATCTCCAGGTCAGCTGCCTCGCCCCGCCCCTCCGTGGACGGCTGGTGCAGCAGCACCCGGGAGTGCTCCAACGCCGCTCGTTTGCCGGGGGCGCCGGCGGCGAGCAGCACCGCCGCAGCGGAGGCTGCTTGGCCCATGCACACCGTGGCCACGTCCGCCCGGACGAAGCTCATCGTGTCGTAGATGGCCGTGAGCGCGGTGTTGGAGCCGCCCGGCGAGTTGATGTACAGCTGGATGTCCAGGTCAGGGCTCTCGTAGTCCAGGTGGAGCATCTGCGCCATGACCACGTTGGCCACGTCGTCGTCGACCGGCGTGCCCAGGAAGATGATGCGTTCGGACAGCAGCCTGCTGAACACGTCGAACGAGCGCTCGCCACTCGGGGTCCGCTCGACGACCATCGGCACCGTGTAGCGCCCGCTCATCTGGTGCCCCCCGTCCGCGCGCCGAAGCCGGTCGATCCCCGGCCCAGGCGCATCGCGCCCTCCATCTGGTCGACCGACGCCACCACGTGGTCGATGAACCCGTAGTCCTGCGCCTCCTCGGCAGTGAACCAGGCGTCCCGGTGCTGGTCCCGGGCGATGGTCTCCTCGCTCTGGCCGCTGTGCCGGGCGATCAGCTCGATCATGGTCCGCTTGGTGTGCGCGAGGTTCTCGGCCTGGATGGCGATGTCGGCCGCCGTACCGCCCAGGCCCCCGGACGGCTGGTGCATCATGATCCGGGCGTGCGGCAGGCTGTACCGCTTGCCGGGCGCGCCGGTGCAGGCCAGGAACTGGCCCATGCTCGCGGCGAACCCCATGACCAGGGTGGACACGTCGTTGGGGACGAAGTTCATCGTGTCGTAGATGGCGAGCCCGGCGGAGACCACTCCCCCGGGGCTGTTGATCGCCAGGGTGATGTCCCGGTGCGGGTCCTCGTCGGCGAGCAGGAGGAGCTGGGCGCAGACTCGGTTGGCGCTCTCCTCGTCGACCTGGGTTCCCAGGAGCACCACGCGGCTCCGCAGCAGGCGGGCGGCCAGTTGGTCGTCGAAGGTTCCGCTCGGTGGGTGCTCCGCGACGAGCTGTTGGTGGATCGGCATGAGCTCTCCTCGGTCCGGCGTCCGTGGAACGGACCGCGTGTCCGTTCCGGCCGGTGGTCCCAGACTGGGCCGGGGAGAGCTGTGACCTCCACCTTTTCGGCCCGGGGCAGATCTGCCACGGGCAGACCGGGCCTCGAGTCCCGTTCCGGAGCGGGCTCGGGCCGGGCTCGAGCCGGGTGAGAGGCGGGCGAGGAGCGGGCTCGGGCCGGGCGAGGAGCGGGCGAGGAGCGGGCGAGAGGCGGGTGACCGTCAGGTGTCGTCTATGGCTTCGCGCAGGTCACGCAGGACGTCGAGGACCACCGGCCGCAGGGACGGCCTTATCGCGTCGAAGACCTGGCGCTGTTTGCGCTCCATGTACTTGCGCCGCTCGGCCAGGACCCGCTCGCCCTCGTCCGTGATGGCGACCACGGTGCTGCGTTCGTCACGCTCGGAGCGGCGCCGGGCCATCATCCCCTTGCGCTCCAGTTGCTGGATCATCCGGGTGGCCGAAGGGGACGACACGCCGACGATGTGAGCAACCGCACCGACACTGGGTTGGTCCATGCCGCGTACCGCTTCCATCAGCAACGACTGTGTCAGGGTGAGTTCTTCGGCACCGCGATGCCCGTGCCCGCCCCGCGATCGGGCATGGAGCGCGGCGTTGATCAGTTCGGTCCACACACGCTGGAACTCCTCGAGTTCGGCAGCGTTGGGCTCGGGTGATTCCTGCTGATCAGAACAGGGCTCGGGGGTCTCGTCGGGCACGAAACGGTCCTCGCAGGCTGGGCAGTGACGCGGGTCCTCGACCCGCGCGGAGGTTTGACGTTTGTGTAGTCTAGCTATTAAATAGCTTGCGCACGCAAGTTCAAGTTAATCCATGCCCCCTCAAAACGGTAACGACACCCCGTCCACCGATCCGGTTGTGGCGGAGTTGTTTGCTGCGGGGGCGTGGACGTCCGCCCGAACACCCGGGTGGGCCCGGACCGGTCCGGGAGGGGCGCATTGACAACAGTGCTGGTCGCGCATTTCATCACAGCTGCGGTCGCACCGTTACTGGTGCGCCTCTGGGGCCGTAACGGCTTCTACGCGCTCGCGATCGTTCCGGGTCTGGCCACCGTGTGGGCCTTCTTCCAGCTCCCCGCCATCCTCAATGGCGAGAGCCTCTCCGAGTCCGTCGCGTGGGCACCCCAGTTCTCGCTCCGGCTCGGCCTCTACATGGACGCCCTCGGCCTGGTCATGACGCTCATCGCCGCCGGCGTGGGCACGCTGATCCTGATCTACTGCGCGCGTTACTTCAACGACTCCGAGCCCGGCATCGGGCGCTTCGCCGGTGTGTTCGTCGCCTTCGCCGGGGCCATGCTCGGCCTCGTGCTGGCCGACGACCTCATCCAGCTCTTCATCTACTGGGAGCTGACCACGGTCTTCTCCTACCTCCTCGTCGGCCACAACGCCGAGATGAAGGAGAGCCGCCGAGCGGCGATGACGGCGCTGACCGTCACCACCTTCGGCGGTCTGGCCATGCTCGTCGGCATGATCATGCTCGGCGAGACCGCCGGGACCTACGTGATCTCCGAGATCGTCGCCGATCCGCCCGCCACGGGCCCCGTGGTCACCTGGGCCCTGGTGCTGATCATGATCGGCGCCATGTCCAAGTCGGCGCTGTTCCCGTTCAGCCTGTGGCTGCCCGCCGCCATGCAGGCACCCACCCCGGTGTCCGGCTACCTGCACGCCGCGGCGATGGTCAAGGCCGGCGTCTACCTGGTCGCGCGTCTCACCCCCGCGTTCGGGGACGTGCCCGTCTGGCAGGGCATGGCCCTGTTCTTCGGTGTGGTCACCATGGTCCTCGCGGGGTGGAAGGCCCTGCGCCAGTACGACCTCAAGCTGGTCCTGGCCTACGGCACCATCAGCCAGCTCGGGTTCCTCATCGCCCTGCTGGGCACGGGGACCCGCGCCGCCGCCCTCGCGGGTCTGGCCATGCTGGTCGCACACTCACTGTTCAAGGCCCCGCTCTTCCTCGTGGTCGGCATCGTCGACCACAGCACAGGGACACGGGACCTGCGTGAGCTGTCCGGTCTGCGCCGGTCCATGCCCACCACCTACTGGGTCTCGATCGTGGCCATGGCCTCCATGGCGGGTCTGCCTCCCACCGCGGGCTTCGCCGCCAAGGAACTGGCCTTCGGCGCCTACACCCACGGCGGAACGCTCGACACCGTGGTCCTGGCCGGTCTGGTCCTGGGCTCGACCTTCACGGTCGCCTACAGCCTCCGCTTCATGTGGGGCGCCTTCTTCGACAAGGAGGGCGTCCAGCCCACCCCGGTCCACGCCCCCGGTGCGCTCTTCCTCACCCCGGCCGTGATCCTGGCTGCGCTGAGCCTGTTCGGCGGCCTCCTCTCCTACTGGGCCGACCCCCTCTTCGCGGTCTACGCCGACACCGTCCCGATGGGGGAACACGAGACGTACCAGAGCTACCTCGCCCTGTGGCACGGCTGGGAGCTGCCGCTCCTGCTGTCCGCGGTCTGCGTGCTCGGCGGTCTGGTGCTCTTCTACTTCCGCAACCGGGTGGTGTGGCTGGGCACCCGCCTGGCCTTCGTCAATCCGGAGCGCAACTACCGGCGGATGCTCGCCGGACTGGAGAACCTGGCCCTCCAGGTCACCGGTAGCACGCAGCGCGGTTCGCTGCCGGTCTACCTCGGCACGATCCTGATCGTCCTGGTGGTGGCCGCCGGCATCCCGATGATCACCGGACAGATCTGGTCCGGACCCAAGCCCGAGCTCCGCCTCTGGGACACCCCGGTCCAGGTCATCCCGGCCCTGATCGTCGTGATCACCTGCCTGCTGATCCTGTTCGTGCGGCGCCGCCTGTTCGCGGTGATCCTCGTCGGTATCGGCGGGTACGGCGTGGCCGCCCTGTTCTACCTGCAGGGCGCCCCGGACATCGCGCTCACCCAGTTCCTCGTCGAGACCGTCAGCCTGGTGGTCTTCGTCCTGGTGCTGCGCCGCTTCCCGTCCCACTTCTCGGCACCGGCCCTCAAGGGCCGCCGGATCTGGAACATGACGATCGGTGTGGCCACGGGTCTGATGGTGGCCACCATGACGTGGTTCGCCCTCGCCGGCCGTCAGGAGCCCTCCATCTCGGAGGGTTACCCGGCCGCCGCCGAGGAGGCGGGGGGCTACAACATCATCTCCGTGCTGCTGGTCGACGTCCGTGCCTGGGACACCATGGGTGAGATCTCGGTGCTCGCCGCCGCGGCCGCCGGTGTCGCCAGCCTGATGTTCGTCCGCCGCCGAGCCCAGCCCCGCAAGGCCCCGGGCGGTGTGATGGCCCTGTCCGTCACCAGCGCCCCGGAGCCCACCAACGGGCACGGCAAGCTGGACCTGGGCAACCTCGCGGTCGCCCCGCAGAACATGCACGTCAAGCCGCAGTGGAACCGCACGTGGCTGCCGGGTGCCGAGAGCCTGCCGACCGAACGCCGGTCGCTCATCTTCGAGGTGGTCTCGCGCTTCCTCTTCCCGGTGATCATGGTCATCTCGGTGTACCTGCTGCTCACCGGCCACACCGACGTCGGCGGCGGTTTCGCCGGCGGCATCGTTGCGGGCCTGGCGTTCATCGTCCGCTACCTCGCGGGCGGCAGGTTCGAGCTGTACGCCACGGCGTGGGTGCAGCCAGGCGCCCTCATCGGCGCCGGTCTGGCCCTGGCCACCGGTACCGGCCTGGCCGGTGCGATCTTCGGCGGAGACGTGCTCGCCGGAGGCGACTGGTACATCAACCTCGGGCTCCTCGGCAGTCCGCACATCACGGTCTCGCTGTTCTTCGACATCGGCGTGTACCTGCTGGTGATCGGACTGATCCTGGACATCCTGCGCAGCCTCGGCGCCCGCATCGACGAACAGATCGAACGGGACGCCGCGCACGCGGAGGAGGGCTCCGCGCCCGGAACCGCCGCCCGCGCCGAGGAGGTCACCTCGTGAACGAGTCACCAAGCCTGACCCTCGTCCTCGTCATCGGTGTCCTGGTCGCGGTGGGTGTCGTGCTCCTGCTGGAGCGCAGCCTGACCCGCGTGCTGCTGGGCTTCATCGTGATGAGCAACGGCGTCAACCTGATGATCCTGGCCATGGCCGGGCAGGCCGGCGGGCCGCCGGTCCTGTGGTTCACGCCGACCAACGACGAGATGACCGACCCGCTACCGCAGGCGATGATCCTGACGGCGATCGTCATCACCCTCGGCATCACCGCGTTCCTGCTGGCCCTGGCCTACCGGAGCTGGCAGCTCGAGGGCAACGACGAGGTCCAGGACGACGCCGAGGACCTTCGGATCGTGCAGGGTGAGGGCCGCCGCGCCGTGCGGCAGCGCTTCATCCAGGAACGCCGACGGCTGCGGGCGGACATCCGCCGCCAGCGCGCCGAACTCCAGGCGACCATCGCCGCGGCCGACGCCCAGGAGCTGGCCGAGCAGGCCCGCATCAAGGCGGAGATCGCGGCGGCCCAGGCCGAGCTGGCCAGGTTCGAGGTCGAGGCCGAGGACGGCCAGGGCGACGAGCGCTCCGAGGAGACCGTGCGCCGCCTGACCGACCGCCAGCAGAGCATGGTCAACCAGGTGACGGAGCTGCGCGGCCGCATCCGGCTGGGACGCAAGCGACTGCGTGAGCACCGGCGCGCCGACCGCGCCGCCGAACGCGAGCTGTGGCGTGAACTGCGCCGCCGTATCCGTTCGCAGCGGCGCCAGGCGAGCCAGACCATGCGGGCAGAGCGGGAACGCCTGGCTCGTGCAGAGGACAGCGAGCTGCAAGGGAACGACTGACCATGGGATGGGACTACTTCTCAGGCATCCTCCACTACCTCATTCCCCTGCCGGTGGTGCTGCCGCTCTTCGCGGCCGGGGTCAAGCTGGCCCTCGGCATCCGCTGGCCCAGGGTCCAGCAGTGGCTGAGCGTCATCAGTCTGGCGCTGGTGCTGTTGATCGGTGCCGCGCTGATGGTGGGCGCCGACATGTTCGGCCCGCAGGCCGTCCAGGTGGGCGGCTGGGACACCCCGATCGGCATCACGCTGGTCGCCGACCGGCTGTCCGCGCTGATGGTGACGGTGTCGGCGGCGATCACGCTGGCCGTGCTGGTGTACTCCATCGGCCAGGGGATGGCGGGCAAGGCCGAGGTGGCACCGCTGTCGGTGTACCAGCCGACCTACCTGATCCTGGTGGCGGGTGTCTCCAACGCCTTCCTCGCCGGTGACCTCTTCAACCTGTACGTGGGCTTCGAGATCCTGCTGACCGCCAGCTACGTCCTGCTGACGCTCGGCGGCACACAGTCGAGGATGCGGGCGGGCGCCATCTACGTGGTCGTCTCGCTGGTCTCCTCCGTGCTGTTCCTCATCGCCATCGCGCTGATCTTCGGCGCGACCGGCACGGTGAACATGGCCCAGCTGGGCGAGCGCCTCCCCGAGATCTCCTCGGAGCTGGCGCTGGTCCTCCAGGTGATCCTGCTGCTGGCGTTCGGCATCAAGGCGGCGGTCTTCCCGCTGGCCGCCTGGCTCCCGGACTCCTACCCGACCGCGCCGGCCCCGGTCACCGCGGTGTTCGCGGGCCTGCTGACCAAGGTCGGCGTGTACGCGATCATCCGGGCGCAGACCCTCCTCTTCCCCGGCACACAGCTCAACGACCTACTCATGTGGGTGGCCCTGGCCACGATGATCATGGGCATCTTGGGCGCCGTGGCGCAGACGGACATCAAGCGACTACTGTCGTTCACCCTGATCAGCCACATCGGTTACATGGTGTTCGGTGTGGCGCTGGGCAGCGAGCTGGGCATGGCGGGCGCGGTCTTCTACATCGCGCACCACATCACCGTGCAGACCACGCTGTTCCTGGTCACGGGGTTGATCGAACGCAGGGGCGGGTCCACCTCCCTGGACCATCTGGGTGGTCTGGCCAAGATCGCGCCGATGCTCGCCATCCTGTTCTTCATCCCCGCGATGAACCTGGGCGGCATCCCGCCGCTGTCCGGTTTCCTCGGCAAGATCGGCCTGATGCAGGCCGGTGTGGACGCGGGCACCCCGCTCGCCTACACGCTGGTCGGCGCGTCGGTCCTGACGAGCCTGCTCACCCTCTACGTCATCGCCCGGGTCTGGAACTACGCGTTCTGGCGGACCCCGTCCGAGGGCATGGTGGCCGAGCCCGGCACCGTGCTGGACGACACCGAGGTCGACGACAGTTCGACGGCGGCGCTCGGCCCGTCCGGCGAGGCGGTCGGCCCGTCCTCCCGGCTCGGTAACACCACGACCGCGGCCACCCCCGTGGTGACCTCGGTGGTCCTGCCGAAGAGCATGGTGGGGGCCACGATCGCGCTGGTCGCGTTCGGGCTGGCCATGACCGTGTTCGCCGGTCCGCTCATCGCCTACTCCTCGAACGCGGCGGTCGAGCTGATCGCCCAGACGCCCTACATCGAGGCGGTCCTCGGAGTCGGAGGTTCACAGTGAACGACCTGAAGACCAGGAAGAACCTGGGGGTGCGGGCGGTCCGCCACCGCCTGGGCAAGGTGCAGATCCCGGTCGCCCTCGGGATGACCGTGGTGTGGATGCTGCTCTTCAACGGCTTCCAGCTGCGCACGGAGTCGTTGGGCGTCGCGCTCCTCGGCTTCACGGTTTCCGTGGTGATCATGATGGTCTTCCCGCTGCCGCCGATCGTTCCGGGATTCCGGTTCTGGCCGGTGCAGGGCGTGCGGATGTTCTTCTACGTCCTGTGGAAGATGGCCGTCGCCAGCTTCCAGGTGACGGTCCAGGTGTTCCGCCCGGGACCGCCGGTGAAGAGCTCGGTGGTGGCGGTGCGGCTGCGCACCGACTCGGACCTGATGCTCGTGTGCACCTCGATCACCGTCTCAGTGATTCCGGGCAGCGTCATCGTCGAGGTGGCCCAGCCCGAGCACATCCTCTACGTACACGTCCTGGGCGCGGAGAGCGAGGCCGAGGCCGAGGAGGCCAAGGTGGACATCCTCAACCTGGAGGAGCGGATCGTGCGAGCACTCGGCACCCGCGAGAACATCGCCGACCTGGAGGCCGCCAAGGCCGCCGGGAAGGAGAGCCCGTGAACACGCTGTGGGTCATCATCGCCGTCCTGCTCGGCGTGGCCGCGCTGCTGGGCACCGCCCGGCTCCTCCTGGGGCCGAGCATCCTGGACCGGGCGCTGTCCGTCGACGTCCTGCTGGCCTCGTCGCTGACCGGGCTCGGCGCCTACGCGGCCTTCTTCCGGGACCCCACGATCCTGCCGACCCTGCTGGTGCTGTCGCTGCTGGGTTTCGTCGGGTCGATCAGCATCTCCAAGTTCGTCGCGCGGCGTCCCGAGGAGCACGTCCGCCCGGAGGACACCATCCACCCGGCGACCACGGAGGAGAGGGAAAGTCGTGAATGAGCAGCTCGTCAACGTCCTCGACTGGATCGCGATCCTGTGCATCCTGGCCGGGGCCATGCTCTCCCTCGTCGCCGGGGTCGGCCTGATCCGTTTCCCAGACCTGCTCTCCCGTATGCACGCGGCGGCCAAGCCGCAGGTCCTGGGCCTGTTGCTGGTCCTGGTGGGCATCGCCCTGCGCCTGCTCCCGCAGGAGGAGACCGGCATCTTCAGCATCGGCACGCTGGTCCTGGTGGGCCTCTTCCAGGTGGTCACCGTCCCGGTCGCCGGTCACATCGCGGCCCGGGTGGGTTACCGGACCGGGCGTATCCGCCAGGACCTCGTGGTCACCGACGAACTCGCCGACCGCCTGGACGCCAAGCGGCGGGCCGAGGAGTCGCGCAGGAGCGGCGGAGGAGCCTCGTAGCGAGGAGGCGCCTACGCGGCCGGGGCCGGAGGAACACTGTTCCTCCGGCCCCGGCCCTTCCCATGGGGCGCGGCCTCCTCACTCCAGCTGTTCCGCCTCCTCGTCGGTCATCAGACGCGACCTGATCAGGAACCGGTTGCCGGTCGGGGCCTCCACGGAGAACCCGGAGCCCCTGCCGGGGACGACGTCGATGGTCAGGTGCGTGTGCCTCCACAGCTCGAACTGGGAGCGCGACATCCACACCGGCACCGGGTCGGGGAGTCCGGCGTCGAGGTCGCCCAGGCGCACGTCGGAGGCGCCGGTCCGGAACTCCCCGAGCGGATAGCACATCGGGGAGCTGCCGTCGCAGCAGCCGCCGGACTGGTGGAACATGAGCGGTCCGTGGTAGGCGGTGAGCTCCCGGAGCAGGGCCGCCGCCGTCTCGGTGAGGGCGACCCGCTCCACTGCCGCGTCGCCCTCCGCCGTCGCGTCGGAGGTGTCCATCAGAAGAACCCCTGCGCCTGCTCGGAGTAGCTGACCAGCAGGTTCTTGGTCTGCTGGTAGTGGTCGAGCATCATCTTGTGGTTCTCGCGGCCGATCCCGGACTGCTTGTACCCGCCGAACGCGGCGTGCGCGGGGTAGGCGTGGTAGTTGTTCACCCACACGCGCCCGGCCTGGATGTCGCGCCCGGCCCGGTAGGCGGTGTTGCCGTCCCGGGACCACACGCCCGCGCCGAGCCCGTACAGGGTGTCGTTGGCGCTCCTGACGGCGTCCGCGTAGTCGTCGAATCGCGCCACGGAGACCACCGGGCCGAAGATCTCCTCCTGGAAGATCCGCATGCTGTTCTGGCCCTCGAACACGGTCGGGCTGACGTAGTAGCCGCCCGCGAGGTCGCCCCCCATCTCGGCCCGGCCGCCTCCGGCGAGCACCCGTGCGCCCTCCTGGCGGCCGATGTCGACGTAGGACAGGATCTTCTCCAGCTGGTCGTTGCTGGCCTGGGCGCCCAGCATGGTCTCGGTGTCCAGCGGGTTTCCCTGCCTGATCCGGCCGACCCGTTCCAGGGCGTCGGCCATGAAGCCGTCGTAGATCGAGCCCTGGACCAGGGCGCGGGACGGACAGGTGCACACCTCCCCCTGGTTGAGGGCGAACATGGTGAACCCCTCCAGCGACTTGTCGTAGAAGGCGTCGCGCTCGGCTGCCACGTCGGCGAAGAAGATGTTCGGGCTCTTGCCGCCCAGTTCCAGGGTGACCGGGATGAGGTTCTCGGAGGCGTACTGCATGATCAGTCGGCCGGTGGTGGTCTCACCGGTGAAGGCAACCTTGCGCACGCGCGGGTTGGAGGCCAGCGGCTTGCCCGCCTCGACCCCGAAGCCGTTCACGATGTTGACCACACCGGGCGGGAGCAGGTCGGCGATGAGGTCGACGAGCACCAGGATGGACGCCGGGGTCTGCTCGGCGGGCTTGAGGACCACGGCGTTGCCCGCCGCCAGGGCCGGGGCCAGCTTCCAGACCGCCATGAGGATCGGGAAGTTCCACGGGATGATCTGGGCGACCACCCCCAGCGGCTCCTGGAAGTGGTAGGCGACGGTGTCGGCGTCGATCTCGGAACTGTGCCCCTCCTGGGCGCGGATGGCCCCGGCGAAGTACCGGAAGTGGTCGATGGCCAGCGGGATGTCGGCGGCCAGGCACTCGCGGACCGGTTTGCCGTTCTCGAAGCTCTCGGCCACCGCGAGCCGCTCCAGGTGCTCCTCCATCCGGTCCGCGATCCGGTTGAGGACGAGCGCCCTTTCGCCCGCCGGGGTGCGGCCCCAGGCGGGCGCCGCGCCGTGCGCGGCGTCGAGGGCGAGTTCGACGTCCTCGGCCCCGCTTCGGGCGACCTCGGTGAAGGTCCGGCCGGTGACCGGGGTGGGGTTCTCGAAGTAACGGCCCCTGACCGGTCTGACCCACTCGCCGCCGATCCAGTTCTCGTAGCGCGGCGCGTACTCGACGACGCTGCCGGACTCACCTGGAGGAGCGTAGATCGCCATGGTGGGGTGCCTCCTTGTGTCGCTGCACGGGGGCGCCGAGGCGCCTGCCCGGCTCCTGGAACAGGGAGGTGTGACGCTAGTTGCACGGAGGTTGCGACCACGTTGCGCGCGGCGCAGGCGCGGCGGGGGCGCTGCGGGGTCGTGTCGCAGTCGAGCCGGGGTCAGGCTCCGAGCCTGCGCAGCCGCCCGCGCAGGGCAGCGTGCCGGGGTGAGTCCGTGTCCAGGGCGCGCAGGGCGGCGGTCAGGACCCGGGGGTCCTCGCGCCACTCAGGCCGTTCGGACCAGGCCAGGAGCGCCTGGGGGTCGGCACCGGTGGCGAGCACCTCGCACACCTCGGCCTGGAGTTCCTCGCGGGCCTCGGCCACCCCCGGCGCCTCGGAGCGCGGCAGCACGGGCCCCTCGTAGACGTTGACGGCCTGGCGGTAGGCGCCCTCGGTCAGGTGGCGGCGTACCTCGTCGAGGTCGGTGGTGAGCGGTCTGCACAGCCGGTAGGGGCGGGAGGCGAGCCACCCCGAGCCCAGCAGGCGGCGCAGTCGGGACATCTCCGCGCGGACCGTGACCGGGGCGGCGTCCCGATCGTGCAGCAGCGCGCCGAGGGCGTGGCCGGTCAGACCGCACGGGTGGCGGGCGAGCAGCAGGAGGATCTCGGAGTGGCGGGTGCTGAGCTCGACGGTCTCCCCGTCGGCCTCGAACAGTCCGTGGTCGCGGCCGAGGGCGCGCAGGCGGGCCGGGCCCGGAGCGGAACCGGACCGGGAGACGGCGTCCCCCTCCGTGCGGGGCGCCGGGAGCATCCCGCTGGTCCGCTGCGCCCGGATCTCCATTTCGGCGGCGGTGGCGGCCACCCTGACCAGGGCCAGGGCCTGCGGTGAGGCGAGGTGGTCCGCGCCGGTGAGGTCAAGGACACCGATGAGCGCGCCGGTGTCGGGATCGTGCAGCGGCGCCGCCGAACAGCTCCAGCGCTGGACGCCCCGGCTGAAGTGCTCGCTGGCGAAGACCTGCACCTCGTGGTCGAGGGTGAGGGCCACCCCGGGCGCGTTGGTCCCCACCGAGCTCTCGTGCCAGTTGGCGCCCTCGACGAAGTGCATGGCCTCGGCGCTGCTGCGCAGGCGGTGGTCGCCCTCCACCCACAGCAGACGGCCGGAGACGTCGCCGACCGCCACGATCTGCGGTCCGGGCGCGGTGTCGAGGAGGAGACGGCGCAGCAGGGGCATGGCAGCGGAGACCGGGTGGGCGCTGCGGTGGGCGTGCAGGGTGGGTCCGGTGAGTTCGAGGCGGGGCAGCGTGCGGTCGGGGTCCACCCCGTGCAGGGCGCTGCGCCGCCAGGACTCCCCCACCACCGGGCGGACCCGGCCGCTGAGCCGTCCGGAGCCGGTGAAGCGTTCGTGCGCGACGGCCACGTCCCGGCGCAGGGTGTCGGGATCGCTCTCCCAAGTCCACGCGTTCCATGCTCCGGCCATCGGCGTGCCCCTTCCTCGCGGCGGTGCGGGCCCCGGAGGCCTCCGTCCCGGGCCCCCGAGTCAACCCGCGCGGAGGGGTCCTGACAAGGGTCTCGGCCGAGGCCACGGGTGAGCTGCCCCGGGCACGTCGCGTGTGTACCCGAACGCGTCCCCGGCTCGGGCCGGACGAGGTCGCAAGGCCCGCGGATCCCTCGTTTTCTCCTCTGTCACAGGGTTCTGGGACACTGCGTGCGTGAACCATCCCCCTCAGCATCCGAGCCCGTACCCCGTTCCGTCCGCTCGGCAGCCCTCCCACGAACGCGGCTACCGGTGGTCCGGCGCCCTGGCCCTCGCCGCCGTGCTGCTCTTCGGCTTGTCCCTCCTGCTGAACAGCAACCCGATCAAGCTCTCCCCGGCCATCACCGAGGAGTTCACGTCGGACGACATGATCGAGCTCGAGGTGGCCGAGGGCGAGGCCGACGCGTGGGCGCTCTTCACCTCCGGTGAAGACAAGGGAACCTGCATGTACTACCCGCCGTCAGGAGACCTGTCGATCCCGCGAACCTGGTACCTGAACGCGGATGGCTACGGCGACTGGGACACCCTGGGGAACCTGGACACCTCGGAGCCCGGCCTCTACAGGATCACGTGCGCCGATTCGGCCAACGACTTCGCCCTGGCGTCCGCCGGTACCCTTCACGCCGTGAAGGCCCAGCTCTTCGTCACCGGCGTGATCGTCTTCTTCGTGGCCCCGTCCGTGCTCCTCGCGGCGATCGTGGTCGGTGTGGTCACGGCACTGCGCCGGAGATCAGCTCGCACGAGGCCCTCCTCCCAGGCGGCCCAGCAGTCCCCTCACCAGATCTGACCGCGAAAGCACGAGGCCCCCATGCCGACCCCCGAGACCGGCGGCCCGACCCCGGGTCCGCAGCCAGGTGAGCCCCAACGGAACCCCACCCCGCCAGGGCTCCAGCCGCCGTGGCCCCCGCAGGGCGCACCGCCGCCACCCCCACGCCGTCTTCCGCCCCGCCACCTGGTTCCCGAACCGCCCCAGCGGCAGGAGGCCGGAGAGCGTCCGCCGGACGTGCGCCCCTCCCGGCTCTGGTACTGGGTAGGCGCGCTCTTCCCGGCGAACCTGCTGGTCAGCATCCTTCTGTTGAGCGATAACCCGGAGGCCTCACCGGGGCTGATCGTCGGCGGAATCCTGACCCCGATCCTGACCTTCATGGTCTCCACGATCACCTGTCTGATCGTGCTCCTCGTGCGTTCCAGCAGGCTCTCCCGCCAACGCGCCGAGCGGGCCCAGCTTGAGCGGGCGGCGACGATGGGGGTGCCCATGGGCGCGCCCATGTTCCACCCCGGGTACGCGCCGCCCCCACCCAGGGTCGAGATCCCGGCGAAGGACATCCGTCCCCGCCGCCGGTGGATGGTGGTCGGCGCCCTCGCCCTTCCCCTCGGCATCGTCCTGGGTGCGACCGCCTTCGGAACCGGGTTCTCCCACCACCAGGCCCCGGAGCACGTCTCCCAGGTGGTCCGGGGCTCCGGCACGACCACGTTCGAGGTCACCGAGGAGCAGACCGGATCCCTGGGCCTGTTCTCCAATGCCCAGTCGGACGAGGAGTACCGGTTCTCCTGCGCGCTGGACGGCGCCGGGGCCCCGAGGTTCACGGAGAAGGTGGTCGGGTTCAGCCATGAGGAGTGGCGGCTGGTCCAGTCCGCCACGTTCAACACCCCCGGTCGGTACATCCTGACCTGCGACGGACCACCCGACCTGGAGTACGTGATCGCGGACACCGACGCCGCCGTCGCCTACGACAACCGGATGCTCGCCGGGGTCGGGGCGATGATGCTGTCCGGCTTCGCCGGCTTCGTCGTGTCGTTGGTCCTGCTGATCACGGTGGGGGCCAAGCGCGGTGAGCACCGCCGTCGGCTCATCCGTGAGTACCAGGCACGGGCCCACGCGACACATCAGGCGCCTGCCCAGCACCGTCCGGTCTGAGGGCCCCGGACCCACGGCGGTGCCGTCCCCGGTTCGGGGCGGCACCGTCGGCGACGATCTGGTCCTCACCTCCGTGCGCCCCCGCAGGCGGCGCGCTCACCCATCGCCACCCCGATCAGCTGCCCGGAGTGTTCGGGATCCCGCCGGTCAGCCAGTGCTACGACGCCCCGGCCGGGACCGCCTCCGTCGAGTACGGGTCCTGCCCCTGAGTGTCAGCGCGGGTCGGGCCCGAGGCGGCCCGGGTGGTCGGCGACCGGGTAGGGGGAGACCGTGCTGGAGTTCTCGTTGACCAGCAGCGACCGGCCCGCCGGAGGGAAGGCCCGCTGCGGGCACGCGGGGCGTTCGCAGACCTTGCACCCCAGGCCGATCGGGGTGGCCGAGCCCGGGTCCGCCAGGTCCAGGCCGGTGGAGTAGACGAGCCGGTCCGCGTGCCGGAGTTCGCATCCCAGCCCGACCGCGAAGGTCTTGCGGGCTGCCCCGTAACCGCCGTACCCCCTGGTCACCGTGCGCGCGACCCAGAAGTACGCGCGACCGTCGGGCATCTGTGCGATCTGTCGTTGGATGACGCCCGGGGCGGAGAAGGCGGCGTAGACGTTCCACAGCGGGCAGGTGCCGCCCGAGCGGGAGAAGTGGAAGCCGGTGGCGGACTGGCGTTTGGACATGTTGCCCGCCCGGTCCACGCGCACGAACGAGAAGGGCACACCTCGCCGCCGGGGGCGTTGCAAGGTGGAGAGGCGGTGGCAGACGGTCTCGAAGCCCACCCCGAAGCGGTCCGCGAGGAGTTCGATGTCGTAGCGCTCGGCCTCCGCCGCCGCCTGGAACTCGCGGTAGGGCAGGATGAACGCGCCCGCGAAGTAGTTGGCCAGACCGATCCTCGCCAGCCGGACCGCCTGTTCGGTGGTGAGCTCCTCCCCCTGGGCGAGCTCATCCAGAAGGGGGCCGTGTTCGAGGAAGGCCAGCTGGGTGGCGAGCTGGAAGGCCCGTTGGCCGGGGCGCAGGTGCGCGGCGAGGGTGAGGACCCGGCGCTCGGCCGAGTAGGCGCGGTTCCGGGTGCCCTCCTCCCCTGGCGCCTCGGTCTCCACCCTGACCCCGTGGCGTTCCTCCAACAGGCGCGCGAGGACCACGTGGGCGCGGCCCGGTTCCACCCCCTGCTGGATGGCGAGTTCTTCGGCGCGTTCGTCGAGTTCGCCCACGTAGTTCTGGCGTTCGTAGAAGAAGTCGCGGACCTGCTCGTAGGCCATCGGTGCCACGGACGACTCCGCGCCGTCGCGGCCCTCCGCGAGCGCGGCGGCCTGCCCGGAGACGTCCCGGTACCGCCGGTGCAGGTCCACCAGGACCCGCGCGACGGAGGGCATGGCGGAGGCGAGTTCGTCGAGTTCGTCCGCGCTCACCTGCCCGCCGGTGGGGACGTCGGTGAGCGCCTCCCGCAGCTCGGCGATCAGCCGCGAGGTGTCACTGGCCGCGAAGAAGCCGGGGTCGACCCCGAAGGCCTCGGTGATCCTCAGGAGCACCGGAACACTGAGCGGGCGCTGGTTGTGCTCCATCTGGTTGAGGTAACCGGCGGAGATGCCCAGCTCACGTGCGAGCTCGGACTGTTTGAGCGAGTGCTCCTGCCGCAGCCTGCGCAGCCGTGGACCCGCGAAGACCTTGCGCACTGTGCCGCCCCTTCCGTCCCCGCCAGGCTAACCCGAAGGTGTCTCACCAGGCGTTAGCAGGCTTAGCGGGGATGGAAGGGGGTCTTAGCTCGTCTCAGCAGTAGTTCAGCGCTTGAGGGTGTTCAGCAGGGTGGCCCACTCGCCGCTCCGGAAGGAGAGGTGGCCCTGCTCCCGATGCTGCGTGTCGCGCACCAGAACGTTCCGCCCTTCCGCGACCTCCACGCAGTTGCCACCTCCGCTACCGGAGTAGCTTGACTTGTGCCAGGCCGTCTTCTCGGCCTTGTTGAAAGCCACCTTGTGCCTCATCCTTCAAATCGTTCACGGCGGATGCGCTGGATGCGCTTGACGGATTCCTCTTGGCTGAGCGCCTGGCTCTGTAGGCGCTGAAAGATACGCGCGAAGAGATCGACCTCTTGGTCCTTCTCCAGGTAGAGGGCTCCTGTCCGGTACTCGATGAGTGCGATGTCCTCGAAGCTGACGTTGTCCAGCAGGTCGGGGAACTGCATGAGCACGAAGCTGCTTCCCGTCACTGGGTGAGCACCGGCCTCGAAGGGGAGCACTCTGAGATCCACGTTGGGCAGCTCGGCGCACTCCAGAAGGTGGCCAAGCTGCTCACGCATGACTTCTGCGCCGCCGACAGCCCGGTAGAGCGCGCTCTCGTTGAACACCGTGTGGAACCGCAGGGGAGTCTCTTCAGTGATCCGCTTTTGGCGCTGCATCCGTACGGTGACGTGGCCCTCTACCTGCTCGTCTGAACCAGCGTCGATGTCAGCGGCAAGGATGGCACGCGCGTAATCCTCGGTCTGGAGCAGCCCAGGAATGACACCGTCCTCGTAGTTGGACACGGTGTGAGCTTCGGCCTCCAGTCCGACATAGGACTCGAACCACTCGGGGATCTCCTGATGGCGGTGCCACCAGCCCAGTTCCTTCTGGCGGGCCAGCGCGACGAGCTTGTCCCGGTCCTCCGTGGAGAGCCCGTAGAACTCGCTGAGCACGTAGACGACCGGCACCGGCCAGGGGTTCTCGGCCTTCTCGTACTTGGTCAGCGTGCCGGGGCTGATGTCCGCGTGCTGCGCCGCTGTTCCGCTCTTGATGCCCGCGCGGAGCCGCGCACGCTTCATGACTCGCGCGATGGTGCGCCGAGTGACGCCTGCTGGACTCTGCCCCACCAATGACCTCCGGAAGTCGGGAGGTGTCCAGTTTGACGCATCCCACACTCCTGGGCCAACTTCCCGCAATCCGTTCTCGGGAAAATTTCCCCAGAACCCATTGCGAGAGCGTCGCTCTCTGTGGATACTTCTAAGCGTAGGGCGATCACACAAGAGTGGATGTTGATTCGAAGGAGAAGTCATGGTCAGTGGTCGGATACCTGGGCCTCGACGACCCGGTGGTGGGGTGGGACGGTCGTCCGCGCGATGGGGCTACTTCGGTGGCAACCCCAAGGACGTGGCTCTGGCACGCGAGTGGTTGTTGCGCAACGCCCGGCTCCAGGACGGGAGCGGGTTCTGGGTCGAGCTGGTGCTGAGTGAACTGGCGACCAACGCCGTGCAGCACACCGCGACCGGAGAGCCGCACGGACGGATGGGGATCTCCTTCGAACTCCTGGGGAACCAGGTCGCGCTGATGAGCGTGGTCGACCAGGGACCCCGGCTGCGCGGCGGCGTGAAGATGCCCCAGGTGGTGGACCGTCAGCCCGGTGAGATGCACCCGGCGGCCGGGGGCTGTGGCTGGTGGACCGGATCGCCGAGTACTGGTGGTGGGAGGGCCGACGCGGCTTCCCGCTGGAGATGCGCGCGATGGTGCGGTTGGACCGGGAACCGGACCTGGGGGAGAGCTGGCTCGCACTTGCCAGCTAGAAAGCACGCCTGTTCGGCCTGGTCAGGCACACACAAAACCGGGCACACAGCAGAACGCCCCGGGGCGGCGCTACCAACACCGACCCCCGGGGCTGATCAACCACCTGACCAAGACAGGGAATCGACTGTGCAGAACTCTACTGGTGGACGCCACCGCAGGCCCCGGATTTCGATGACCTCGCGACTGTGGTGGATGTTCGCCTCGACGGTGGCGTGGGCGCTGTGCCAGGTGATCGGCGCCCCCACCCGAACCGAACCCCTCGGCCGCGACCGCGTCGCACTGTCCCCGGCACCCCGAAGGCCGGAACTGACCCACCACCGGGGACCACTCCCCCGCCCGGAACCCACCGTCCACAGCGACCTGCCAAGCGGCTTGATGGAACTCTGGCCAGAGCACCACCACCGCACGGACTCCCTCGTCCGCCCCTACATGCCCCGAGTACAACGCAGGCCAGCGTGAGCCTGGAGAGTTCGCGAAACTCCACGTGGACCAAGCGTGCCATGTGCACCATTGGTTCCATGAGTGAGATGCCGGTGGAGTCAATCCGCCAGGTGCGTGACCACATCGCCGACGTAGTCGATCGTGCGGACCGGGAGGATGCGCCGACCGTCATCACGAGACGCGGGAGAGAGGTCGCAGCGGTCGTCCCGATCGAACTCCTGCGCCGCTACCAGCAGCTCGAAGAGCAGGAGATCATGCGCATGGTCAACGAGCGCATGAGTAACCCCGAACCCGGGATCCCCATGGAACAGGTGATGGCGGAAATCCTGGAAGGCCCTGAGTGAGCTACCGAACCGTCTTTCGGCCTGAAGCCCGCTCCGAACCGCGAAAGCTGCCAAGGAATGTGGCCATGGCGATATTCCGAAAGCTCACCGATCTGGAGTCGGACCCCTTGGGGTACGACACAACCGCCTTGGTCGGAAACCCTGAGGTCAGGCGACTGCGAGTCGCGGACTACCGAGTGATCTACACGGTGGAAGAGGACCAGTTGATCATCTGGGTGGTGCATGTTGGCCATCGCTCCAGCGTGTACGAGTAAGCGAATCCGCCAGGACACAAGGGCACCGCGAACCCGCTGGCAAGCGGCGCCCGCAGCTCGCCAGGGCAGCTCTCAAGCACCTAGTGGTCACCCTCGAAGTACAGTTCCAGGGCGTCAGTGAGCGCGTCCAGGGCCTCCTGCTCGGTCTCGCCCTGGGAAGCGACCTCGACATCCACGGCACGCGCCACGCAACCCCCCAGCTCGGAATCGGGGCTCACGATGACGTCCAGGCGCGGGTAGCGGTGCATACGGCGAACGTACCGACTCGCACCTGCCCATCCGCGCATCGCGCCCGCTAACGCCGGGGCCGACCTCTGGCGAGAACTTGGCCGACTTAGCGAAAACACACCCCTCGGTTAGCACAACCCAGCAGGTTTCGGGCCTTCCACCTGGCCTTTCTCCCGTGCGAACCTCGGCTGCACAGATACCGCGTCGAGGGGATGAACATGGTGCAGCACCGCGTCCGGGTCCACCGGAGCTCCGAGGGGCCCGCCAAGGAGGAGCAGCTGGCCCACCGGATCGCGTCCGTTGCGACCGACCCGGTCCGGGTCGAGCCCGCCGTGGTGGAGATGATCGGCAACCGGATCATCGACAACGCCGCCGTGGCCGCCGCCTCGCTGCGCCGACGCCCCGTCCGCAGCGCCCGCGCGCAGGCCACCCGGCACCCTCTGAACCCCGGCGCGGCCGTCATGGGCACCCCGGCCTCCACGCGGGTCTCCCCCGAGTGGGCGGCCTGGGCCAACGGGGTGGCCGTCCGGGAACTGGACTTCCACGACACCTTCCTGGCCGCCGACTACTCGCACCCCGGGGACAACATCCCGCCGATCCTCGCCGTCGCGCAGCACCTCGGACGGGACGGCCGTGACCTGGTGCGGGGCATCGCCACCGGGTACGAGATCCAGGTCGCGCTGGTGAAGGGCATCTGCCTGCACGAGCACAAGATCGACCACATCGCCCACCTGGGCCCCTCCGCCGCGGCCGGGATCGGCACGCTCCTGGAACTCGACACCGAGACCGTCTACCAAGCCGTCCAGCAGGCCCTGCACGTCACCACCACCACGCGCCAGTCCCGCAAGGGGGAGATCTCCAGCTGGAAGGCGTACGCCCCCGCGTTCGCCGGGAAGATGGCCGTGGAGTCGGTGGACCGCGCCATGCGCGGCGAGGGCGCCCCCTCCCCGGCCTACGAGGGCGAGGACGGGTTCGTCGCCTACCTGCTCAGCGGCCCGGGGGTCGAGTACGTGGTCGAACTCCCCGCACCGGGTGAGGCCAAGCGCGGCATCCTGGACACCTACACCAAGGAGCACTCGGCCGAGTACCAGAGCCAGGCCCTCATCGACCTGGCACGACGGCTGGGCCCGAAGGTCGGGGACACGTCCCGGGTCCGCTCGATCACCATCCACACCAGCCACCACACGCACTACGTGATCGGCACCGGTTCGGGCGACCCGCAGAAGATGGACCCCACGGCCAGCCGGGAGACCCTGGACCACTCCATCCCCTACATCTTCGCCGTCGCCCTCCAGGACGGCGAGTGGCACCACGAGCGCTCCTACTCCCCCGAGCGCGCCCAGCGGCCGGACACCGTGAAGCTGTGGCACCGGATCAGCACGGTGGAGGACCCGGAGTGGACCCGCAGGTACCACGCCACGGATCCGAACGAGAAGGCCTTCGGCGGCCGCGTGGTGGTGGAGATGGCGGACGGCTCCGTGATCGAGGACGAGATCGCGATGGCCGACGCCCACCCGCTCGGTGCCCGCCCGTTCACCCGCCCGGACTACGTCGCCAAGTTCCGCGCCCTCGCCGAGGGGGTCGTGTCCAAGGACGAGCAGGACCGCTTCCTGGGCCTGGTCGGGCGTCTGCCCGAACTCACCGCCGACGAGGTGCGTCAGCTGTCCTTCGCGGAGGACACCGCCACCGCGCCGAGCGACCTGTCGACCTCGAAGGGGATCTTCTGATGTCGCAGTCCACCACCTCACCCAACGCCAGGCGGCGACTCCTGCGGGAGGGGCTCGCTTCGGACCGGCTCCTGCGGGTGCCCGGCGCGATGAACCCGCTCACCGCAGTCCTCGTCCAGGAACTCGGCTTCGACGGCGTGTACGTCTCCGGCGCCGTGATCGCGGCGGACCTCGCCCTGCCGGACATCGGCCTGACCACCCTCACCGAGGTGGCCGGGCGCGGTGGCCAGATCGCCCGGGTGACGGACCTTCCGACGATCATCGACGCCGACACCGGGTTCGGCGAACCGATGAACGCCGCCCGCACTGTGCGGTCCCTGGAGGAGGCCGGTCTGGCCGGGTGCCACCTGGAGGACCAGGTCAACCCCAAGCGTTGCGGGCACCTGGACGGCAAGACCGTCACGGACACCGGCACGATGGTGCGCCGCGTCCGTGCGGCGGTGAGCGCCCGCCGAGACGAGGACTTCGTGATCTGCGCGCGCACCGACGCGGCCGCCGTGGAGGGTCTGGACGCCGCGATCGAACGGGCGAAGGCGTACGTGGACGCCGGCGCCGACATGGTCTTCCCCGAGGCGATGCGCGGCCCGGCGGACTTCGAGGCCTTCCGCAAGGCGGTGGACGTGCCCCTGCTGGCCAACATGACCGAGTTCGGCAAGAGCGAGCTGCTCACCGTGGAGCAGTTGGAGTCCCTCGGCATGGACATGGTGATCTACCCGGTCACCAGCCTGCGCCTGGCCATGGGCGCCGTGGAGGACGGACTGCGCACCCTCCGCGACGAGGGCACGCAGGCGGGGCTCGTGGACCGCATGCAGACGCGCGCCCGCCTCTACGAACTCATCGACTACGCCTCGTACAACGCCTTCGACGACGACGTCTACAACTTCAGGATCTGAACGGATGTGGTGAGCATGACCGACACGGCGATCCGCAAGGGACTGGCCGGGGTGGTGGTCGACACCACCGAGATCTCCATGGTCGACGAGGCCTCGAACTCGCTGACCTACCGGGGCTACCCGGTGCAGGACCTGGCCGCCTCGTGCACGTTCGAGGAGGTCGCGTACCTGCTCTGGTACGGGGAGCTGCCCACGTCGGGCCAGCTGCGCGAGTTCACCGCCCGCGAGCGGGCCAACCGCGCCCTGGACCGGCACACCCTGGACCTGCTGCGCCGTCTCCCCGAGACCGCGCACCCCATGGACGTGCTGCGCACCGCCATCAGCTACCTGGGCGCCGACGACCCCACCGAGGACGACAACTCGGTCGCGGCCAACCGGGTCAAGGCCGAGGCCATGCTGGCCAGACTGCCCACGGTGGTCGCCGCCGACCACCGCCGCCGTCAGGGTCTGGACCCGATCCAGCCGGACCCGGGCCTGGACTACGCCGAGAACTTCTTCCACATGTGCTTCGGTGAGGTGCCGGAGACCGAGGTGGTGCGCTGCTTCGAGGTGTCGATGATCCTCTACGCCGAGCACAGCTTCAACGCCTCCACGTTCACCGCCCGGGTCGTGACCTCGACTCTCTCGGACATCTACAGCTCCGTGACGGCCGCGATCGGCGCCCTGAAGGGGTCCCTGCACGGGGGCGCGAACGAAGCCGTCATGCACATGCTCCAGGAGATCGGTTCGGCCGACCGCGCCTCCGACTGGCTGGACACCGCCCTGGCCGAGAAGCGCAAGATCATGGGGTTCGGGCACCGCGTGTACAAGCACGGGGACTCCCGGGTGCCGACCATGCGCGAGGCGCTGGACCGGATGGCGGCGCTCAAGGGCGCCGACGATCTCATGAAGCTGTACGAGGCCCTGGAGGCGGCGATGGTGGAGCGCAAGGGCATCCACCCGAACCTGGACTACCCGGCGGGCCCCGCCTACCACCTGATGGGGTTCGAGGTCCCGACCTTCACGCCGCTGTTCGTGATGGCCCGGATCACCGGGTGGACCGCGCACATCCTGGAGCAGCAGGAGGCGAACGCGCTCATCCGTCCGCTGAGCAGCTACACGGGTCGCGAGCGCCGTTCGGTGCCGCTGCCCGCTCAGCGGCTGGCGGGCTGACCACCCGCCGCGACACCGACTGACCCGGCCCGGTCTCCCTCGGGGCCGGGTCAGCGGCGTGCGCCCAGCCGCCGTCCGGGTGCGGGCGACCCCAGGCGCTCGTGGGATGGGGCCCGGATCACCACGCGTGGGGAGATCGCGCCCATGGAGACGCCCCGTGCTGGGTAGTGTCCGGAGGAGCCGAGGAGAAGACGGCCCGAGTGTCTGGAGCGTGCCCGATGAGCGCAGAGCGTGGGGAACACGGGAGCACCGAGGAGGCCAGGGAGGCGTCCGCACGTCTTTGGTCGCTGGCCAGCCCGGTCACCCCGATGGCGATCCGGGCGGTGGCCACGCTGAGGATCGCCGACCACCTGGCCGCCGGGCCGCGCACGGCGGCCGAACTCGGCGCCGCGGTCGGGGCGGACCCGGACGGCCTGGCGCGGGTGCTGCGGTACCTGGTCAAGGAGGACCTGTTCACCCTGGAGGGGGACCGGTTCGCGCTCACCGCCGTGGGGGCGTCCCTGCGGTCGGACCACCCGTACTCCCGGCTGGGCTGGTTCGCGGGGGACGGGGCGCACGGGCGCGCCGACCTCTGCCTGTCCGAGCTGGCCGAGGCGCTGCGCACCGGCCGGAGCGCCTACTCCCTGCGTTTCGACGGCTCGAACTTCTGGGAGGACCTGTCCACCGACCCGGAGCTCAGCCGTTCGTTCGACGAACTCATGAGCGCCCGGATGGTCAACCACTCCGGGACCCTCGCGGAGATGTACGAGTGGCAGGCGCTGGACCACATCGTGGACGTGGGCGGCGGGAACGGATCACTGCTGATCACGCTGCTGGAACGCTTCCACCGGCCGCGTGGGACCGTGGTGGACCTGCCCGGCCCGGTGGCGGCGGCGCGGGCCAACCTCCGGGAGGCGGGTCTGGCCGACCGCGCCGACGCCGTCGAGGGCAGCTTCTTCGATCCGCTGCCGGTGACCGGGGACGCCCTGGTGCTCGGCTGGATCCTGCACGACTGGGACGACGCGTCGGCCGAGGCCATCCTGCGGCGGTGCGCGGAGGCGGCCGGTCCGGCCGGGACGGTGCTGGTGGCCGAGCACGCCGCCGAGGAGGTGGTCAGCGAGCTGGACCTGCGGATGCTGGCCTTCTTCCAGGGCCGGGAGCGCGGCGCCGACGAGCTGGCGGCCCTGGCCGAGCGCGCGGGGCTGTCGGTCGCGGGGAGCCACCGGCACAGGGGGGTCGCGCTGTTGGAGCTCACCCCCGGACACCCCATGTGATCTACATCACACGCAACTTCGTCACCACGGGTAACGTGATCGCCACGGGAATCCGCCCCACTGACCCCGTTGACGCGGGTGCCCCCGGCCTGGCTCCATGGTGCGCACCTCTTCACACCCGCTACTGAGGAGTTCCATGATCAACCGCAGGCTCTTCCTGGGCGGCGCCTCGATCGCCGTAGGGGCTCCCCTGCTCGGCGCGACCGGTTGCGCCACCAGGCCCCAGAACATCGCCCCCGTCTCGGACTCGTCAAACCTGGGAGCGCTCCCGGTGAGCGTCACCAACAACAGCGGACGCTTCGGGGACGACGAGGTCCTCGTGTACGTGGTCGGCACCGACCTCGTCGACGACGTCCACTGCTGGGTCGACTCCGACGGCACGCCCCACCCCGTCAGCGTGGACGACAACACCGACGACGGCTACACGGACTACTCGATCCCCCTGGGCGCCCTCTCGGGCATGACGCTCCCCTACATGTCCGGCCGGATCTACTTCGCCATGGGAGGCAAGCTCGGCATCCGGATCGTCGAGGACGGAGACGGCAACCCCGCACTCCAGCTCCCGGCCGGCTGGGTCGAGGACGACCACGGCTTCGACGTCCTGCACGACTCGGTGGAGTTCACCCACAACGAGGACGGCATGTTCTGCAACACCTCGATGGTGGACCAGTTCAGCGTGCCGATCGGTATCCGGCTGACCGGGAACGAGGACCAGAGCACCGGCTTCCTCCTGCCCGGCGGCCGCGACGCGATCTTCGAGACCCTCGCCGCCGACCCGGACTTCTCGTCCCTGGTCTACGACGGCCACCGGATCATCGCCCCCGGTCACGGGCTCGACGCGGGGATCTTCCCCACTGACTACTTCGACCCGTACGTGGACCAGGTGTGGTCGCACTACGCGGGCACCGACCTGAGCGTCACCACCAACGCGGGGACCTTCACCGGCCGGGTCCAGGGCGACGAGCTGCTGTTCGACGGCGGGGTCTCGCCCATCCCCCGGCCCAGTACCCGTGACGTGCTCTTCTGTGACGGCGCCCTGGCCGCGCCCAACGACGGGATCACGGGCCCCGTGGCGGCGATCGTGGGGGCCGCGCTCAACCGCGCCACCCTGCTGGACCACGCCGCCCAGCCCACCAACGATCCGGCCGAGTTCTACCTGGCCGACATCGCCAACCGCTACGCCGGGACGTTCCACGAGCACACGGAGGACGGCAAGGCGTACGGTTTCGCCTTCGACGACGTCGAGGACTTCGCGTCCTACATCCAGGACCACGGTCCCTCGGGGCTGGAGATCACCCTGACGCCGTTCTAGGACGCCGCTGGGGGCGGCACCACGGACGCGCGCCCCGGTCACCCCGGCCTGATGGGAGCCGGAGGCGGCCGGGGCGCGCACACGTGTCAGGGGGTCGGGGCGGAGGCGTCGGGGACCGGAAGCCCTCCCCCGGAGGAGGCCGTATCCGTGGCCGGCCCCGGAGGGGCCGCCTCCGGTGCCGCGGCCGTCGCCCGCGACCGGTACCAGTTCCGGGCCGACCGGCTCTCGTTGAGCGCCAGGTACAGGAGACCGACCGCGATCTCGAAGAGCCCGGTGACGTCCAGGACCAGCAGTAGCACCAGCCCCGGCAGCAGGTACGACGCCGTGAGCACACGCACGCACCACCGCTGGGCCCGACCTCCCCGGCTCAGGGACGCCGCGACGTACGCCTTGACCAGGAGCATGACCACAGTCGGCAGCATGAGCGCGATCGAGGCGGACCGGCCCGTCCCCGTCTCCTGGTGGATCTCCTCCTCCGTCATGACCGAGAACCCGATCATGGAGAGGACGAGCCCCATCGTTCCGAAGACGACCATGATCCACAGGATGTTGCGCAGGGCTCTGAGTGCCAGGGGCATGCGGCTCGTACTCATGGGGGACTTCCTGGTGAGAGGGCGGCGGGCCTCGGACCGGGCCCGTCCTCGCCGGGTCTGGAGCCTAGCGACCGGATCGGACGTTCCTCACTCGGGATCCACCACCAGGGGACACCGCCCCGGCGCCGACCTGTCACTGACCCCGGTGGGAGGCCGGGTTCTCGGTCTCCTCGTACCAGCGCCTGGCGGACTCGCCCTCGTTGAGAGTGAGGACGACGACCATGAGCACGAGGCCGACGATGCCGCTCTCCCCGCTCAGCATGTTGATCAGCGCGGAGGCGACTCCGACCCCCGCCACCACGCGCACCAGGGTCCGGGTGCGGTAGCCGCCCCGGCCCAGGGTGGAGGCCACGTAGACGTACAGGGCGGTCGTCGCGGCGGCGACGAGCATCAGGAACCAGAAGGTCCCGGAGCTCACACCGGTGGCGCTCTCCAGCTCCCCCGAGCTCACGGTGCTCACGCCCACCACGGCCAGCAGGAGGGCGAGGCCCGCGATGGCGGACATGATGAAGAGGATGACCTGGATGGCGGTGAGCGCGCCGGGTTTGGGGTTCATGGGGGATTCAGCTCCACGCTGGGGTGATGACTGCCCGGGACACCGCGTCCCGAAGCCTGACTCTCCGTGAGACGCCACCCGGCGGGCCGTGGTTCCTCCCCGTGTGACCGACTTCGGCCACTGCGTGCACCGGACGGCCCGGGTGCCCGTTCCCTCGAGTCACCCGGGCCTCCCCCACCCCACCCCACTCAGTCCGAGACGGCCTCCGGGGCCGACCGGCCCGAGCGCTCGCGCACGGACTCCACGATCGCGGAGAAGTCCCGGGGCTGCCCGTCCAGGCCGTCGACGAAGGCGCGGTAGACCTCCGCCGCGCGGGCACCGATGAGCGCCTCCACCCCGGTCTGCTCCAGGGCGCTGGCCGCCAGACCCAGGTCCTTGGCCATCAGCGCGGCCGCGAAGCCCGGCCGGTAGTCGTTGTTGGCCGGGCTGGTGGGCACCGGTCCCGGGACGGGGCAGTAGGTCGTGAGCGACCAGCACTGCCCGGAGGCCGTGGACATCACGTCGTACAGAGCCTGGTGGGTCAGTCCCAGCCGCTCGCCCAGCACGAACGCCTCGCTCACGGCGAGCATCGACGCGCCCAGCACCATGTTGTTGCAGATCTTCGCCGCCTGGCCGCCGCCGGGGCCGCCGCAGTGCACGGCCTTGGCGCCCATCACGTCCAGCAGCGGCCGCACCGTGTCGAGGTCGGTCTCCCGCGCTCCGACCATGAAGGTGAGCGTCCCGCCCTCGGCGCCCGTCACGCCCCCGGAGACGGGGGCGTCCATGGCCCGGTGCCCGGCCTCGACGGCAGCCTCGTTGGCCGTTCGCGCGTCGGCCACGTCCACCGTCGAGCAGTCCAGGAAGAGCGTGCCGGGGCGAGCGGCGGCCAGCAGGCCACCCTCCGCGTCGGCGCCGCCCTGGTAGGCGGTGAGCAGGTGGCGGCCGCTCGGCAGCATCGTGATGACGACGTCGGCCCCGGCCACGGCCTCGGCGGCGGACCCGGCGACCCGGACGCCGGCGCCCGAGGCACGCTCCAGCGCCTCGGGGACCAGGTCGTAACCGGTGACGTCGTGCCCCGCCGCGACGAGGTTGGCGGCCATCGGCCCGCCCATGTTGCCGAGCCCCACGAAGGCGATCGCGGTCATCGAACACCTCCGGTGGCGTCTGCCGCGGCGGCCGGTTCGGCGAGGCCGACCGGTCCGTCCGGGGCGGGGTCGAAGGCGCGGTCGACGTCTGCGTCGGCCACCTCCGCGAGCGTGGCCGGGGACCACCGGGGGTTCCGGTCCTTGTCGATCACCTGCGCCCGGATGCCCTCCGCGAGATCGGGCCAGCCCAGCGCGGCCATCGACACGCGGTACTCCTGTTCCAGGACCTCCTCCAGGGTGTCCAGGGCCCGGGCCCGGCGCAGAGCCGCCAGCGTGGTCTTGACGGCAGTCGGTGACCTGGTCCCGATGATCTCGGCGGCCTTCGCCGCCTCGGGGTCGCCGTGGTCGCGCAGCCGGGACACGATCTCCTCTGCGGTGTCCGCGGAGTAGCAGGCGTCGATCCACCCGCGCCGGGCCTCCAGGGGCGCGGCCGGGACGATCTCGGCGAACCGGCCCACCGCCTCGTCGACCTCGGTCTCCGTACCGGCACGCGTGAGCGCCGCGACGAGGTCGGGGAGCCGCTCGGAGGGCACATAGTGGTCGGCCATACCGGTGTACACCGCGTCCGCGGCACCGATCGGCGTGCCGGTGAGCGCCAGGTGCGTGCCGGTCTCGCCGGGCGCCCGCGAGAGCAGGAAGGTGCCGCCGACGTCCGGCACGAACCCGATGGTGGTCTCCGGCATGCCCACCTTGGAGCGCTCGGTCACCACACGGACGCCGCCGTGCGCGGACACGCCCACGCCGCCGCCCATGACCACACCGTCCATGAGAGCGACGTAGGGCTTGGGGTAGCGGGCGATCCGCGCGTTGAGGTGGTACTCGTCCCGCCAGAAGTCGGCGGCCTGCCGGTCGCCGTTCACCGCGCTGGCCCGGATGGCGCGGATGTCGCCGCCCGCGCACAGGCCGCGTTCCCCGGCACCGTCCAGCAGCACCACGGACACCCCCTCGTCCTTCTCCCAGGAGGTGAGGGCGTCCGCGAGCACCCGGACCATCGAGTGGTCCAGGGCGTTGATGGAGCGCGGGCGGTTGAGTGTGGCGTGGGCGAGCGTGCCCTCCACGCGCAGCAGCACCGTCGCGTCGTCCGGGGTCGGTTCCCCGGGAGTGGTCTCGCTGGTCATCAGGCGGCCCCGGTGAGTCGTCGAGCGATGATGAGGCTCATGATCTCGTTGGTTCCTTCCAGGATTCGGTGCACCCGCAGGTCGCGCACGATCTTCTCAATGCCGTACTCCGTGAGGTAGCCGTACCCTCCGTGGAGCTGGAGGGCCTGGTCCGCGACGGTGTACCCGGCCTCGGTGGCGAACCGCTTGGCCATCGCGCACAGCTGAGCGGCCCCCGGGTCGCCCTCGTCCAGGGCGCTGGCGGCCCGCCACAGCAGGGAGCGGGCGGCCTCCAGGTCGGTGGCCATCTCCGCGAGCCGGAACTGGAGCGCCTGCGCGTTGATGAGCGGGGCGCCGAAGGCCTCCCGGCTCCCCAGGTAGGCGGTGCTGCCCTCCAGAGCTGCCAGGGCGCCCCCGAGCGAGCAGGCGGCGATGCCGAGGCGCCCGCCGTTGAGCCCGTTCATCGCGATGCGGAAGCCGTCGCCCTCGGCCCCCAGGAGGCGGTCGGCGGGCAGCCGGACCCCGTCCATGAGGACCTGGCGGGTGGGTTGGGCGTTCCAGCCCATCTTGGCCTCGTTGGGGCCGAAGGACACCCCGGGGTCGTCGCGGTGCACGACGAACGCGGAGATCCCGGCGGCGCCGTCGCCTCCGGTGCGGGCCATCACCACGTACACCTCGGAGACGCCCGCCCCGGAGATGAACTGCTTGGAGCCGGTGAGGACGTAGGAGTCCCCGTCGCGGACCGCCCGGGTGCTGAGCGCGGCGGCGTCGGAACCGGCGCCGGGCTCGGTGAGGCAGTAGCTGCCCAGGGTCTCCATGGAGCACAGCCCCGGGATCCAGCGGGCGCGCTGTTCGTCGTCGCCGTAGCGGTCGACCATCCAGGCAACCATGTTGTGGATGGACAGGTACCCGGCCAGGGACGGGCAGCCGGTGGCCAGGGCCTCGAAGACGAGGGCGCCGTCGAGTCTGGTCAGGCCCGTGCCGCCGGTGTCCTCGGAGACGTAGAGGCCGCCCATGCCGAGTTCGGCGGCCTTGCGGAGCACGTCGACCGGGAAGTGCTTGGTCTGGTCCCACCCGACGGCGAACGGTGCGAGGTGTTCGTCGGCGAACCCGCGCGCGGTCTCGGCCAGCGCGCGCTGTTCGTCGGTGATCGCGGAGGTCACCGGACGACCGGGATCGTGAACTCCGCGCCCTCCTTGACCCCGGAGGGCCAGCGCGAGGTGACGGTCTTGGTGCGGGTGTAGAAGCGGACGGAGTCGGGTCCGTGCTGGTTGAGGTCGCCGAAGCCGGACCGCTTCCACCCGCCGAACGTGTGGTAGGCGACCGGGACCGGGATGGGCACGTTCACGCCGACCATGCCGGTGTTGACGCGCTGCGAGAAGTCGCGGGCGGTGTCGCCGTCCCGGGTGAAGATGGAGACGCCGTTGCCGTACTCGTGCTCGCTGGGCAGGCGCAGGGCCTCCTCGTAGTCGGCCGCGCGCACCACGGTCAGCACGGGGCCGAAGATCTCCTCCTTGTAGACGCGCATGTCGGGGGTGACGCGGTCGAACAGGGAGGCGCCGGTGAAGAAGCCGTCCTCGTGGCCCTTGACCTTGAGTCCGCGGCCGTCGACCACCAGTTCGGCGCCCTCCTCGACCCCCAGCCCCACGTAGGCGTCCACGCGGTTCAGGGCGTCCCCGGACACCAGGGGCCCGAAGTCGGCGTCGGGGTCGTCCGAGGCGCCCACGGTCAGCCCGGCGATGCGTTCGGTGAGCTTGGCGACGAGGGCGTCGGCGGTCTCCTCGCCCACCGGGACGGCCACGGAGATGGCCATGCAGCGCTCACCGGCGGACCCGTACCCGGCGCCGATCAGGGCGTCGGCGACCTGGTCGAGGTCGGCGTCGGGCATGACGATCATGTGGTTCTTGGCCCCGCCGAAGCACTGGGCGCGTTTGCCGTGCGCGGTGGCCGTGGAGTACACGTACTCGGCGATCGGGGTGGAGCCGACGAAGCCCACGGCGGCCACGCGGGGGTCGGTGAGCAGGGTGTCCACCGTCTCCTTGTCGCCGTTGACCACGTTGAGCACGCCCGGCGGGAGTCCCGCCTCCAGGAAGAGCTCGGCCAGACGGAGCGGGACCGAGGGGTCGCGCTCCGAGGGCTTGAGGATGAAGGCGTTCCCGCAGGCCAGCGCGGGCGCGGCCTTCCAGAGCGGGATCATCGCCGGGAAGTTGAACGGGGTGATGCCCGCGACCACGCCCAGGGGCTGGCGCAGGGAGTGGACGTCGATCCCGGCCCCGGCGTTGTCGGTGAACTCGCCCTTGATCAGGTGCGGGATGCCCGCCGCGAACTCCACCACCTCCAGTCCGCGCTGGAGGTCGCCGTGCGCGTCGGCGACGGTCTTGCCGTGCTCGGCGGACAGGGTCCGGGCGAGGGACTCGCGTTCGGGTTCGACCAGTTGGAGGAATTTGAGCAGGACCCGCGCCCTGCGCTGGGGGCTCCAGGCACCCCATTCGACCTGCGCCCGCTCGGCGTCGGCGATGACCGCCTCGGTCTCCGCCCGGTCCGCCAGGGGGACCCTGGCCTGGACCTGGCCGGTGCTGGGGTCGTACACGTCGCCGAAGCGACCGCTCCGACCCGGGACGTTGGTGCCATGCACGAAATGCGTCAGCTCGCTGACCATGCGTGTTCGCTCCATCCTCGTGGACCACACGAATCTCCGGCCGCGAGCGGTGGCCTGACTTCCGGACGTTCTGCCCGGTCACAGTGGCGGGACCGCGCTGGATTCGCACCAGCTTCCCCGCTCCACGGCTCCCTCACCATATAGTTGGACGTCCTACTAAATCCAGCCCCCTCGCGCTCCCGATCCCCGCGCACTCCGGGGTTGTGGCGCAGAGCGGAGGGTTAGCGTGGGCCCCGTGTGCCGGTGCCCCGCTCGGGAACCGCCCGATACACCGGCGTGCGGAAGGCCGGTCCCCCATGTCCGACTCCACGACCCGGGCGTCGGCGGCACCGCTCGGCGGGCGCTTCTGGGCCTTCTGGTCCGCGTCCCTGGCCTCGAACCTGAGCGACGGCGTGGCGATGATCGCCGTGCCCTGGCTGGCCTCCTCCCTGGCCCCCGACAGCGCGGCCCTGGTGGCCGCCGTCGCCACCGCCGGGCGGCTGCCCTGGCTCCTCCTGGCGCTCCCCGCGGGCGTGCTCGTGGACCGCCTGCCCCGGTTCACGCTGATGGTCTCCGCCAACACGCTGCGACTGCTGCTGTGGGCGCTGCTGGCCCTCGTGGTGTTCTCCGGCTGGGCCTCGATCCCCCTGCTCACGGCCTTCGCGTTCTGCTTCGGCGCCCTGGAGGTCTGTTACGACACCGCCGCCGAGACCACAGTGACCGCGCTGGTTCCCCGGGAGTCGTTGGAGCGCGCCAACGGGCACGTCCGCTCCGGGGCGATCGTGGCGCAGGAGTTCGCCGGGCGCCCGCTGGGCGGGTTCGTGCTGGCCCTGGGCCTGTTCGTGCCGTTCCTGTTCAACATCGCCGCACTGCTGGTGTCGGTGGTGGCGCTCCTGAGGGTCCGCGCGACCTCCCCCGAGCCCGGCGACGCCGGACCCGCGGAGGGTTCCGTTCCCAGGGCACCGCGAGGACCGCGCGGGGTGTGGGCGGACGTGGTCGAGGGCGTGCGGGCCCTGTGGAACCAGCCGCTGCTGCGCGCGGTGGCGGTCATCGCGGTGTTCGTGAACACGGCCTACACGACCCTGCTCTCCACCCAGGTGCTGTTCGTGCGGGACACGCTGGGGCTCGGACCGGCCGGGTTCGGCCTGCTGATGGCCTTCGCCGCGATCGGCGGGGTGATCGGCGGACAGGTCGTCTCCTGGCTGCGCTCCGTCCTTGCGCACGGGACGCTGCCGACGCTCTGCCTGGCCGGGAGCGGACTGCTGTACCTGGTGGTGGCGCTGCTGCCCCTCACCCCGGTGGTGGCCGGGGTGTACTTCCTCAGCGGCGGCCTGGTCCTGGGCTACTCGGTGGCGATGACGTCGATCCGTCAGCGCGTCACCCCGGACCACCTGCTCGGGAGGGTGAACGCCGCCATGCGCACGGTCAGCTGGGGCATGAGCGCCGTGGGCATGGCGGCGGGCGGTGTCCTGGTGGCCGCCCTGACCCCCACCCTGGGCCAGGCTGACGCGCTCCGTGTCCCCTACGCACTGGTGGGCGCGGTCAGCCTGGCGGTGGTGGCGTGCTTTGGCCGACGGCTCGTCGGTCTGGTGCGTGAGCACGACGTCTGAGCCACGGTCGGCCCCCGCGCGGCCCGCACCGGGTCTGGGTGTGCGGGCCGGGGACGGGTGCCGGGAACGGCCGGGTCAGGGCGTGCGGATCGGGGCAGGAGGGTCGCGCCCCGATCCGGTCACTCCCCGGACATCCCCAGGGTGCGGAGTATCCCGTGGGCCTCGTCCACGCGGGCGGGGTAGGCCTCCGGGCTGTCCGCGAGCCGCATCGCCGTGAGATCGCAGGCCATCGCCGTGTGGGCGGCAAGGACGGCGACGTTCTCCACCGTCCCGGCCTCCGTGAGGGCCACGGCCAGGCGAAGCGCCCTCTGCTGCCTGGTGAGCAGGTAGCGGGACCTGAGGTCGATGCTCTCCCGAAGGAGCCGCACCAGCACGGCCGAGTGCGCGGGTGACAGGGCGGCATGGGGCCCGGTGGCAGCGGCGGCCTCACGGAGCAGGGCGAGCGCGGCCCCGAGATCGGTCCCCGGCTTCCGGTCCACCCGCTCGCGCACGTAGGCGCACATGCGGTCCACCTCGGCGCTGTCATCGGCGAACAGCACCTGTTGTTTGTCACCGAAGTACCGGAAGAAGGTGGTGCGGCCGACCTCGGCGCGTTCCGCGATGGCCGCGACCGTGACGTTGTCGAATCCGTGTTCGGCGAAGAGTTGGAAGGCTGCTGACACGATCGTGGCCCTCGCCTTACGACGTTTGCGAGCGTGGAGCGTGTCCGGGGGGTGGTGCATGAGGCGACCCTATCGAGTGGGAACTCGGTTCTCGATGGTACGCGGGACCGGCCATTGGGACGGTGGTCCCGAAACGGACCGAGAGACCGAAGGAGCGGGATGTCTTCCGGGCTGGATGACGGGATGTGACCGGCGTCCCGGGGTTTGGAGGAACCTCGGAGCGAACACCGGTTGGCCCGGGAGTTTATTGCAAAGTGATCTGGTACCGACAACCGCCTTCCACTCGCCGCGGAACCCTTGCCCGGAAAGGGTTCCCTCCACACGGAACTTATCCCTCCAACGGGGCCACCATTTCCCCGAGGTGCGAATTCGCCACCCACGGCAAATCGTTCGGGTTCCTAACTATTCACTGACCGAGGCGTCCGCAACCCCCTCCTGACGCGACTTTGACGCTTCCCTCACCCTCCCCGCCGGGTCGGCCCCGCGCCTTCCGGCGAAGGTCGCCCCCCTGTGCCAGAGTGGAGACCTGACTCACACCTTGGAGTTCGTCATGGCATATCTCCTGGTCATCGGCACGCGCAAGGGGTTGTTCACGGCCCGGAGCGAGGATCGGCGCACATGGGAGGTGACCGGCCCGCACCGGCTCGACGAGGCCAACGACGCGGGTATGAGCCCCGTCTACACGGTCGGGATCAACCCGCGCACCAAGCGGCTGCTCGCCGGGACGGAGAGCTGGCACTTCGGTCCGAGCGTCTGGCACAGCGACGACCTCGGCGCGACATGGACCGAACCGCCGTCCCCACCCATCGCCTTCCCCGAGGACACCGACGGTTCGCTGACCCGCGCCTGGCAGTTCGCCTTCGGCGCCGACCCGGACACGGTGTTCGCCGGGGTGGAGCCGCACGCCCTGTTCAGGTCATCGGACGGAGGCGACAGCTTCGAGCTGGTCCGCTCGCTGTGGGACCACCCGCACCGGGTCAACTGGATGCCCGGCGCCGGTGGCGCCGCCATCCACACGGTCCTGCCCGGCACGCTCGGCGCGGGTCGTCAGTCGCCCGAGGCGATCACCGTGGCCATGTCCACGGGGGGTGTCTACCAGAGCGAGGACGACGGGGCCAGCTGGACGCCGACCAACCGGGGTATCTCCGCTGGTTTCCTCCCCGACGAGGAGCCCGAATACGGCCAGTGCGTGCACAAGGTCGCCGCCGCCCCGGACGGGTCGTTCTACGCGCAGAACCACCACGGGGTCTACCGCAGCGCCAACCCGGCCGTGGACGGCTGGAACCGGATCGAGGAGGGGCTGCCCACCGACTTCGGCTTCGCGATGGTCGCCCACCCGCACGACCCGGACACGGCACTGAACTTCCCCGTGATCAGCCAGGAGGTCCACCTCCCGGCCGGGTACCGGCTGGGCGCCTACCGCACCGAGGACGGGGGGAGGACCTGGCGGGCGGTCAACGAGGGCCTGCCCGAGGAGCCGTACTTCGGGATCGTCCTGCGCGACGCCGCATGCACGGACGGAGCGCGGGTGCCCGGCTTCTACTTCGGCACCCGTTCCGGGGACGTCTACGCGACCACCGACGACGATGACCGCTGGAACCTCGTCACCGCCCACCTGCCCGACGTCCTGTGCGTTCGGGCCACGGAGGTGTGAGATGCGGGTGACCGTGCACCTGACCAGCGTGCTGCGGGTCGACGCCGAGGGCGCCACCCACGTGCCGCTGGAGGTCGAGGACGGCACCGAGCTGCGCGGTGTGCTGGACGCGCTGGCCGCGCGCCATCCAGGCCTGGACCGTCGGATCAGGGACGAGCAGGGAGCCCTGCGCCGGTACGTGAACGTGTTCGTGGACCAGGACGAGTGCCGTTCGGTGGGCGGCCTGGAAGCGCCGGTCCACGACGGCTCGGACGTCCGACTGCTGCCCTCGGTGGCCGGGGGCTGAACGGACGCGGACGCCCCGGAGCAACACTCCGGGACGGCCCCGAACACCGGGGGCGAGTGCGCCCGGGATCCGACCCCCGGTGTACGTCTGCTGGGGGAGGGCCGCCCGTACGCGTCGCTGGTCCCGTCCCGGGTGAGTCGGTCACCGGCGGCCTCGACTCCCGGAGCGCGCTTCCCGTGCTCCACACACGCGTGTGCCCCGGTGGTCTCCTCCAACGCGGACCCGGTCCCCGGTGGTCTCACCTCCTGGAGGGGGCGGCCATCCCGGTGCGGGCAGGCGTGACCCTCCCCGGAGCGACTCAATCCCTGGCGGCCTCGGCCCGGTCCCCGGTGGTCTCGCCTCCTGGAGAGGGTGGCCGTCCCGGTGCGGGCAGGCGTGACCCTCCCCGGAGCGACTCAGTCCTTCGAGACCTCGCCGGGGTCTCCGGGCTGCCCGGTGGAGTCCTGTCCGCCGACGACCCGCCCGAGTTCGGTGGGCGCGGACGTGACCGCCTCCGGGCTGCGGCGCATCGGCATGGGGCGCAGGTAGGTGAGGCCGCGCCAGATCCACTCCAGCGGCCCCAGTCTGAAGCGGACCAGCCACCAGCGGGCGAACAGGGCCATCACCACGAAGTAGGCGGCGGCGATCCCGTACTGCGCCATGAGCGGGATCTCGCCCTCGAACGGCTTCATGGTCAGCAGGAACACGGCGGTGCTGCCCAGGTACACGGTGAGGGTCATCCGGCCCAACGGAGCCAGCGCGCCCAGGGCGCGGGCACCGGTCCGGTCCCGCCTCACCAGCCACCAGACCAGGCCCAGGAAGAAGAGGGCGCCGCCCAGTCCGCCGAGGCTCGCGCCGAAGGAGACCATCATGTCCGACCCCGGGGAGACCACCGGGACGCCGTCGGGACCCATCACCGGGATGCCGTCGGAGTCGAACTCCATGGGGAAGAACAGGTCGGCGCCATAGAGGGCCAGCAGGCCGAGCACCTGCCCCACCAGTCCCGTCCACATCATGCGTGCCGGGAGCCGGGTGGGCTCGTCGGCGCGCTCGGGGTCGAGTTCGGGTCTGCGGGCCAGCCACACGCCCACACAGAAGAACCCGAGGGTCTGCGGGATGAGGGTGACCAGGATGTCCAGCTGGCCGCCCGGGAACAGCGTGCCCAGACCGAACTCGGCGACGGGGGCCGTGGCGAACAGAGCCACCGCGAACCACAGGGGCCGGATCCCCCGCCCGGCCAGCAGGAACGGCATCAGCGGGGCGAGCACCAGCGCGGTGAGCGCGTAGTGGGTGAGGATGTCGCCGTGGAACACCAGCAGGTGCGGCACCCCGAAGAGCACCCCCAGGACCACGTAGCGGCGGAGCATGACGGCCATCGGCCGCCCCCCGCGCCGGGTCGCGGACCGCCAGGCGAGGACGGCCCCCACCCCCAGCAGCACCATGAGCAGCGCGCGGGCCTTCCCTGACATCAGCAGGCCCAGCGCCCCGTCCACGACCGACGCGAGCGTGCTCTGCTCGACCTCTCCGAGGCGCTCGGCCGCGAAGACGACGGTGGGCGCGTTCATCGCCACCACGCCGATCATCGCGAGTGCGCGGGCGACGTCCAGCAGGGCGACCCGTCGCGCGGGTCCCCCGTCAGGTGCGCGCCCTGGCGGTGCGGTGGCCGGGGCCCCGGCCGGGGTCGATGCAGTGGTCACTGGTCCTCCCTCATGGTCGGGACCAGCGTCCCCCGGCGGCCCCTCGCCGCACATCGACCGATCAGTCGAACCCCCGGGGGCACCGAGTCAGCCTTTCGGCCCACCCCCGCCCCCCACCACCCGCCGCGCGTCGTCCGTTCGACCGATGCACGGCCGCCGGACCACGGCCTAGCCTGGTCACCATGCTCCACACCACGGCTCTGAACAGGCTCTCCGCCACCGCTGACGGCCGGTCGCGCCTGTACCCCCTCCTGGTGGCGTTCGCCCTGACGGCGGGGATGATCCTGCTGTGGGTCGCTGATCTGCGGACGGCGCTGGCCATCCCCACGCACTCGGACTGGATGGGACCGCCGACCTCCGCGATGGACTTCGCGGCCTGCGTCTCCGGCGCTCTCTGCGTGCTGCTGGTCGCCCTGGTCGCGCGGCCCTCGGCCGGTCCCCTCGCGACCCTGGCCGCCGGGGTCGTCGCGCCGGTGGCCGTGATGTTCGTGTCGGTGCTGCTGTGGCCCCTGCCCAAGGGCATCTTCGGCTTCCCGATCGCCCTCTCCGAGGCCGTGGGGATGCTGGCGATCCTCGCCCTGGCCGCGTATCGCTGCCGCGGCTGGCAGATCACGGTGGTGATGGTCCTGACCTTCGTCGCCGCCTACTCCGACTACCTGCGGGAACCCTTCGAACTCGAACCGACCGCCGCGCTGCTGGCGGTCGTCGCCGGTCTGGTTCCCGGCCTGTACCTGCGCTGGCGGCGGGCCGAGCGCACGGCCGACGTGGAGCGCGTCCGCGCGACCGAGCGGCTGGCCATCGCCCGCGACCTGCACGACGTGGTGGCACACGAGGTCACCGGGATCGTGGTGCAGGCACAGGCCCTGAGGCACATCGCCGAGCGCGACCCCGAGGCGGTGCGCGCGGCCCTGCCGGATATCGAGGCGGCGGGCACCCGGGCCCTGGAGTCCATGCGGGGGATGGTCAGCCGCCTGCGGGAGCCGGGTGAGGCACCGCTCGCCCCCGGCCCGGCCGAGGGGCTGGACGCGCTCGCGGCCCCGGCCGCGCCCGGGCGCCCCGAGGTGGCCGTGCACGTGTCAGGGCCGGTCCGGGACCTGCCGCCGGAGGTGGGAACGGCGGTGCTGCGGATCGCCCAGGAGTCGGTGACCAACGCGCTGCGCTACGCCCGGGGCGCCACCCGGGTGAGCGTGGTGGCCACGGTCCTGGACAGCGAGGTGGAGGTGCGTGTCCAGGACGACGGCCGGGGCTCCGGGCTTCCGGTGGGCGGCGGGCACGGGCTGGTGGGCATGGCCGAGCGCGCCCGGCTCCTCGGTGGAGAGCTGTCCGCGGGACCCGACGGCGTGGGGCAGGGTTGGACCGTGCGGGGAACCATCCCCGCCCGGCGCGGAGGGGACGGTCAGGGTTGACGATTCGGGTGCTGCTCGCTGACGACCAGCAGATGGTGCGGACGGGGTTCCGCTACATCCTCGACGCCGAGGACGGGATCACGGTGGTCGGGGAGGCGGGTGACGGGGTCGAGGCGGTCCGGCTCGCCGAGCGGCTGCGCCCGGACGTGGTCCTCATGGACATCCGTATGCCGGGGATCGACGGGCTGGAGGCCACCCGCCGACTGGCCGGGCCGGGGGTGGCCGACCCGCTCCGGGTGGTCGTGGTGACCACCTTCGACCTCGACGAGTACGTGCACGCGGCGCTGACGGGCGGCGCGGTCGGGTTCCTGCTCAAGGACGCGGGACCGGCGCTGCTGATCGAGGCGGTGCGGGCCGCCGCCCGGGGCGACGCGATGGTCTCCCCGCAGATCACCGTGCGTCTGCTCCAGCACTTCTCGACGGCCCGGGCACCCCGGCGGGACCTCGCCGAGAGCGGGCTGACGGCCCGCGAACTGGAGATCGTGCGCACGGTCGCGCGGGGGCTCACCAACACCGAGGTGGCGGCGGAGCTGCACGTCACCGTGAGCACGGTCAAGACGCACCTGGCCCGGGTGCAGGAGAAGATCGGGGCCCGCAACCGGGTGGAGGTCGCCGCCTGGGCGTACCGCGGCGGCCTCATGGACTGATCCCGCTCGCTTGACGAAAAAGTGAGCGGGTTCTGACCCGTGAGGCCCGTGTCGTCCCCGTGGGCACACCCACACCAACCGTGATGATCGGTGAGGAAATGGGCACCTGCGACACGACTGCGAGGAACGACCTATGGCCACCATGCGTGCGGCCCGGCTGAACATCACCGACCGAACCCTCACGGTCACCGACGTCCCCCGGCCCACCCCCGGCCCCGGCCAGGTCCTCGTCCGAGTTCGGGCGGCCGGTGTGTGCCTGTCCGACGCCCATCTCGTCGGCGGCGGTCTGACCCCGCTCCACCTCAAGGGGGACACCGTCACCCTGGGGCACGAGGTCGCCGGGGTGGTCGAGGAACTGGGCCCGGAGGTGTTCGATGTCCGGGTCGGCGACCGGGTGGCCCTCCAGGCCGGTGAGCCCGACCGGCACGGTCAGGTGCTCACGAGGGGCGTGGACTACGACGGCGGGTGGGCCGAGTACGCGCTGGCCAGCGAGTCCACGGTGGTGCCCATCCCGGACGAGCTGCCCTTCGAGCAGGCCGCGATCATCCCCGACGCCGTCTCCACACCCTGGGCCGCCGTGACCGCCACCGGTGACGTGCGCCCGGCCGAGGCCGTGGCCGTGTGGGGCGTGGGCGGCCTGGGCGCGCACGCCGTACAGCTCCTGCGGATGGTGGGGGCCGCCCCGATCATCGCCGCCGACCCCGACGAGCGCGCCCGTGCGCGCGCCCTGGACTACGGGGCGGACGTGGCGCTGGACTCCACGGCGCCGGAGTTCCTCACCCGGATCGGCCAGCTCACCCACGGGCGCGGTCTGGACGTCGCCTTCGACTTCGCCGGGGTCCCGATCGTGCGCGAACAGGCCGTCCAGGTCCTCGGCGAGCACGGCCGCCTGGTGCTGGTCGGGCTGACCGACAAGCCCTTGGAGGTCCGGGACGGCTCGCGGTTCAGCTACCTGCGCCAGCAGGTCCTGGGCCACTACGGGTCGGATCCGGAGCACGTGGTGCAGCTCGTGGACCTGGTCCGGGCGGGCCGCCTGGAGTTCAGCCGCTCCGTCAGCGGGAGGTTCCCGCTGGAGGAGGCGCGCCAGGCGGTGGACCGGCTGGAGAAGCGGGTCGGCGCACCGGTCCGCCTGGTCCTGGAACCCTGACGCCTACCAGTTCGAGGGCCTGTAGTCCTTGAGGAAGCAGCCGTGCAGGTCCTCGCCGAGCTCGCCGCGCACGATGGGGTCGTACACGCGGGCCGCGCCGTCCTCCAGGTCCAGGGGCGCGTGGAACCCTTCGGCGGCGATCCGCACCCGGTCCGGGTGCGGCCGCTCGTCGGTGATCCACCCGGTGTCCACGCTGGTCATGAGGATGCCGTCGGTCTCCAGCATCTCCTCGGCGCTGGTCCGCGTGAGCATGTTCAGCGAGGCCTTGGCCATGTTGGTGTGCGGGTGGCCGGGCCCCTTGTACCCGCGCCCGAACACGCCCTCCATCGCGGACACGTTCACGATGTAGGTGCGCCTCGCGGAGGAGGCGGCCATCGCGGGGCGCAGCCGGTCCACCAGGAGGAAGGGCGCGCTCACGTTGCACAGCTGCACCTCCAGCATCTCCACGGGGTCGACCCCGCCGATCCGCTGCGTCCAGCTGTTGACGGGTGCCAGGTCGGGCACCAGGCCGCCCGCGTCGATCGCGCCCGCCTGGTGCGCCCGGTCCGGGTGCGCCGCGCCGGTGGTCAGCGCCAGGGAGGTGAGCATCTCGGGGGTCAGCGTGTGCGGCGCGACCTCGGCCACCTCGGACTCGGTGGCGCCCTCCAGCTCGCGGGGTCGGACCCCGCCGAGCACCAGCGGTTCGGGCAGGCCCTCCCCGGTCAGCGGCTGGGACTCGGCGGCGATCAGCGGCGCGTAGGAGCCCGGCGAGCGGCGCACGGTCTGCGCGGCGTTGTTGATGAGGATGTCCAGCGGTCCCTGCTCGGCCACCGAGTCGGCCAGCCGCACCACCTGGCCGGGGTCGCGCAGGTCGATGCCGACCACCCTCAGCCGGTGCAGCCACTGGTCGCTGTCGGGCATCGCGGCGAAGCGGCGCACGGCGTCGTTGGGAAAGCGCGTGGTGACGGTGGTGTGGGCGCCGTCGCGCAGCAGCCGCAGCGCGATGTACATGCCGATCTTCGCGCGGCCGCCGGTGAGCAGGGCCCGCCGCCCGGTGAGGTCGGTACGGGCCTCCCGGCGCTGCCTGTTGAAGACGGCGCACTCCGGACAGAGCTGGTGGTAGAAGGCGTCGACCTCCTGGTACTTCTGCTTGCACACGTAACAGGGGCGGGCCTTGCGCAGCACCCCGGCGAGCTGACGAGCGGCGTCGTCGGCGTCACCGGTCCCCTCCGCGCCGTCCTCGCCGGAGGCCAGGGCGCGGCTGGTGAGCGCGCGGCCGTTGGTCTCGTCGTCGATCCGGTCCGGGGCGGCCGTGGCGGTGGCGGCGAACACGGCCTTGTCGTGAGCGCTGCGGGCGGCGTTGCGCTCCTTGCGCCGTCGCTCCTTCAGGGCCTTGAACAGCCGGGCGGTACCCCGCTGGAGCGTCAGGGAGTCGTCGTGGTCGACGGGCAGCCCCTCCGCCTCGGCCAACACCTCCAGGCACACCCGAAGCCTGTCCGGGTCGATCCCGTCGACCGTGGTCCGCGTCACCGTTTCCGTCACCACTGCATCCCGCCGCTGTTCCTGGTGGCCTCCTGCCGGGCCACCAGGAACCCTATGCGCACTCCGGGACCGGACGGTCGGTGCGAAGCGGTCACGGGGACAGGCGACCATGGGGGGTGAGCCAGCACTGGGAATCGACGCGTGGGGCCCTGGCGCCACGGGCAGGGAGAGTTTCGTGAGCCAGCAGACGGCCGCCGGCGACGGTGCGGAACGCGAGTTCGTGGTCCTGCTGGACGAGGCGCACGAGCCGGTGGGGGTGGCCGACAAGGCCCTCGTCCACACCGAGCACACCCCGCTCCACCTGGCCTTCTCCTGCTACGTGCTGGGACCGGACGGCCGGGTGCTGCTCACCCGCCGCGCCCTCGGTAAGACCACCTGGCCCGGTGTGTGGACCAACAGCTGCTGCGGCCACCCCGCCCCGGACGAGTCCATGGAGGAGGCGGTGCGCCGCCGCGTCCGCCAGGAGCTGGGGATCGAGCTGACCGAGGTCACCGAGGCCCTGCCGGACTTCCGGTACCGCGCGGTCTCCGCCGAGGGGATCGTGGAGAACGAGTTCTGCCCGGTGTTCTGGGCCCGTACCGAGGACACCCCCGTCCCGGACGCGGACGAGGTCGCCGAGTTCACCTGGGCGGCCTGGCCGGACGTGGCCACACTGGCCGAACGCACACCCTGGGTGATCAGCCCGTGGGCGGCGGAGCAGATTCCGCAGCTCAACGCCGCCCGCTGACCCACGGCGGGGACTCCGCGCGCCTCCTCGCGAAAACCCTGCACATCGCGGCGGGGAAAGAACGTCATAAGCTTGGGCAATGTCGAACACATCCCCTGGCCCCGGGTGGCATCCCGGCGGTCACGACCCCCAGCGACAGCACGCCGATCACGGAGAGCGACGACTCCCTCCGTACCCGCCGCACCACGTGCAGCCCGGCCCTCCGCCCCGTCCCCCGCAGCCGCCGAGGGCTGCCAGCGACATCAGGCCCGGCGGGATGGGCTTCCTCCTCACGAACCTGCTCACCTGCGGCGCTCTCGGCCTGTTCACCTTCGGCTACGTGGCGATCCGCCACAGGTCCGCCGTGGCCGGGGTCCTCGCGGCGCTGTGCGTGCCGCTCCTCGCGGTGTTCGGTTCGAGCGCCGAGGGCAGCGTCCTGGAGAACGTCAGCGCGGGCCTGCTCGTCGTCTACTCCCTCTGCGCCACGGCCTACCTGTTCCACGACATCTACAGCGTGAACTCCAAGCGGAACCGGAGACTGCGCGGCGAACCGGTCGGCGCCGCGCCCACCGGCCCGGCCCCCACCTCTGCGGCTGGTGCCCTCGCCGGCCGGGGCAACTCGGAGCTGCGCGCGATGGCGGCCGACCGCGCCCGTCGGCGTGAGGAGTCCCGGGCCCTGCTCGCGGACGACCCCGCCCTGGCCCGTGAACTGGGGATCGGCCGACCCGACCTGCGCACGGGCTACGACGACGGCGGCCTCGTGGACCTCAACCGGGCCTCCGCCGAGGCGATCGCCGACCTGCCCGGCCTCACCTCGGAGCACGCCGAGGCCCTGGTGACGGAGCGTTCGTCCGCCCCGTTCGTCTCGCTGCCGGACGCGCTCATCCGGGCCCAGCTCCCGGCCCACCTTGAGGACGACATCTCCGGCTACGTCGTCTTCTGATCCCCGCGGCGGGGTAGATAGCAACCACACGCCCCCACCGAGTTGGAGCGCCCCGTGCCCCCTCACGCTCACGGTCCCGTCCGTCCCGCCGCCCTCGTCCTCGACGCCCTCGACACCCTCTTCCCGCTCGGCCCGCTGGAGTGGCGGTTCCGTGAGGCGGGCATCCCCCGGGTGCTCATGACCCGCTGGTGCGACCACCTGCTGCGGGACGCCTTCGCCCTGTCCCTGCTGGGCGGGGAACGCACCTTCGAGGACGTGGCCCGGGGGTCCCTGCGGGACATCACCGGGAACCAGATCGCCCCGGCCGCCGAGGACGTGATCATCAACGGCATCGCCCGGCTCGAACCCCGCCGCGAGGCCGCGTCGGCGCTGGAGGCCGCCCACGAGCGGGGCGTGCGCACGGCGGTGCTCGGCCACGGCGACGGCGAGCAGGTCCGCCTGCTGCTGGAACGCTCCGGTCTACCGCTGGAAGCCCTCGCCGGAGGCGACGGTCCGTCAGCGTGGAAACCGGCCCGCGAGCCGTACCTGGCGGCCGCGCGCGAACTGGGGGTGCCCCCGGAGCGGTTGGGGCTGGTCACGGCGCACGGCTGGGACGCGGCGGGGGGCCGCCGGGCCGGACTGGTGACGGGATGGTCCGCGCACCTGGAGGGACGGTTCCCGTCGGTCTTCCCCAGCCCCGACGTCGAGGGTCGGGACCTGGCCCAGACAGTGGAACGACTCCTCGACCTCCCCGAGCCCGCCTAGTCGGGGGGCTACTCCTCCCAGCTCCGGTCGTACTGGGGGTGGCCCCGGTACACGGACGCCAGGTACTTCACCGCGAGCCGCCAGGCCAGCAGTTCCGACCACGGGTCACCGCCGACGTTCGCCGCCGGAGAGGAGGGGTCGACGATGCGCATGCTCGCGTCGTGCGCCTCGGTGTAGCCGCGGACGATCCCGCGCTTGGCCGCGACCTCGGCCAGCGCCCGTTCCCGGCCGCGTGACCCCACGGGGACGGCCCTGGACGCACGTTCGTCCTCGTCCAGACGCGCCTTCAGGAACTCGACGATGGTCAACGGACAACTCCTCTTCTCTCCCCCCAAAGCCCCCTGCGGGGATCAGTATCTGACATAAGCCCCTCCTGGGCCACTCGGTGACCCCTCCGACCGCCCACGACCCCTACGCACAACCCTCGAACTGGGGCACGTCCGTGACCAGCTCCAGGTCGGTGTCTCCGAACCAGCGGTTCAGGCTCTCGCCGGCCTCACCGCTCAGGTACATCGTGTCGATCGCCCTGTTCACGGCCTCGCAGCCCGCCACGTCTCCGTTCGGCAGACCCACCCCGTACCGCTCTTCGGTGAACGGCTTGTTCACGAACTCGAACGCTTCCGGGTCCTCGTCCAGGAACCCGGCGAGGATCAGGTCGTCCGTGGACACGGCGTCGACCTCGCCCGCTCTGAGCATGTCGACGCAGTCACTGTAGGTCTCCGGCTTCTCGACCTCGGCCACGTCGATACCGAGGCCCTCCTCGACCCGGCTGGCGGAGTTGGAGCCGTCTCCCTGACAGATCACCCGCCCCTCCAGGTCCGCCACCCCGTTCACGCCCTGCTCGCCCCTGCGCACCAGGATGTCCTGCCTGGCCACGTAGTAGGGGCCCGCGAAGGTCACGTCGAGCTTGCGTTCCGCGGTGATGGAGTAGGTCGCCACGACCATGTCCACGTCACCGTCCACCAGCCGTTCCTCGCGCACGTCGGACGTGATGGGCACCAACCGCACGTCCTCGATCCCCAGCTCCTCGGCGATGTGGTTCACCACGTCCACGTCGAACCCCTCGAACTCCTCACCCTTCCTCAGCCCCACGCCGGGCTGGTCGGCCTTGACCCCGACCGTGATCGACGTCTTGTCAAGGAGGGACCGCAAGGGCGGGTCCTCCCCTCCCTCCGCCGAACAGGCGGACAGCGCCATCACCGCCACGGCACACAGAGCCGCCACGGTCCGGCCGCGGCCTCCTCGCCACCACATCGACCCGCTCCTCGTCTCTCGGGGGGTTTCGTCGCGTACGGACGAACCGGCGCCCGCCGCGCTCACCGGTACTCGGCCAATCGGGGGCGGACCCCCGCCACGACCAGGGCGAAGAGCGCGAGGGAGCCGACAGGCAGCCCCAGTGCCCATGGGGACAGCGCCGACCCGCCGTCGCGGATGCCCGCGTCGAACTCGTTCGTGTGCGCGCTGACCAGCACGTCCAGCGCGTCCGTGTGCTGGCGGAACAGCCCGTTCTCGGTGTCGGCCACCCGCATGCGGATGTCGATGGCCCGCGCCGTGTCACCGTCGGCGACGGCCTCACGCAGGCTCTCGTCCGCCTCCTGGAGCGCGACGAAGGTGGAGAGCACCTCCTCCAGGGCGTTCTCCGCGTCATCGTCCTCCAGCAGCGCCCGCTGGGCGTCCTCCCCCAGGTAGCCGAGGGTGCCCGGGTCCTCCTCGTCGGGTACCCCGGACCCCGGCAGTTGCGGGTAGGCGCCCGGGATCTGCCCGACCGCCTCGTAGTAGTCCGGCAGCGTGCTGACCGGGCGGAAGAGCACCTGCTGGGCCCGTTCCAGGTACACCTGCCGGTACGTGTCGGCGTGGTCGTCGTCGATCAGGAACCGGCTCTGGTCGGCCTGCATGTCGGTGGCGATGGCCTTGGCCCGGGACAGCGCCATGGCGGCGTCCATCCCGTCGTTCTTGGCGCGGTGCTCGTGGGCCGCGCTGACGCTCAGCGCCAGGACTGCGCCGACGGACAGCACCACCGCCCCGGCCGTGGCCACCAGCAGCGGGGCGTTGAAGCGGCGGCGGAAGCGCACCCGCAGGTAGAGCTGGAGGGCGAGGAGGGACGCCACCGTCACCACTCCCACGACGGCGACCACCACGCGCCCGCCCGTCACCGCGCCGCGGCCGTCCTCGTGGCTCTGCCGCACGATCGCCGAGGACTCCAACCCCAGGTTGAAGGCCTTGGGCAGCAGTTCGGTGTGCATCCGCTGGGTGGCGCTGCTGTACTCGGCGAGCGCGTCGGCGTCCACCTCCCCCGGGGGCGCCTGCGCGTCCCCGTTGATCAGGAGCGCCCTGCCGACCTCCTGCTCGTAGGCGCCCATCCCGTCCATGAGCGCCTGCACGTTCTCCCGCGCGTTCTCCTGAGCGTCACCGTCCTGGGTGGTCAGCGACGCCACCTGGAGCAGGGCCTCGTTGGCCTCCCGACGGCTGGTGACGTAGCGGTCCATGGCCGCCTCGCGCCCGGACCCGAGGTCGTGGTCGGTGCCCATGAGCAGGACGTCCGCCACGCTGGCGTCCATCGCCGCCAGGTTCAGGTAGAGGTCGGTGGTGTTCATGGCCTGCCGCCCAGCGCCCTCGTCCAGGACCTCCAGGCCGCCACGGGCCTGGTTGAGCGTCACCGACGCGGAACCGAACAGGCCCGCGACGGCCAGCACGCACAGCAGGGTCAGGGTCCACACCCGGGCGGGCGTGGACCTCGTCGACGCCCGCACGCGCGGCCACCAGGTGCGGAGGCGTCGTCCGGGCACGGCCGACGGCGGTGTGGGGGCGCCGCTCTCCGGGCGCCTGGCCGGACGGCCGGGGTCGGGGGGCATCAACGGGGTTCACCCCTTCTGGATGATGATGACGGTCCATGCGCCGACGTAGATCCGGTCACTGTCATTCAGGGGAACCTCCACGTTGTGGGGGATGGGGTTGGCCGTCCCGTTGATGGTGGTCCCGTTGGTCGACCCGGGGTCGAGGAGCGACCAGGTGTCACCGGGGCGGGCCAGCAGGACCGCGTGGATGTGGGAGATGGCCGGGTCTCCCCCGGGCCCGCCCAGGTCGATCTCCGGGGTGAACCCCCTGGACTGGCTGCGACGTCCGACGTGCACACGGTCGCCCTGGAGACTCACCCGGCGCGGCTTGCCCCCGGAGGGGAAGTTGATCCGGCTCGGGTCGAGCATGCCCTGGTTGACCATGTACTGGTAGTAGGCGGGATCGGCCGCGACGACGGCGCGCCACAGCGCGCCCATGGGTGGGCTGTGCGGCGTGGAGGGCTGCCGCTGGTGGCTCCCGGACTGGGAGGCGAAGGCGAAGTCGTGGCCGCACTCCTCACAGAAGCGGCCCGCCCGGGACGTGCCGCACTCCGGGCAGGGGCCGCCCCGGGTCGCCGGTCGGGGTCTGGGGGGCGCCCGGTGGGGGTTGGGCGGGGTCGCGCTCGGGGGGTGAGTGGGGGGCGGTACCGACAGGGCCTGAAGACGCAGTCCGCAGACGTCACAGAAGTCGTTGGCCGTGGAGTGGTGCCCCGACGGGCAGCTCGGCATGGTCCCTCCTACCCGGATCCGGGGGCGCCGCCGGGTGCCGGTCCACCCGGGTGGGGGCGCGTCCGTACGGTCCGGGTCGAGTTGGTGTCGAGGGTCATCTCGTCGACCTTGTCGACGCTGGTCCTGAGCCGCACGGTTCCGGTGGCCGCGTCGACGACGTCGACGACGCGGTCGAGGAGCCTCGCGGTCTCCTCGTTGCCCGACTCGTGTGCGAGCGCGACGGCCCGGCCGAGCCTGGTGGTGGCGGTCGCGTCGTCCCCCTCGCGACGGGCGTCGAGCCCGTCCTGGATCGCCTGGGCCAGTTCGACCTGGCCCGTGTAGTGGGCCACCCGGGGGTTGATCTCGGTGGCCCTGTCCTCGTCCGACGTCCATTCGGTGAGAATGTTCCCGGAGGCGAGGACCTGGTCCTGGGCGTCGCCCTCTCCGGGCAGCACCACCCGGACCCAGCCCGCGCGCAGCTGGCGGCCCGGGTCGCCCGGCCGCACCTCCACGCACACGTGGTAGTCGCGGCTCTCCGTCCCCCAGGAACCGGTGGGGTAGTCCCCGGCCTGGGCGACCCGCTCCACGGCCCGGTGGGTGAGGTCCCGGACGGTGGGCGCCACCTGCTTGACGTAGCGCACCACGGCGTTCTGCGGGGTCCACAGGCGCAGCGCCACGTCGGCCACCGCCTTCCCCATGGAGGCCTGGGCCATCGCCCGGAAGTCCGCCTCCAGATCGGCGGGGTCGGCGACGATGCCGGGGCCGCCGCCGAGCAGCGCGGCGTCGATACGGCGCAACTCCTCCACCTTCCAGTCGGTGCCCACGCCCCGGCAGTCGCACACGAAGCTGCCCTCGAGCCGTTGGAGCACCCTCTCGAAGACCTCGGACATCTCGTTGTTCTGACCGTCGGTGAGCAGGATGGCGTGCCGGATGCCGTCGCCCGCGGTGTCGAAGAGCTCGGCCGCCCTGAGCAGCCAGTTCCCCATGCGCGTGCCGCCGTCGGCGCGGAGCCGTCCCACTGCCTCGAGGGCCGCGGCCCGGGTCGAGGCGTCCACCTCCACCAGGCGGGCGGACTCGGGGAAGACCATCTCGGCCTCGCGGTGCCCGGCCACGACGGCGAAGCGGACCCCGTCGCGCAGGGTCTCGATGGCCGCGCGGGCCGCCCGCTTGGCCGCGTTGATCTTCTCCCCGTACATCGAGCCGGAGGTGTCGACGATGATCACCTCCGAGGCCCGCACCGACGAACCCACCAGCACGGGGCTGTTCGAGGTCACGCTCACCACGGCGTGCACCTCCGTCCCGCCCAGCGGCAGGTACGGGTTCTGGTCGATCTCGACGCGGAACTCGGGCTCGGCGGAGCGGTCAGACCTGTCCGGCACGGGGACCCCCTTGGTCGGTGGGCACGGGAACGACGACGACGGTGATGTTGTCCTTGCCACCGGCCCGCAGCGCGAGGCTGACGTAGGTGCGGGAGGCCTCCCACGGTGCGCTCGACGCCCCCGGCACCGCCTCGGTCAGGTCCCGGGCCTCGGGGTAGTAGTTCCACAGGCCGTCGCTGCACAGCAGGACGGCCCCGGGCCCGGTCGGAGTGACGGTGGAGATGTGCGCGTCGATCTCCCCCGAGTCCGCTCCCATCCAGGCGATGAGCGCATGGGCGTTGGCCGAGCGCATGGCCTCCTCCCGGGAGAGGGCGCCCATCTGCACCATCGCCTCACTCCAGGAGTCGTCCCGGGTGAGCAGGGCGGAGGCGCTGGAGGCCGGACCACCGGAGATCCAGTAGGCGCGGCTGTCACCGACCCAGCCGACCGTGACGGCGCCGCTGACCGGGTCCACCACCGCGGACACGAAGGTGCAGGCCGGGGCGGAACTGGGTGAGTCGGCGATCGCGGCCACCGCCTCGGCCGCGCGGGTCATCGCGGTGGCGGTGGCCTCGCGCGGGTCCGCGCCCCGTCGCACGCGTTCGGCGAGCACGGTCGCGCCTGTCTCGGCGGTGACCCGGGAGGCCTCGTCGGAGCGGGGGGAGCTGGACACCCCGTCGCAGACGACGGCCACGACGGTCCCGGCGGCGTGCGGCGCGTCGTCCTCGACGACCCGGACGGCCATGGCGTCCTCGTTGCGTCTGTGCCGCAGGCCGCGGTCGCTGACGCCGAAGGCTCGCGGGGTGCGCACCTCGACGTGGTCCCGGCCGGTGGGTTGGAGGAAGCCGCACTTCTCGCAGTACCCGTCCGCGACCCGTCCGGGGCACCACACGCACAGGTCGGGGTCGTCCACCGAGACCGGTTCACTGCCCACGGCGGGCGGCGGCCAGTCGGGGACCACGCTCGGCGACGGTGACGGCTCGGCGGGGGCGGGGTCCCGGCGCACCGGCTGGGTGGCCTGGGAGTCGACGTCGTCCCAGTCCGACCCCGGCGCCTCGTCTGCGCTGGACGAGACGGGCGCGGCGGACGAGACGGGCGCGGCGGACGTGGCGGACGCGGCGGACGTGGCGGACGCGGCGGAGGCGGCCGACACAGTGGGGCCCGACGCGGAGACGGCGGGCGCGGCGGACACGTCGTCGACGGCGCCTTGCAGGCTCACCTGGGGCGCGGTGGGGGCGCCCTCGGCCGGGACCAGCCCGGGGCGTTCGACCGTCACCGTCTCGTCCTCCGCGGACACGACCCTGCGGAAGGTCCCGGTCATGCTCGCCTGTGGCGTGGTGGGGACGCGGTCGGGCGGGCCGCCCTTCCCCACCCCGGAGCGCGCGTCCACCGGGAGGGTACGGCCGCAGCCCTCACAGTAGAGGTCGCCCTTCGACACCGTTTCGGCGCAGGCAGGGCAGGTCCGTACCTCGGTCATCGCCGTTCCTTCACTTCTCACAGCAGTGTCACGGGGCGGAGGGAGTTCGCCCTGTCGATGAGCTCGTGGCGTTCCGGCGTCCGGCTGGAGCGGTGGGCCAGGGCCCGGTACCGGCGCTCCAGGTTGGCTCGGACGCCCTCCTCGGTGAACTCCCCACCGAGGAGCCGCTGGCCGGCCGGGGCCGCGCCGCCCGCCCGCAGCCAGCCCAGGGCCGCTTCGAGGACACGGGTGGCGAGCCGGTCGGCGGACTCGCTGTCCAGCCCGATCCGGTCGAGTCGTTCCCCCGCGCGCACGTGGTCGGCGCCGTCGGTGGCGCCGGTGGCGAGCGCGGCGATCAGCGCGGTCTGGGCGTGGACGTACAGGCTGGACAGCTCGGGTACGGCGTCCAGGACCCGGATGGCCGCGGCCCGGTCGCCCTGGGCCAGCCTGACCCTGGCCAGTCCGAAGGCCGCGCTCACGTACGAGTGGTCGGTGGACCACACCGTGGAGTACTGGCGGGCGGCCGTCTCCAGGTCCCCGGTCCGCTCACAGGCCAGCGCCAGACCGAGCTTGGGCGCCACCTCCCCGGGGAGGTGGTCGAAGAGCTCGTCGAAGTGCCCCCGGGCTCCCTCGAAACTGCCGGAACTCAGCTCGGCGACGGCGAGGTACCACATCGTCCGCCAGTCACCGGGGATCGCGGTGCTGAACTGCTGGAGGGCGTCCAGGGCCTCGCCGTGCCTGCCGACCGTGATCAGGGCCCGGGCGAGCATCAGGAGGGTCTCGGGGGACGGCGTCTGGGCCGCTCGCAGGGTCGGGATGAGTTCGGCCGGGGACATGCCGCCGAAGCTGCGCAGGAGCTGGGCCGCTGGGTCGGACGGGTCGATGAGCGGGGCGGGCAGCATCCCCGCGGACTCGGTGGGCGGTGGCGGACTCAGCATGCGGTCGGCGTTGTGCGTCCCCACGTCGGAGACCAGGGTGAAGCTCTCACCGCCGAAGAGCACCGATGCCGCCGGGTGCGGGGTGCCCTCGATGTCGGACAGGACCTCGCGGAGCACCCCGGTGAGCTGGTCGGCCATGTCCCCGGCGTCGTGGAAGCGGGCCTCCAGGTCGATGTTGGTGGCCCGGCGCAGGAAGCGGTCGTAGGACTCGAACCGCTGGAGCAGGGGCACCTCGTGCCGGTCGGGGATGCTGTGCGGGTGCTGGCGCATGAAGCTGAAGTGGAAGCTGAGCACGGCCAGGGCCCGGCCGACCGAGTAGAGGTCGGCGCTCACCGTGGGGCCCGGTCCGCGCAGCTCGCCCTCGGGCACCCGGTAGCCGGGGGTCGTGTAGACGGGGCTGAGCGTGTCGTCCATGCGCCGGACGCCACCGAGGTCGATGAGCTTGATCAGCTCCTCGCTCTGGATGACGTTGTCCGGCTTGAAGTCGCAGTAGAGCAGGCCCCTGGAGTGCAGGTAGCCCAGGGCGCGCAGGCACTCCAGGCCGTAGGCGATCACCTGGCCGAGGGGGAGGACCTCCTCGGCCGAGCCGTTCGCCCGGCGTTCGACCAGCAGTTCCCGCAGGGACTTGCCGCCCACGTACTCCATGACGATGTGGCCGCCCGGGATTCCGGTGCGCGGATCCGGGTGCTGGGAGAAGTTGATGATCTTGACGATGTTGGGGTGCTCGACCTCGGAGAGGAACGCGCGCTCCGCCGCGGCCGCCTTGTGCGCCTCGGCGTCACCGGCGTTGAGCAGGCCCTTGAGGACCACCCAGCGGTTGTTGACGTTGAGGTCACGGGCCAGGTAGATCCACCCGAGGCCGCCGTGGGCCAGGCAGCCGAGCACCTGGTACTGGCCGCCCACCACGTCGCCCTCGACCAGCTTGGGGGTGAAGGAGAACTGGGTTCCGCACTGACGGCAGAACCCCTCGGTGCGGCCCGGCTGTTCACCGCGCGACCGGCCGACCTTCTCGGAGCAGTTGCCGCAGAACCGGTTCTTCTCCGACACGACCGGGTTGGTCATGATCGCGTCGGAGGGGTTGTGGGCCGGGACCAGGGGGACCTGGAGCAGGCCGAGGCCGAGCATGCCGCGCCGGGCGCCGCGGCCGGATCCGCCGCTCCCGCTGGGCGAGGTACCGATGGTCCCGGAGCCGCTGCTCGGTCCGGACCGGCCGGACAGGCGGATGTTCCCCGAGCTGATCGGGTGGGAGTGCACGGCCGCGTCGTCGCCGTCGGAGTCCCGTGTGGAACCTCCCGAGGAGGCACCCGAGGAGGGGACGGACGACGCGTCGGAGCCGCCGACGGACCACCGCCGACCGGGGGCCCGGTGGGGCGCGTAGGAGGGCTGGGTCCGCTCGTCGACGGGGTCCTGGTTCCGGACGGCCGCGCGCCGCGGTCCGGACACCGGCGGACGCGGCGCCGTTGGGGTCGGGGAGGGAGGACGTACGCCCACCGGGGCCAGTCCGCACACCACGCAGAAGCCGTCCTCGATCTGGCCCTGGCAGCCGGGGGAAGTGCACATGGTCATCTAGGTCACACCACCATCAGTCTCGCCGTCAGACGCCCCGTATCCCGGTCTGGTTCTGTCGTCCGGGGAATCGCTTCCCGAAAGTTCCAGAAGCGACCTCTGGTAGGCGGAGAGCGCCCTGGTGGCCGCTCGCAGGTCGCAGGGGGCCTTCCACAGTTTCCAGTGCGCGCGGCCGTGGAGTCCGGAGAGCCGTTCGTGCTCGGCCAGACCGAGGCGGACCGCGCGGGCCCGGTAGGCGTCCAGACGGCCGCGAAGCTCGGCCCGGCGCGCGAAGAGCTCCGAGAGGTTGCGCTCGCACTCCTGTGCGGCGTCGCTGGCCTGGTGCACGTCGTGCTGGACCCGGCCCAGACGGGCGCCCAGACCCCGCCAGTCGCTCCGGGAACGCAGGAGGTCCATCTCCAACAGGGCGGCGCGCAGCCCCGGAACCGGGTCGGGGACGTCCATGGCCCCGGGTTCGGAGATCTTCGCCACGACCCGTTCCCGCAGTGCACGCGCGCGCCGGAGGGCCTGCTCGACGTCGTCGATGGCCGAGACCAGGCGGGCCACGCTCTCGGAGTAGGAGTCGCGCATCCTCAGCGCGTCGCGGAGTTCGCCACGGGTGCGGGCCAGGAGTCCCCGGAGGTGGTCCAGTGACGAGGTGTCCACACGGGCCTCGACGACCAGGACGAGCGGGTCCCGGCGAACGGTCTCCCCCACCCGGACAAGCTGTCGGCGCAGACCCTCGTGTTCGTCCTCGCCCAGTTCCACCTGGTCCGAGAGGGTGCAGACCTCCTGCCACATGGTCTCCAGCTCCGCGAGCCGGGGGTGCAGGACGTCCCAGGCGGTCTCCACCGCCGAGATGACCTCCGTGGCCTTGTCGTAGTCGGCCGACATCCGCGCGATGGCCTCGGCGATGGTGACGCGTTCGGAGTCGGGATCGAGCAGACCGCGTTCGAGCAGGGGTCCGCGGTCCAGCGGCAGGGTGACGGACTGGCCCCTCAGCAGGAAGGCGAGTTCCCTCTGGGGATCCTCGCCGCCGAGTTCGCGGACCAGGTTCGCGCGGTCCAGCACGAGCGCGAAGGCTCCGTGAACCGTCCACAGGCTGTGGAGGTGTGCGGCGGCGTGCTCCCAGCGTTCACGGGTACCGCCCTCGAGGTCGGCGTCCCTGAGCAGCCGGTGTCCCACGTGCTGGTCCAGGTCCGCGAGACGGAGCTTGATGCGGTCGGCCTCGCCCCGCACATGGTTGATGGCGTGGTCGAGAACCTCCCAGCTCATCGGCGTCACCTCGGGATCCGCGTCCCTGCCCACCCGACGAAACACCTCCAGCGGACCGCGGACCGCACCGATTTCTCCCGTTACCTAGGACAAGAGTGTGGCCGCGCCCACTCCGAACCACAAGGGACTCCCGCGTTTACGGCCACGAGCGGCCACAAACGCAACACACATGTCATCTCAGGTATCCCGTCCGCTGGGTACGACAACGGCATGGACAGAACAGAGGAAGAGTTCCCCGGTATCGGCGCCCCTGCACGCAGGGCCCTGAACCGCGCCGGGTACACGCATCTGGAACAGCTGGACGGGGTGAGTGAGACCGAGCTGCTGCGGCTGCACGGCATGGGCCCCACGGGCACCGACATCCTGAGCGACCTCCTGAACGCCCGCGGCATGTCCCTTGAGCCCTAGCCGTCCAGGTGGTCCAGGAGGAAGCGTGCTCGGTCGGCGACGGGGACGCGGGGCAGGGTGACCAGTTCGTACCCGCAGGCCGGGTAGGCCTCGCACATCGCCTCGAAGGTCCGTTCGGCCTCCTCCGGCGACTGGTGGCGTTCGGTGTCCCCGGCGAAGATCTCCGGCCAGGGCGGGGCGACGAACACCGTGCGCCGGTAGCGGAACGCACGGGTGGCCGCCCACAGGTGTGCGGGCACGGGCAGTCCCCGCAGGCGGTGGTACCCGACCAGGTCGGGGACGCCCCGGTCGCACAGGACCAGCCCGTCGTGCTCGGCGGCCTCACGGTGGGATCGCATCTCCCACGCCAGCATCAGCTCGGCGAAGAGGGCGTCGTCCCGCCAGGCCAGGCCGGGTCCGTCGATCTCCCGCTGGTCGCGGATGATCGCGCGACCCGCCTCGACCGTGCGCCGGTGGCCGAGCCCGGCCAGATGGTCGATCAGCGTCGTCTTGCCCGAACCCGGGCCGCCGGTGACGACGACGAGGTGGTCCATCGTGGTTCCTCCTGGTGACTGGTGATGACGGCCGTCGTGGAGCGGCCCGGAGTCCTGGTGGAACGCCACCGCGGTGCGCCGTGCCCGAGTGGGCGCGGCGCACCGCGTTGGTGGGGGCGCCGTCCCGGACTACTCGGCGGCCTCGGCCTCGATGAGGTCGGCCGCGTACGAGGCGCCGCCGTCCCGGAGCCGGGCGCTGATCGCCGCCAGGCGCGCGGCCACCTCCGGGTCCGAGGTCAGGTCCAGCAGGGCCGAGCGCAGTACCTCGGCCGTGGCGTCCGCCGAGTCGATCCGACGGGCCACCCCGGCCGCCTCGAGGTGGTCGGCGTTGTCGAACCCGTCCGTCGCCTGGGGCACCGCGATCATCGGTGTGGCCGTGTACAGGCCTTCGCTGGAGCCGCCCATCCCCGCGTGGGTGACGAAGGCGTCCGCCTGGCGGAGGACGTCCAGCTGCGGCACCCAGGAGTGCACCTCGACGTTGGCGGGGACCTCGCCCAGCTCGTCGATGCCCACGAACCGGCCGACCTGGAGCACCACGTGCCAGCCCGGCAGGTCGCCGAAGGCACGCAGGCACTCGCGGTAGAACCCGGGCAGCCGGGTCAGGGCCGACCCCATGGACACCAGCAGCACCCGCTCGGCCCCCTCGGGGCGCCGCCAGGTGCCCTGGTCCCCGCGCGCGCCCAGGCACGGGCCCACGAAAGTGACCGCGTCCGAGACCGTGTCGGCGAAGGGCTGCATCTCGCGCGGGATCAGGGCCAGGGCCCGGTCCGGGGCCCCGGCGAAGCTCGCGTGGTCCAGCCCCGTGACCCCGTTCTCGGCCAGCCAGGCGTCGAACTTCGCGAAGTGCTCGGTGGCGCCGGGCCGCGCGCGCAGCCACTCCATGACGGTGTCCCCGTGGTCGGCCCAGGCCACGTAGGTGGGTGAGAGCTGGACGGTCGGGACGCCCCAGTTGACGCCCAGGACCCGGGCGGCGTACCCGCCGATGTCGTACAGGAGGAGGTCGGGACGGTCCTCGTCGTAGGCGTCCCGCAGAACGGGCAGCACGTTGATCGCGTCGTCGAGGAAGACGTCCATCCCCTCGACGGGGTCGTCGGACCACTCCTCGTCGCCGGTGGGCAGCGTGGTGGTGAAGCGGACGAGTTCGGCGCCGGTCGAGGCGATCAGCTCGCCGACCCGGTCCACGGGGTCGTTGGCGTAGGTGACCCGGTGGCCGCGGTCGACCAGCTCCCGGATGATCTCCAGGCTGGGCAGGACGTGGCTCACGGCGGGGACACCGACCATGGCGATGTGAAGGCGGCGGGTCAAGGTACTTCTCCAGAGGATCGTCTACGGGTAGGACTGGGGTGCGCCGGTCCCCCGAGGGGACGGCGCGGGGCGTCGTGGACGCCGGGTCCTAGCCGTAGATCTGCTGGAAGTACATGCGCGCCAGGTTAGGGCAGCCCTGCCCGGACGTCCAGCGCTTTTTCGAGGCCACCCCCCGCCAGGAAGGACCCCACGTGACCGCTTCCCCCGTCGCACTGGTCATCTCGATCCGCGCCCTGCCGGGCCGCCGCGAGGACTTCCTCGCCGGGATCTCCCGCAACGCCGCGCACGCCCTGCGGGAGGAGCCCGGCTGTTGGCGCTTCGACGTGGTCGGCGACCCCGGGGACCCGGACGCCTTCTGGGTGTACGAGGTGTTCGCGGACGAGGCCGCGCTGGCGGAGCACCGGCGGTCCCCCCACTTCCGGGCATGGCAGCAGGAGAAGGCCGCGCTGGTCGTCCCTGGCAGCCAGGTCGACCGGCGCGGCCCCCTCCTCGTCAGCGGCGGCTGAGCCGCCCGTGGCCCCGGCTCCGGGCTCGGGCCACGGTTCCCCGGCCCTACGGGGTCCCGGGGTCGTTCGGGCCCTTCTTCGGGGCCCTGTGGCGTCCCGAGCGGGGCGAGGCGGTCTCGTCGTCCCCGGGCGCCTGCTCGGTGTCGCTCCCCTCGCCCCGGTAGCCGTCGGTGTAGCCGCCCGCGTACCCCTCGTCGAACGCGCTCACCGGACGCTCGGCGTCCTCCCCGGTGGCGGCCGTGGCACCGCCCGCCCCGTCGAGGTCCGCGTCGGTGTCGGCGTCCGCGGTGGCGACGGTGTCCTGCTCGCTGGTCGACCGGACGCCGCCCGTGGCGCCGCGCAGCTGGAAGCCCGCGACCGCCATGACCACACCGAACACGATCGCGTACACACCGACGACCAGCATGATCGCCTCCGCGCCCGCCAACGGCCAGAACCACATCAGGAGACCGAAGATCACCGAGAGGGCGCCGACGAAGATCAGCAGCCACTCGGAGCTGATGTGGGCGCGCAGGCGCACGGCGGTGACGATCTCAGCGACACCGGTGACGATCGCCCAGGCGCCGATCAGGAAGACGATGGCGATGATCGCGGCCATCGGCCAGGTGAGGGCGAGCAGACCCAGGACGATGCTCAGTCCGGCCTGGACGCCCAGCGACAACCGGCTCCCCGGTGTGGCGCGGTAGGCGGTGAACGCGAGCGCGACCCCGTCCACCAGCGCGAAGACACCGAAGATGATCGCCAGGGCCAGCAGGCTCGCCCCGGGCCAGACCAGGGCCAGCAGACCGAAGACCACCGCGACCACACCGCGTACGACCAGGACCCACCAGTGACGGCTCAGTTCTCCGAGTATGTCGCCTGTCAACGCGTACCGGACCATGACCAGGCCCCCTTCCTCGTGTGGTCCCGCTCGTGTGCGGGGTCACCCTCTGCCACTTCCCTTAACGTCGCATACGGATGACAGAAAGTACGCAAAATACACGGCAAGGGAGGTTCCTCACCTGGAACTGGGACGCCCGGCGCGCACTCCACACAGACCCTGGAAAACGAACGCCCGCCCTCGTCAGTGACGTGGGCGGGCGGTCGAGGTACTCCGGCGGGGTCAGCCCTGACCGGGGTAGCGGCGCTCGGCGGAGCCGATGTAGTGCTGACGCGGGCGGGCGATCCGGAAGGCCGGGTCGCTGAGCTGCTCGCGGTAGTGGGCGACCCAGCCGGGCAGGCGGCCGATGGCGAACAACACGGTGAACATGTTGCTCGGGAAGCCCATGGTGCGGTAGATGACGCCGGTGTAGAAGTCGACGTTCGGGTAGAGCTTGCGCTCAGTGAAGTACGAGTCCTGGAGCGCGGCGGCCTCGAGCTTGAGGGCGAGCGCGAAGAGCTCGTCGGGGTTGTCGTGGCTGTCGAGGATCTGGCTGGCCAGAACCTTGATCTCCTTGCTGCGCGGGTCGAAGTTCTTGTAGACCCGGTGGCCGAATCCCATGAGACGCATCTCGCGGGCCTTGACCTTCTCCAGGAAGTCCTCGATGGAGATACCGGAGTCGCGGATCTCCTCCAGCATCTCCAGGACGGCCTGGTTGGCGCCGCCGTGGGAGGGGCCGGACAGGGCGTTGATGCCCGAGGCGACGCTGGCGTAGATGTCGGCCTTGGAGGAGCCCACCACGCGCACGGTGGCCGTGGAGCAGTTCAGCTCGTGGTCGGCGTGCAGCACCAGCAGCATGCCGACGGCCTTGTTGAACAGCTCGCCGAGCTCACCGGTGGGGGCCTCGTCGCCGAAGGTCATCCGGATGAAGTTGTCGACGTAGTCGAGCGAGGGGTCCGGGGCGATCGGCGACTCGCCGATGGAGTTGCGGTAGATGCGGGCCGCGATCGTCGGCAGCTTGGCCATCAGCCGGATCGTGGCGAGCTCGACCTGGTTCTCGTCGTCCGGGTCCACGCTGTCGTCGTAGTACGCGGCGAGGGTGTTCACGGCGCTGGAGATCAGTGCCATGGGGTGGCCGTTACGGGGCATCGCGTCGATGAACGCGCCCATGTCGGCCGGGATGTCGGAGTTGTCGCGCAGCTGCTCGGAGAACTCCTTGAGCTGGCCGGGCTCCGGCAGCTCGCCGTAGATCACCAGATAGGCGGACTCGAGGAAGGTGCTGTGTACGGCGAGGTCCTCGATCGGGTACCCGCGGTAACGCAGGATGCCCGCGGCCCCATCGATGTAGGTGATCTTCGAGCTACACGAAGCGGTGTTGCCGAACCCAGGGTCCAGGGTCGTCATACCGGTCGACCCCAGCAGGGTCTTCAGCTCGATGGTGCTCTCACCCTCGGTACCGGTGAAAACCGGCAGCTTCAGCACGCCGCCCTCGTAGTGGAGCTCCACCGTGCGCTCTTTGTCATCGCTCATGCCCGAGGTCAACCTTTCCAGGCGGGGGATACGTGAGGTGCGTCAGACGCGAGGCGATCCGCCGCCGCGACTTGTTCACTCGTTATTGTTCTGTTTTGTTAAACGACGGTTAAGCAAAATCATATAAGTTTCACCGATTCACGAACAGGTGACATGCAACACATACCCAGACGTGATCAGAATTACCGTGGAGTGAAGATTTACAGACTTTGCCGAACGTCGATAACGCCGTGATCGCCCTGAGACATCACGGACGCCGACGGGGTTCTCCCGCCATCCGTCCCTGGCCTCCTGAACCGGTCCCCTGGGCGCCCCGAACCCCCACGCGGGACGCACCCGGAGCCGCTCTTCGGACCGCCCTTCACAGATGCGGACATACCCGAACGGAACTCGGTGCGGCCAGGTGTTCGAACACGCCCTAGCGGCCTGCCCTCAGGGTACCTTCGCCCTGATCACAAGGGCTGAGGCGGGGCACCCCCGACTCGGTGATCTTGGCCTCTGCGCAGCCCGGAGGCGGTGCGGCGGCCACCCTGCGAGTGCCGTCCCCGGTACTCCGGGGACCTGAGTATGTGCCCCGCGCACGAGAGTTCACACGCGTCCCGGACGTGGCATTCGTCCCTCTCGTCACAGCCGGGCGACGACCCCGAACAGGGCACGGCGAATGGCACACCGAACGTGACCGGAGCCGACAACGGGTGACCGGCATTCACCGCCGGTAAACAATGACTTCACGCAATGCCGGAGAATCCGGCCCGCGGTGTACAGCCGGTGACGGGCGCTACTCGCCCTCGTCGACACCACCGGCGAGCAACGCCTCCATGAACAGCGAGGGGTGGTCCCGCTCGATGACGCGCAGACGCCACTTGTTGTGGACCAGGACCAGCAGTTCACCGTCCGAACGGCGCCGCAGGACCTCGGCCCCGGACAGCGCGTGCAGCGTCGGCGCGGACTCCTCGTCCGTGCGGCGAGCCACCGAGTACTCCAACGGTGAGGCCTCGATCGGGCTGCGGAACTCCTGCTCCATCCGGTGCCTGACCACGTCGAACTGGAGCGGGCCGACCGCCGCCAGCACCGGGGCCTGCTCACCTCGCACGTCGGAGGTGAGCACCTGCACCACGCCCTCGGCGTCGAGCTGGGCGATACCGCGCTGGAACTGCTTGTACTTGCCCGCGTCCACCGCGCGCGCCACCACGAAGTGCTCGGGCGCGAAGCTGGGGATCGGCGGGAAGGAGACCTTGGGGCCGTCGAACAGGGTGTCCCCCACCGCCAGCGCGTGCGCGTTGACCAGGGCGATCACGTCGCCCGGGAAGGCCGTGTCGATGGTGGAGCGGTCCGAGCCGAACACCGCCTGGGTGTACTTGGTGGCGAAGGGGCGGCCGGTGGGCGCGTGCGTGAGCACCATGCCCCGGTCGAACCGGCCCGAGCTGACCCGCACGAACGCCATCCGGTCCCGGTGGTTCTTGTCCATGTTGGCCTGCATCTTGAAGACCTGGCCGGAGAAGGGCTGCTCCACCCGGCGCGTGCGGTCCTTGTCGTCGACCTTGGCCGACGGTGCGGGGGCCAGGCCCACGACGGTGTCCAGCAGCTGGCCCACCCCGAAGTTGGACAGCGCGGCGCCGAACAGCACCGGGGAGGACTCGCCCGCCATGAAGGACTCGTGGTCGAAGTCGGCGCCCAGGGCCTCGAGGAGTTCGATCTCCTCCTTGGCCTGCTCCCAGGCGTCCAGCTCGACCTCGGCGGCGCGATCGGAGTCCAGGACCTCCTCGATCGCCTTCTGGGCGCCGCCGGGGGTCCGCGTCATCTTGGTGTACGTGCCGCTCGTGCGGTCGACCAGGCCGCGGAAGTCGCCCGCGATGCCCACCGGCCAGTTCAGCGGGGTCGGGCGCAGGCCGATGCGCTGCTCGATCTCGTCGAGGAGTTCCAGCGGCTCGCGGCCCGGCCGGTCCCACTTGTTCACGAACGTGATGACCGGCATCTTGCGGGCCCGGCACACGTCGAAGAGCTTGAGGGTCTGCGGCTCCAGGCCCTTGGCCGAGTCCAGCAGCATGATCGCGCAGTCGACCGCCGAGAGCACCCGGTAGGTGTCCTCGGAGAAGTCGGCGTGGCCGGGGGTGTCCAGCAGGTTGAGGACGCGGTCGTCGTAGTCGATGCGCAGCGCGGCCGAGGTGATGGAGATCCCCCGGTCCTGCTCCATGTCCATCCAGTCCGAGGTGACGCCCTTGCGATCGCCCTTGCCGTGCACGGCTCCGGCGGAGGAGATGGCCGCGGCGTGCAGCGCCAGCGCCTCGGTCAGCGTCGACTTACCGGCGTCGGGGTGGGAGATGACCGCGAAGGTCCGCCGCCGCTCCGCCTCCTGGGCGACCTCGGACTCCTGCTTGGTCGCTCCCGCCGTGTCCACGCTCATCTGCGCTGCCGCCCCGCCTCGTGTGCTGCCCTGTTTTCGGCCCCGTCCAGCCTACGCGCGCGTGGGTGTGGCTGGGACCCGATCGGGCTACCGGTCCCGCTCGACCGCCTCGGAGACCCGTCGCAGCAGGTCGGAGGGGTCCGTGCCGCTCGGGTAGACCGCCACCAGGACGCGCTCCCCCTCGCCCGCGGCCCGCGCGGACGGGCCGCCCCGCTCCGCTCCGGCGCCGCCGATCAGGGGCGCGGCGAGGTCGGCGATCCTGGTCATCGCCTCGTCGAAGCGGTCCCACACCCCCGCGTCCCCGGGCGCGCGCAGCCAGCCGCGCAGCACGTGGTTGTGGGCGGCGATGACGGCGGCGGCGACCATCTCGACCTCCAGGGAGGGCCGGTCGTCCCCCGCGCTCTGGGCCAGGTAGCGGCTGAACGCGGCCTGGTACCTGGCGGTCATCGCCACCTCCCGGTCCCGCAGCCTGGGGTGGGCGCGCACCAGCCGGTACCGGGGGACGGTGATCTCGGGGTCGCGCACGTAACCCTGGAAGACCAGGCGCGCGGCGGTGACCACCGTGGCCGTCGGGGCCTCGGGGGAGGCCTCCATGTAGCGCACGACCGTCTCGAAGAGTTCGTCGTGCTCGGCGAAGAGGAGGTCCTCCTTGGAGCCGAACCTGCGGAAGAGGCTGCGTCGGCTCACCCCGGTGGCCGCGGCGATGCCGTCCATGGTGGTCCCGTCGAAGCCCTCGTCGGTGAACAGCCGCACGGCCGCGAGCACCGCCTCGCGGGTCGACACACGCGTCGTCGCCACGCCCACCTCCCCCGCTCGTTCCCGGCGATTCGTCCGGCGCCAAGGTATCCGCCCCGTCTGTGTACTTCGCACCGATCATCTCCTACCCTGGCACCGGATGCCATATTCAGGCACGCGGTGCCAAGCGAGGAGAGCGTGATGGGCGACTTCGACCTGTTCAAGACCAACGAGGAGCACGAGGAGCTGCGGGCCGCGGTCCGCTCCGTGGCCGAGGACAAGATCGCCCCGCACGCCGCCGAGGTGGACGAGAAGTCCGCCTTCCCGCAGGACGCGCTGGACGCCCTGGTCGCCACCGACTTCCACGCCGCACACATCTCCGAGGACTACGAGGGCATGGGCGCTGACGCGCTCGCGACCTGCGTCATCATCGAGGAGGTCGCCCGCGTGTGCGCCTCCTCCTCACTCATCCCGGCGGTGAACAAGCTCGGCACCATGCCGCTGATCCTGGGCGCCTCCGAGGAGGTCAAGCAGCGCTACCTGCCGCCGGTGGCGCGCGGCGAGGCGATGTTCTCCTACGGCCTGTCCGAGCGCGAGGCCGGTTCCGACACCGCGTCCATGCGCAGCCTGGCCACCCCCAAGGGCGACGACTGGATCCTCAACGGCCAGAAGTCCTGGATCACCAACGCCGGTGTCAGCGAGTACTACACCGTCCTGGCCGTCACCGACCCCGAGGGCAAACGCGGCCGCAACATCTCCGCCTTCGTGGTCCACGCCGACGACGCCGGGTTGACCCTCGGCGAGCCCGAGCGCAAGCTCGGCATCAAGGGCTCCCCCACCCGTGAGCTGTTCTTCGACGACGTGCGCCTCCCCGGCGACCGCATGGTCGGCGCCCCGGGCGAGGGCCTCAAGATCGCCCTGCGCACCCTGGACCACACCCGCGTCACCATCGGCGCTCAGGCCGTCGGCATCGCCCAGGGCGCCCTGGACCACGCCGTGGCCTACGTGAAGGAGCGCGAGCAGTTCGGCAAGGCGATCGCCGAGTTCCAGGGCATCCAGTTCATGCTCGCCGACATGGCCATGAAGCTGGAGACCGCCCGGCAGATGGTCTACGTGGCCGCCGCCAAGTCCGAGCGCGGGGACGACGACCTCGCCTTCTTCGGCGCCGCCGCCAAGTGCTACGCCTCCGACGCCGCCATGGAGATCACCACGGACGCCGTGCAGCTCCTGGGCGGCGCGGGCTACGTGAAGGACTTCCCGCTGGAGCGCATGATGCGCGACGCCAAGATCACCCAGATCTACGAGGGCACCAACCAGATCCAGCGCATGGTGATGGCCCGCCAGCTCCTGAAGTAGGCCGTCGGCCTCACGACGCCCGCCTCCGGCTCCCGGGCTCGGGGAGGCGGGCGTTCGCCCCTTCCGGGTCAGTGCACCGACTCGCGGACGAACTTCGCCATGGGAACGGGGTCACGGCCCAGGGCGCGGCGGACGTCGCCGGTGACCACCGCCGCCTGACCGTTGGCCACGGCCCGGAACCGTTCGTTGAGGGTGTCCACGTACCGGTCCGACCAACCCATGTTGGTGGCCCGGAAGTAGAACCCGGCCTCGTCGAGCTTCTTGTACCGCCACACGGGGCTCTCGGTCCCCTTGGTCATCCGCACGACCTCGCGGAAAGTGACGGGGGCGGGCCCGGTGAGCGTGTACTCCCGGCCGTGGTGGGAGTCGTCGGTGAGCGCCGCGACGACGGTGTTGGTGACGTCGCGCGCGTCCACGAAGCTGACCGCTGCCTGCTTGCGCAGCGGCAGCTCCAGGCGCCCGTTGCGCGAGCGCGCCAGCCGGGCGAAAAGGCCCTCGGTGAAGTCCTGGTCCAGCCAGTTGGGGCGGACCACCGTCCAGTGGTCGAACAGCTCCCGGACCCTGCGTTCCAGGACCCGCTGCTCGGAGTCGGGCGGGCCGTTCTCGGTCCCCATCGCGGTGGTCAGCACCGCCGTTCGGACCCCGGACCCGGCGGCCTTCTCCAGGAAGGCCCCCGCCCGGTCGGCCAGCCCACTGGCCATGGGAACGGTCACGAAGAGACTCTCCACCCCCTTCAGCGCCGGTTCCCAGCTGGTGGTGTCGGTCCAGTCCAACCGCACCTCACCGTCCCTGGAGGCACCGGCCGCGGGCAGGCCGCGTCTGCGCAGTTCGGTCAGGACACGTCGACCCACCTGTCCGGTGGCGCCGGTGACCAGTGTGCTCATCGGGTGATCCCCCAGGTTCACGCGCGGGTGCTCCGCCTGCTGACGGTACCCACTCCCGGGGGCCAAACGAGCGCGAAACGGTGGGACCGGTCCGTGTCAGGGGCGGACGCGGGGGTCTCAGCCGCGCCCGCGGGAGTGTGTCAGCGACTCCACGCAGACGACGAGGACGATCCCGCAGGCCGCCAGCCCCAGGTTGGCGAGCAGGGCGTTCTCCTGGAGCACGGCGACGTTGCGGACCACCAGGCGGTTGAAGGCGTTGAGCACGATCCCGAGGATCGGCTGCGTCCAGAGGTGGTCGACGGCCCCGCTGATGCCCATGAGGGTGAGAAGGGCACCCAGGCCCTGGAGTGCTCTGCGCATGACACGAGGCTAGGGAGCCCGCACCCTCGCGCGGATCGGCCGCGAGGTGGCCGCGCGCCCTTCCGAGGTCTTCTCCCGGGGGCCGCCACGCGACCAAAGTAGCGACCCGGGCGGCCATCGGTATCGAGTCGGCCCCGTCCCCTCACCTGCGGGTCGTCCACTCCATAGACTCCGAGACGATGAACGACACGACCTCCTCCCGGCAGCGGTACCGGCGCGGCGCGCGCGACTGGGTCGTGGACTCCCTGATGTTCCTGACGGCGCTCGGATTCGGGCTGCTGGGCGTGGTGACCCTGCCCGGGGAACCCCCTCCGCCGGTTCCGCCCGACCCACTCAGGGTCACCGAGCAATTGGTCGCCCTCGCCTGTTGCACGGCACTGTGGTGGCGGCGCCGTTGGCCGGTGGGGATCGCCGTGGTCCTCGTGGCGGCCTCAGCGGTGTCCCAGCTGGCGATGGGGGCGATGCTCGTCGCCCTGTTCTCCCTGTGCGTCCACCGCCCGCCCAGGGTGGGGCTGACGGTGCTCGGCCTGAGCTTCCTGGCATCGTACGTGGGCGCCCTGGTCCACCCCGACCCGCACGGAACCCCCGTCGTGACGACGTTCCTGCTGAGCGCCGTCTTCCAGGGCGCCGCCGCCGGATGGGGCCTCTCGGTGCAGCACCGCCGCCAGCTGTTCGACTCCCTGCGGGAGCGGGCCGCGCACGCCGAGGCCGAGGCCCAGCTGCGCGCCGAACAGGCCCAGCACCGGGTCCGCGAGTCGATCGCCAGGGAGATCCACGATGTCCTGGGGCACCGGCTCTCTCTGCTCAGCGTGCACGCCGGCGCCCTGGAGTACCGGCCGAACGCCCCGGCCGAAGAGGTCGCCCGCTCCGCCGGGGTGATCCGGGAGAGCGCCCACCAGGCCCTCCAGGACCTGCGCGAGGTGATCGGGGTGCTGCGCGCGCCGGTGGGCGAGCTTCCACAGCCCACGATGGCCGACCTCTCCCAGCTGGTGACCGAGGCCGGCGACACCGGCGCCGGGGTGGACCTCGTGGAGGAGTACTCCGGTGAGGTCCCCGAACGCACCGGGCGCACCGCGTACCGGATCGTCCAGGAGGGGCTGACCAACGCCCGCAAACACGCCAGCGGCGCCCGTACGTCCGTGCGGATCTCCGGGTCCCCCGGCCGGGGGCTGAACGTGGAGGTGGGCAACGGACCCGCCGTCCACGACCCGGAGGCGGTCACCGAGGCGCCCGGGGGCGGCCAGGGCCTGGTCGGCCTGGCCGAGCGGGTCTCCCTCGCCTCCGGCCGCCTGGAGTACGGCCCGACCGCCGATGGTGGCTGGCGCCTTTCCGCCTGGCTACCGTGGCCCTCATGAGCGAAACGGAGCGGGACGTGGACCGACGGATCGGTGTGGTGATCGTCGACGACGACGCCCTGGTACGGGTCGGTCTGGTGATGATGATGGGCGGCGCCCCGGACGTGCGCGTGCTCGCCGAGGCCGAGGACGGCGGCGCGGTCCAGGAGCTGGTCGAGCAGCACTCGCCGGACGTGGTCCTGATGGACATCCGCATGCCCACGGTGGACGGCCTGACCGCCACCGAGCGGCTGCGTGCCCTGCCCGACCCACCGGAGGTGCTGGTGCTCACCACCTTCGACGCCGACGAGCACGTGCTGCGCGCCCTGCGGGCGGGGGCCGCGGGGTTCCTGCTCAAGGACACCCCGCCCGAGGAGATCGTGGAGTCGGTGCGGCGGGTGGCGCGGGGCTTCCCCGTGTTGTCGCCGAACGTGACGCGGCGGCTCATGGACCGGGTCGCCCAGACCGATCAGGGAGCACGCGCGGACCGGGCGAGGGCCCGCCTGTCGGTGCTGAACGGGCGGGAGACCGAGGTGGCGGTCGCCGTCGGCGAGGGGCGGTCCAACGCCGACATCGCCGCACGGCTGTTCCTGAGCGTGCCGACGGTCAAGACCCACGTGTCCAGCGTCCTCACCAAGCTGGACCTGAACAACCGCGTGCAGATCGCCCTGCTGGTGCACGACGCCAGGCTCCTCGACGAGGACCGGGGCTGACGCCGCGCGGGTCCTCCCGTCCGGAGGGGACTCCGGATCGCATACTGGTGGCGACCATGGCATCACGGTGAGCACGGGGGCGCGGATGGGCGGGCACGAGGACGACAGCGACGCCGACGTCTACGCGGAGTGGCTGATGCGCCACGGCGCACCCAAGGACGGCTTCCCGCGCCTGGGCACCGAGGCGCGCGTCGCCTACCAACTGGTCCACGACGAGCTCATGCTCGACGGCGTCTCCCGGATGAACCTCGCCACCTTCTGCACCACCTGGGTGGAGCCCGAGGTGCACCGGCTCATGGACGAGTCGCTCGACAAGAACATGATCGACAAGGACGAGTACCCCCAGACCGCCGAGCTGGAGCGGCGCTGTGTGCGCATGCTCGCCGACCTGTGGCACTCCCCCGACCCGGCCGGGACCCTGGGGACCTCCACCACCGGTTCCAGCGAGGCCGCCATGCTCGGCGGGCTCGCCGCCAAGTTCGCCTGGCGCGAGCGCCGCGAGGCGGCGGGCCGGCCCACCGACCGACCCAACCTCGTCTGCGGGCCGGTCCAGGTGTGCTGGGAGAAGTTCGCCCGCTACTTCGACGTCGAGCTCCGCCAGGTCCCCCTGCGCGGTGACAGGTACGTGCTGGAACCGGACGACGTCGAGCGTCACTGCGACGAGAACACCATCATGGTGGTCTGCAACTTCGGCCAGACCTTCACCGGGCTCTTCGAGGACGTCCGTGGCATCACACAGGCCCTGGACCGCTTCGAGGAGCGCACCGGCCACGACATCCGCGTGCACGTGGACGGGGCCAACGGCGCGTTCGTCGCCCCGTTCACCGAGCCCGACCTGGTCTGGGACTTCCGGCTGCCCCGGGTCCGCTCGATCAACGCCTCCGGCCACAAGACCGGACTGGCCCCGCTCGGCGCGGGGTGGGCGATCTGGCGCACCGCCGAGGACCTGCCGGAGGACCTCGTGTTCCGGGTCAACTACCTGGGCGGGGAGGAGGCCACCTTCAGCCTGAACTTCTCACGCCCCGGCGGGCAGGTCGTCTCGCAGTACTACGACTTCGTCCGCCTGGGCCGCGAGGGCTACCGGCGCGTGCACGGGGCCCAGACGGAGACGGCCCGGCACCTGGCCGAGCGGGTGGCCGCCATGGGCCCGTTCGAGATCATCCACGGCGGCGACCCGGACCGGGGCATCAGCGCCGTGGCGTGGCGGATGGTCGGCGACGAGCCCTTCACCCTCTACGACCTCGCCGACCGCCTGCGCACCCGGGGCTGGCTGGTCCCCGCCTACCCGCTGCCCGTGGACCGCCAGGACGAGGTCATCCAGCGCGTGCTGGTGCGGCACGGCTTCAGCCGGGACATGGGCGACCTGTTCCTGGCCGACCTGGAGCGCGCCATCGAGCACCTGCGCGGCCACCCGCCCACGCCCTCGCTCACCCAGGACGAGGCGGGCGGCTTCAACCACGGCGCCGGTTCGTCCACCAGCACGCCCCCGCCGCCCTCCGGGCCGCCTGGTCGCTAGGCGGGGTCGAAGGACTCCGAGATGCGGTCGAGGAGTTCGTGGTTGTAGTCCTGTTCGTCGGCGCTCACCAGGAACAGGGCGTAGCCGATGTCCTCGGTGTGGAAGCCGCGGTTGATGGCGTGCATCTCGCCGTTGCGCCCGCTGAAGGTGAACTCCCAGTCGGCGGCGCTGACGTAGTCGTCGGCCCAGTCGGAGTCCACGTCCTCGATGCCGATCAGCGAGTAGCCGCCGAAGTTCTGGCGGCCGGTCGGCTCGAAGTCGCGCCAGTCGTCACCCGCGTCGTCGTTGGGGTTGGAGGTCTGGTCCACCAGCAGGTAGCCGCCGTCCGGGTTGCGGAAGTAGACCATGTGGCCCTGGCGGTCGACCTCCCAGTTCCCGGGCACGTCCACGGAGAAGCCGCTGGAGTCCTCATGGCGTTCGAGGAAGTCCCACTGGTCGTCCTCCTCGTCGTCCTCCTCCTCGGCCGCCGCTTCCTCCTCCTCCGCGCCGCCCTCACCCTCGGCACCGGCGGAGGCCTCGGTCTCCTCTGTGGCGCCCTCCTCCGGGGCGCCTCCGGCGGGCTGCTCCTCGCTGGAACCGGCCAGCCCGGCGTCCGTGTCGTCCGCCCGGTTCATGCTGACGAACAGCGTGGCCGCGCCGACGGTGACCAGCAGGACGACCGCCGCCACGGCGACCAGCAGCGCCCTCCTGCGGGAGCCCGCCGCGTGTTCGCGGGTGCGCCGGGGCACGCTGGGAGGCGGCGGGACCGGGGCGGGTGCGGCCTCGGCGGCGCTGACCGCGCGGTGCACGGTGCCCTGGTCGGTGACCCGGTTCCAGTCGGACGGGGCCTGCGGGTCGGCCGGTTCCAGGGCGGGTTCGGGGGCGAGGGCGGGCGCCACCATGGTGGTGCTCGTCGATCCGCCGGAGTCCCGGATCTCCCTGAGGAGGGCGCGGACCTCGGTCACCGACGGCCGGTCCTCGGGGCGCTTCTCGGTGAGGGCCTCCAGGACGGGGCGGAGCGCGCCCGCGTTGGACGTCTCCGGCAGGTCCTGGGTGACGATGGCAGTCAGTGTGGCCATCGGGGTGGGGCGGTCGAACGGGAGCGTGCCCTCCACCGTCTGGTAGAGGGTGATGCCGAGCGCCCACATGTCGGAGGCGGAGGTGGCCGCGCGGCCGTGCGCGACCTCCGGGGCCAGGTAGCTCGGGGATCCGATCAGCAGCCCGGTGCTGGTCAGGTGGGTGGAACCGTCCAGGTGGGCGATGCCGAAGTCGGTGAGGACGGCGCGGTCGTTGCCCGCGATGAGCACGTTGCCCGGCTTGATGTCGCGGTGCACGATGCCGCGCTCGTGCGCCTCGGCCAGACCGGCGGCCATCTGCTCGCCGACGTTGGCCGCGCGCGGGACCGCCAGTCCGCCCTCGTCCTTGATGAGGTCGCCAAGGGAGGGACCCCGGACGAGTTCCATCACGATCCACGGGCGGCCGTCCTCCTCCGCCACGTCGAACACCGTGATGATGGACGGGTGGCTGAGCTGGGCGGCGCTGCGGGCCTCGCGGATCATCCGCGTGCGCAGGACGTCGACCTCGTGCGGCGGGAGGCTGGGCGGCGTGGTCAGCTCCTTGACCGCCACCGGGCGGTCCAGCAGTGTGTCCGTGCCGCGCCAGACCCGGCCCATGCCGCCCGCGCCGATGACCTCGTCCAGGCGGTACCGGTTGACCAGGACACGGCCGGGGTCGGATTCCGAACTGTTCATGTGCGCGCGATCCTCTTCGGGGGAGGGGGCCTTCCGGGGGAGGAGGGCGGGACAGGGCAGGGGTCGACGGGAGGGGACCGGGGGACCCTGCCGAGTCTAGGAGGCTGGCCCCGCTCCTTGGTGCTCTCCGGAAGGTGCAAAGGCTGTTGCCCCCGGGACACCAAGCCCCGCAATCACCCCTGAAATGCGCGAATCCCGCCGGGGCCACCGGGGTGACCCACGACGGGACCGCCGAAACCGGGTGTGTCGCCCCGGGGTGTCAGCGCAGCCGGACCGGGAGGGCGTCGACCCCGGAGGAGATGATCGACGGGGCCGGGACCAGGTCGGCGTCGTCCACCGCCACGTGCAGGGCCGGGAAGCGCTCGAACAGGCGCGGCAGCACCTCGTTGACCTCCATGCGGGCCAGGCTCGCCCCCAGGCAGTAGTGGCGCCCGTGGGAGAAGGACAGGTGCGAGCTGTCCTCACGGGTGACGTCGAACTCCTCGGAGGTGGGCCCGTGGCGCGCGTCGTCGCGACCTGCGGAGCCGTAGCCGAGCAGGAGCGGCTCCCCCTTGGGGATCGGCACCCCCGCCAGCTCCATGTCCTCGGTCGTGTAGCGCATGGGCACGTACTGGCCGGGCGGGTCCCAGCGCAGCACCTCCTCCACGGCCTTGGACCACTCCACCTTGCCCGCCACGACCAGGTCGAGCTGGTCCCGGTGGTGGGTGAGCGCGCGAACCGCGTTGGAGACCAGGTTCATCGTCGTCTCGTAACCGGCGCTGATGAACAGCACCAGATTCCAGATGAGCTCGTCCTCGGTGAGCCGGTCCTCCTCGTCGCGGGCGGCGATGAGGGCGGTGGTCAGGTCGTCACCGGGCTCGGCGCGCTTGGCCTCCACCAGCCCGGTGAGCACGCCCCACAGCTCGAAGAAGGTGGCCATCGCCTCCTCTGGGGTGACGCTCTGGTCGAAGAAGACGCCGACGGACCGGTGCAGCCGGGGCCGGGTCTCCTCGTCCACCCCGAACAGTTCGCTGACCACCGTGAGGGGCAGCGGCTGGGAGACGATCGCCCGCAGGTCCACGACCCCGTCCGGGCTCTCCGCGGCCGCCCGTTCCAGGTCGTCCAGGAGCGACTCGACGATCGCGACGACCCCCTCGCGCAGCAGCTCGACCCGGCGCGGGGTGAACGCCTTGGAGACCAGGCGGCGCAGGCGGGTGTGGTCCTCACCGTCCTTGGCCAGCATGTTCTCGTTGATGATCCATGAGATCAGCGGCCAGTCCGCCGGGATCTCACCGTTGTTGAAGGCCGTCCAGTGCTTCTTGTCCTTCTGTACGCGCGGGTCGGCCAGGGCGGCACTGACCGCCTCGTGGGTCGTCACGACCCACGCGTCAACCTCACCAGGAAGTCGGACAGGGACGACAGGGGCGATCTTCCGGAGGTGGGTGCTCTGTGCGCGGAGGTTTCCGGGCGCGAGTCTGACGCGGTCCAAGGGGTTCCTTCCACCGGTGTGGGGGGCGGGGGGTTCTGCGGGGTGAACTGCACGGGAAGGGTGACGGGAATCCAGGACAGTGCGGACAGCTGCCAGCGCAGGTCCTCCGGCGGCACCTCCACCCTGAGCCCCGGCAGGCGGTTGAGGAGGGTGCGCAGCGCGACGATGGTGATCGTGGTGGCCTCCTCGCGCGCCGGGCAGCGGTGCGGCCCGGCGCCCCAGGCCACGTGGGCCCGGTTGCGGGTCTCCTCCATCCGCTCCGCGTTCTCGTCCATGTAGAAGCGGTTGGACGCGGCGAAGCCGAGCAGGATGGGGGAACCCGCCTCGATGACGCGGCCGCCGCCGAGCGGAACGTCCACGCGCGGGTAGATCACCGGGTAGTTGGTGATGGGCGGGTCGTGCCACAGCACCCGGTCGACGATGTCGGCGAGCATGGTCGGGGAGGGCGAGCGGTCGGCCGGGGTGTTCGGGTCGGCCAGCACCTCGCGGACTCCCGCGTTGATGAGGTTGGCCGTCGGCTCGTTGGCGGCGGCGACCACCAGCAGGAGCTGCATGATCACCTCCTCGTCGGTGAGCGCGGCGCGGTGCCGGATCAGCCGGGTGGTGACGTCGTCGCCGGGAGCGCGGTGCTTGGCGGTGACCACCTCCGACAGCGCCCGCTCGGCCTGGGCGTTGGACCGCTCCGCGTCGATGCCCAGCCACAGGTTGCGCATGGCCTCGACGAAGCGCACGCCCTGGTCGCGGTCGAACCCGAACAGTTCGTTGATGACCAGCAACGGCAGCATGCGGGCGTACTCGTTGAGGACGTCGGCCCGGCCTCGCTGACAGAACTGGTCGATGAGCCCGTGGGCGTAGCGTTCGGTGACCTGGACCCACCGCTCGGAGGCGATCGCGCCCAGGCTGTCGGTGATCGCCCTGCGGTACCTCTGGTGCTCGGTCCCGTCGACGAAGAGGGCGTTGGGGCGCGGCACCATCATGGGCAGGACCGCCGCGCCCGCGCTGACGCGGCCCTCGCGGAAGTCCTTCCAGAGACGGGCGTCGTGTCCGAACGTGGTGGTGTCCCGCGACCAGGAGATGAGGGTGGTGTAGTCCGTGACGAGCCACCCGTGCACACCGGGTTCGAGCTCCACCGGGACCACCGGGCCGTGTTCGGCGCGCATGCGCTCGTACACGGCGTAGGGGTCGGGTCGCGGTTCGTGGTGGTACAGCTTCGCGCGGGGACATCCAGATGACACGGGGGGACCTCTGCTGTGCGGGGGGCGGCTGCGGAGGGACGTCCTCTCTGGTGCTCGCGGCGCGCGGGCGCCGGGCCGGCGGGGGTGTGCCGACACGCGTGCGGGCCGCGCGGATCGACGCGAAGCCCCATGGGGCAAGGCTTCGCGCAACCCTAGCGGCCCGCTGGCGCCAGTTACGAGACCTGAGTCACATTGTCGCTACCTGGCGTCGATCTGACCGGTTCCGGTCAGGGGGCGGAACCGGCGCAACCTCTGGCTGTTGGTCACCACGAACACGCTCGACAGCGCCATCGCCGCACCGGCGAGCATTGGGTTGAGCAGGCCCATCGCGGCCAGGGGCAAAGCGGCGGTGTTGTAGGCGAAGGCCCAGAACAGGTTGCCCTTGATGGTGCCGAGCGTGCGCCGGGAGAGCCGGACCGCGTCCGCGGCCGCCCGGAGGTCGCCCCGGACCAGAGTCAGGTCACTGGCCTCGATGGCCACGTCGGTACCGGTGCCCATGGACAGCCCCAGGTCGGCCTGGGCGAGCGCGGCGGCGTCGTTGACCCCGTCGCCGACCATCGCCACCGTGCGGCCCTCGGCCTGGAGCCGGGTGACCACGTCCACCTTGTCCTTGGGCAGGACCTCGGCCACGACCTCGTCGATGCCCACCTCGGCGGCGACCGAGCGGGCCACCGCCTCGTTGTCGCCGGTCAGCAGGATCGGTGTGAGTCCGAGGTCGCGGAACTGGCGGACCGCCTCGGCACTGGTCGGCTTGACGGTGTCGGACACGACCAGCACACCGCGGGCCCGGCCGTCCCAGCCGACCGCGACGGCGGTGCGGCCCTCGGCCTCGGCCGCCCGCATGGCCCGGGTCAGGTCGTCGGGCAGGGGCTGGGACCACTCCGCGAGGAGCGCGGCCCGGCCCACGAGGACGGCGCGGCCGTCCACCACGCCCCGCACACCCAGGCCCTCGACGTTCGCGAAGTCCTCCGGGGCGGGCAGGTTCCCGACCCGCGCCACGGCCCCCGTGGCGATGGCGCGGGCGATGGGGTGCTCGGAGGCGTTCTCCAGGGCGCCCGCCAGACGCAGGACCTCTTCCTCGTCCTCCCCCTCCGCGACGGTGACCCCGGCCAGGGCCATCCGGCCGGTGGTGACGGTGCCGGTCTTGTCCAGCACGACGGTGTCCACGCGCCGGGTGCTCTCCAGCACCTCGGGGCCCTTGATCAGGATGCCGAGTTGGGCGCCGCGGCCGGTGCCCACCATGAGGGCCATCGGGGTGGCCAGGCCGAGCGCGCAGGGGCAGGCGATGATCAGCACGGCCACGGCGGCGGTGAAGGCCGCCCCGGCCGGGTCGCCGGTGCCGAGCCAGAAGCCCAGGGCGGCGACGGCGATCAGGATGGCGACCGGGACGAACACGCCGGACACCCGGTCGGCGAGCCGCTGCACGGCCGCCTTGCCGTTCTGCGCGTCCTCGACCAGGCGCGCCATCTGCGCGAGCTGGGTGTCGGAGCCGACCCGGGAGGCCCGCACGACCAGGCGGCCGCCCGCGTTGACGGTGGCGCCGACCACGGCGGAGCCGGGCGCGACCTCGACCGGGACGGACTCACCGGTGAGCATGCTCATGTCGACGGCCGAGGTGCCCTCCTCGACGGTGCCGTCCGTGGCGATCTTCTCGCCGGGGCGGACCACGAAGCGGTCACCGACCTCCAGCCGGTCCACGGCGACCAGTTCCTCGCGCGCTGCGGGGCCCTCGCCGCGCAGCACGGCGACCTCCTTGGCGCCCATCTCCAGCAGCGCGCGCAGGGCGGCGCCCGCGCGGCGCTTGGACCGCGCCTCGAAGAACTTGCCGAGGAGGATGAAGGAGGTGACGCCCGCCGCGACCTCCAGGTAGATGTTGGCCGACCCGTCGGTGCGGGCGATGGTGAACTCGAAGGGGTGGGTCATGCCCGGGGTCCCGGCGGTGCCCAGGAACAGGGCGTACAGGGACCACAGGAAGGCCGAGGTGACGCCCAGGGACACCAGGGTGTCCATGGTGGCGGTGCCCAGCCGGAGGTTCTTCCACGCGGCGACGTGGAAGGGCAGCGCGCCCCAGACCACGACCGGCGCGGCCAGGGCGAGGGAGGCCCACTGCCAGTAGGTGAACTGGAGCGCGGGGACCATCGCCATCGCGATGACGGGGACGGACAGGACGATGGAGACCAGAGCGCGGTTCCACAGGGCCCGGGTGGGGTCGGCCGGATCGGACGCCTCGGCATCGGTGTCGGGGTCGGCCCGGGGCACGGTGGCGGTGTAGCCCGCCTTCTCGACCTGGGTGACCAGGTCCTCGACGGGGATCCCCTCGCCCTCGAAGCTGACCCGGGCCTTCTCCGTCGCGAAGTTGACGGTGGCGGTGACGCCCTCCAACTTGTTGAGGCGCTTCTCCACCCGGTTGGCACAGGCCGCGCAGGTCATTCCGCCGATCGCCAGTTCCACCGGCCCCACCGCGGCGGACGCCGTCCTGCTGCTACTCATGTGCCGCTCCAGGTGGCTGGTGGTCGACACCGTCGTCGACGTGATCCCTCTCGGTGGTGCCGTGGTCCTGTTCGGCGGGAGCCGGGGACTCCAGGCTCGGGGTGTGTCCCCCGGGCTGGTCCGGCAGGACGGGGCCGACCCGGGTGCCGACCCCGAACGCCGCGACGAACACGACCACGAGACCCACCGCGTACAACGCGAGCTTCGTGGTCACACCCATGTCAGCTCGCCACCTCGTACCCGGCCTCGTCGATCGCGGCGCGCACGGCGGCGTCGTCGATCTGGCTCTCGCCGGTGACGGTCACCTTCCCGCCCTCCAGGTCGACCTTGACGTCAGTGACACCGGAGACCCCGCTGACCTCCTCGGTGACCGAGTTGACGCAGTGTCCGCAGCTCATGCCCTCGACGGTGTAGACGGCGGTGCTGGCCATTCCTGCCTCCTGGTGGGTTCTGCCGCGCTGGCGCACGGGTTCGCGTTCCGACGAGGCCCAATATACCCCCCTGGGGTATGTCACTGTCAAACCCCGGCGGCGCCTCGACCCGGAACGCGCACTCCACGTTACCCCAGGGGGGTACCAAGTGACGAGGAACCCCCGCCTGAACGGGGCGGACACACAGGACGGGGCCCCCGCGGCGCGCGCGGGGACCCCTTGGATCATCGGACACCCCGGGGCACACCTCGACCGCGGCGCACCCGTGACGACCTGGAAGGAACCGGTTCCGGATACCCTCCCCCCGTTTGTCGCCAGCCTCAGGGGCCGGGAGGGGAGGAGACGGGTGGGGAACGGAGCACTGGGGACGTGGAGGCTGGGCACGGGGACGGGGACGGGGACGGGGGACGGGAGTCGGGGAAGTGTGGGCGCTACTCGGCCTTGAGCTCCAGTCGGGCCACCACCCGCTCACTCAGGTGGTGCCCCTCCAGCGTGAACCCGGCCCTGCGGAACATCTCGACCGTGCCCGTGTAGACCTCGGCGCTGGGTGCGCGCCCTCCCGCGGTGTCCACGGGATAGGCCTCCAGGACCCGGCCGCCGCCCGCACGCGCGTACTCGATGGCACCGTCCAGCAACCGGCTGCCCAACCCGCGTTTGCGTCTGCGCGGCGGTAGCCAGAAGCACACCAGGGACCACACCCCGGGTTCGTCGGGATCGGACGGGCGCAGCGTCCGCGAGCGGGACAGGCGGATGAAGTCCCCCCGCGGCGCCACGGAGACCCAGCCGCAGGGGCCGTCTCCGTCATAGGCGATCAGCCCCGGCACACGACCGTCCAGGGTCAGTCGACGCAACTCCTCCTTGTTGTCCAGACCGCGTGTGGACCGGTCGCAGGAGACGCTCGCCGTGTGGTCCTTGGCGCGTCTTCGGAAGAACGTGCACCAGCAGTGCCCGTACGCTCCGGTCGGTCCGAACAGGTTCTCCAGGTCATCCCACCGCTCGGCGGTGGCGGGCTCGATTGAGACGATGGACATCGGACTCCCTCGCGAGGCACAACTCTGACCGCCACAACTGTGATCCAGCACACTAGCGATGATCCGCGGTGACCGAAAGAACACGGATGCCTGAAAGCTCCTACCGTTAGATATTTGTGTGCTTTCAGAAGTGAACCAAGCGCCGACTCAACCGTCCCCAGCCCCCGGGAGAGCACGCGGGGCGCGCCCGAATCCGCTCGGACGCGCCCCCGTTCAGCCCTCGGTCAGGAGGAGAGCTTCTCCTTCTCGTGGGCCTCGACCTCCTCGTGCGGCTCCCAGCACTCCACACCGCGCACGTCCGGCATCCGGTCCCTGGTGAAGACCGGGTCCAGTCCCTGCTTGCGCTGGTCCGTGTAGTCCTTGAGCAGACGGCAGGCGATCACCGTCAATGGGGTGATGGCGATCAGGTTGACCAGCGCCATCATTCCCATCGTGGTGTCGGCCAGGGTCCAGATCAGGTCGATCGACCCCAACGACCCCAGGAAGGTGGCGGCGAGGAAGACCACCTTGTAGCCGAACAGCACGTTCGCGTTGGAGGTCAGGTACTCGACGTTGGACTCGCCGTAGTAGTAGTTGCCGAGCACCGACGTGAACGCCACCAGGAAGATGATGAGCGTCATCAGGTGCAGTGCCCACGGGCCCAGCATGGACATCAGGGCCAGCTGGGTGAGGTCGCCCTCCATCGTGCCGTCGAGCGTCCCCTGGTAGCCGAGCAGGACGATGAAGGCGGTCACCGAGCAGACCACCAGGGTGTCCAGGTAGACCCCGAGGGTCTGCACGAGGCCCTGCTTGACCGGGTGCGTGACCGAGGCGCTGGCCGCCGCGTTCGGCGCGGAGCCGAGGCCCGCCTCGTTGGAGAACATGCCCCGTCGCACGCCCTGGATGATCACCACGCCCAGAGCGGCGGCGGCGAACTCGCCCAGACCGAACGCGTTCTGGATGATCGAGGCGAACATGCCGGGCACGAGCTGCCAGTTCAGCGCCATGACGATCAGGCCGATGACGACGTAGAGCCCGGCGAAGAACGGGATCAGCGCCTGCGCGGTGTTGGCGATCCGGCGGACGCCGCCGAAGATCACCAGAGCGGTGAGGACCACCAGCAGGGCGCCGATGATCGCCGAGAACATCAGGTTGGTCTCGGCACCGAGCTCACCGGCGGAGTTGGCGATCGTGTTGGTGATGGTGTTGCTCTGCACCGCGTTGAACACCATCGGGAAGGTGATGATGAGGATGATCGCGAAGACCACGGCCAACCAGCGCTGGCCCAGCCCGCGCTCGATGTAGTACGCGGGCCCGCCCCGGTACCCGGCCGAGTGACGGACCTTGTACAGCTGTGCGAGCGTGGACTCCACGAAGCTCGCGGCGCACACGACCAGGGCCATCACCCACATCCAGAAGACCGCTCCGGGGCCTCCCAGGGAGATGGCGATGGAGACGCCGATGATGTTGCCGGTGCCGATCCGCGCGGCGGCCGAGATGAAGAAGGCCTGGAGCGAGGAGACCGCCTTCTTGCCGTCGGGCGCGACCTCGGGCTTGCTCTTGAGCACCCGGAACATCTCAGGGAACAGCCGGAACTGCACGAGCCCGCTCCGGAAGGTGATGTAGACACTCACCACGACCAGGAGGGGGATCAGGACCCACGACCAGAAGAAGTCGTCGTTGAAGGTGCCGATCGCGTCCGTGACGCGGGCATCGAGGGTGGGTACTGCGTCTGCCAGTATCACGGGGGTGGGGCTCCTTCACTCCAAACAAGGACAACCGCCGACCCATGCCCCGGAACGGGCACGAAACACCATCCGAGCCGCACCGTTCTCGGATGGTGATACTTCCGTTACTCGGTTATTCGGGCGGTTTCACCCCTCGTGCACGAGGTCCGCGTAGTCCGGGTTCCGCTTGAGGAAGGCCTGGGCGAACGGGCAGATGGGGACGATCCTCAGCCCGCGCTCCCGGATCTGGTCCAGGGAGCGGCGCATGAGCTCGCTGGCCACTCCCCTGCCCTCGAAGGCGGGCTCCACCTCCACGTGCGGAAGCGCCAGGACGCCCTCGGAGATGAGGTGGTAGGCGGAGAAGCCGACCACCCTGCCGTCCGCGCTCACCTCGTAGCGGGATCGTTCCGGCACGTCGACGACGGACAACTCCATGGCCACTTCCCCTGCCTCGTGCGTGTCACACGCGCGTGGTGCGCGTGGTGGGCCCCACAGGATGTCATGTTCCCGGACGAACCCCCCACGCACACCCTCAGGACGGGTTCAGTGCCCCCCGAGGTAGGGGTCGGTGACCCCGCCGGGGCAGGCGAGGGCGTCGATGTCCCAGCCCAGCCGCCCGGCCCCGGCCCGGTACGCGCTCTCCAGGAACCCGAGGACCGCCGCCCTGGGGTCGGCCTGCTTGCGGGCGTCGGAGTAGCGCAGCAGCGCGAGGTGCCCCTGCCCGCTGGACGCCCACTCCGCCTGGGCGGGGCTGAGCGGCTGCTCGGTGAGCCCCTCCGGCTCGGGCGCCGCGTAGGCGTAGAAGCAGGGTTCGGGGACGTTGTCGTCGCCGAACCAGAACCCGAAGCTGACCACCTCTCGCGAGTAGGCCTCGCGCACCAGGCCGCCCACCCGCTCCGGCTGCTGGATCGGGAGCGGTGAGAAACGCGTGACCGCGATGTCGAACGTGTGCCAGAAGTGGTGCACCGGGCTGGTCTTGCCGGAGAAGGAGGCCGCGAACTCCTCCAGGACCAGGTTCACCTGGCTCAGGACGCGCCAGTACCGGTTGGCGTGCTCGGGCACGTACGTGGCGTGGTCGTGGTCGTCCGCGAAGGGGCGACCGGAGTCCGGGAGGTCGAAGGGCGTGGCCGACGGGATGCTGCCGTCCACCCCCAGGCTGTCCAGGGCCGACTGGAACTGGAGGTAGAAGGACGCCACGCTGTGCCCCTGGAGCGGGAAGGCGGCCGTGTGCCCGTCCAGATTCGAGGCGACCAACTCGTGGCGCACGAAGTCGAAGTCCACAGTGAAGACGGGGTTGCCGTCCACCTGCCCCATCGGACGGGACGTGATACCGCTTCCGGTCAGGTGGAAGGGCACGTTCCACCAGTGGTTGCGGCGGGGGCTGTGGGCCAGCCGGACCTTGCCGACGATCTGCTCGAAGCGGTGCAGGGTCTGCTTGGTGTCGTACCACTCGTCAAGCGGGAACGCGGGGAACAGCTCCATGGTGACGGTCTCCTGGTCGGTTCACGTGGGTGGCGCGGCGCGGTGGCCCGGCTCGGTGGCCCGGCTCCGGTGGCCGCCGCGTGGAACGGTCGGTTCACCAGCCCCGGCGGGCGGTCCGCACCGCCTGGCCGGAGGCGGGCGAGTGCCGGTCGCGCGTGCGGTAGACGACGTAGGGACGGAACAGGTAGCCCACGGGCGCGCTGAAGGCGTGCACGAGTCGGGTGAACGGCAGCAGCGCGAACAGGGCCAGACCCATCAGCGCGTGCAGTTTGTAGGGCGCCTCGGCCGCCGACATCGCCGCGATGTCCGGGCGCAGGAACCAGATCGACCGGAACCACGGCGACACCGTCTCCCGGTAGTCGCCGGTGTGCCCGCCCGCGAGCGCGACCCCGGCGAAGTAGACGGTCATCCCCAGGCCGGTCACGATCGCCAGGACCAGGACCACGTACATGAGCTTGTCGTTGCGGGTGGTGGCGCTGAACACCGGACCGGTGGTGCGCCTGCGCCAGATGAGCAGAGTGATCCCGGCGAGCGTGCACACACCCGCCACGATCCCCATCGCCAGGGCGACCACGTGGTACGCGGTGTCGGAGACCCCCAGCGCCCTGGTCCACGTGTCCGGGACCAGCAGGCCCACCACGTGGCCGACGATCACCACCAGCAGTCCGAAGTGGAAGAGCGGACTGCCGATCCGCAGCAGTCGGGACTCGTACAGCTCCGAGGAGCGGGTGGTCCAGCCGAACCGGTCGTAGCGGTAGCGCCACACGAGCCCGCCCACCACGAGCACCAGCACCACGTAGGGCAGCACGCCCCACAGGATCAGGTCCACGGGCCCGGGAGCCCCACGGTTCACTGCGGTTTCCTGGTGACGTCGGTCAGGGGCAGCGGGACCCGGGGCCGCGCGCCATAGGGCTCCATGCCCACGTCCTCGGCGGGCGGCCCCTCCTGGGCCAGACGGCGCACCCGCTCCTCGTCCGCGCGCCGGGGCGGCGGCAGCGTGTACCGGACCGCGTCGACCACCCGCGCGTAGGGCGTGCCGTGCTCCTCCAGGGACCGGGAGAGCAGGTCGAGGCCCGAGCGGAAGTCCACGAGCAGTTCCTGCCCGGCGTCGGCGTCGCCCCGGGCGGCGAACTCCAGCATGACCGCCAGGTGGTCCGGCAGCTCGCGGGCCTCGACCCGCCACCCCGCCTCCGTGTAGACCCGCTTGATCTCGGCCAGCGCGTGGCCGCGGCGCCGGGTGTCGCCGTCCGTGTAGTAGGTCATGTGGAGCGCGCGACGGCGCTTCAGGTCGAACACGTCCACGTAGTGCTCGGCCAGTTCCAGCTCGGGCGTGCTGGAGGCGTGTTCGCAGAACTCCAGCAGGAGGGTGCGGGACTGGCTCTTCGGCAGCTCGGCGGCGGCGCGCGCGGCCAGCGGGAGCCGCTCGAAGAAGAGGGCGTCCGGGTAGCCGAGCAGGACCGAGGCCGCCTGGTGGGTCACCGCGCGGGAGTGCGCCCTGCGCGCGGCCCGGCCGGCGCCGAGCCAGCCCGTCCGCCCGGGTCCGTCCGGGTCGCGGCCGTCCTGGCTCGGGATCACCGGGCGGGTACCGAGCGCGTTCACGCTCCGGCCGTCGCCGGACACGTCCTCCGTGCCGTTGGTGTTGGTGTTGGTACTCATGGTCGACCCCCTTCGAGCGGCCCGGGGTCCGCGCCCCGCCCACCGCCGTCGTCGGTACCGCCACCCCGTCGGGGTGGGAAGAGTCCACTCGGACGACCGTTGCCGTCCCAGTTCAGCAGGTTGACGCGACCGTCGGTGGCGTCCCGCTCCCCGGCGCCGCCCTCACTGGTCTGGCGGTCGCGCAGGGCGTGGAAGGTCTCCACGGTGGCCGCGTCCGGGCGCCCGGAGGCCTCACCGAAGGGGACGTCACCCATCCCGCCCATGCCGGGACCACCGTCGAAGTCGAGGCTGCACCCGATCTCCTCGATGACCCCCTTGTCGGCCTCGTCCACTCCGAAGGCCGTGGGCACCACGTAGCGCTCGTCGTACTTGGCCAGGGCCAGCAGCCGGTACATGTCCTCGATCTCCACACCGGTCATCCCGACCGCCTCGGCTATGGACTCGTCGCGCTCCTGGCCGAGGTTGATCCGGCGCATGTACGACCGCATGGCCGCCAGCCGCCGCAGCACGAGGTCCACGGGCGCGGTGTCCCCCGCGGTGAACAGTTCGGCCAGGTACTCGATCGGGATGCGCAGGGCGTCGATGGCCCCGAAGAGGTGGCCCGCCTCCTCACCGTCGTGCCCCGTCCGGGTGAGCGCGTCCACCACCGGCGACAGCGGCGGGACGTACCAGACCATCGGCATCGTGCGGAACTCCGGATGCAGCGGCAGGGCCACCCGGAAGCGCTTGGCCAGGGCGAGGATCGGGGACCGCTCGGCGGACCGCACCCAGCGGTCGGGGATGCCGTCGCGGCGGGCGGCCGCGCGCACCTCCGGGTCGGAGGGGTCGAGGAACACGTCCAGCTGCGCCTCGTACAGGTCCCGTTCGTCCTCGACGGCGGCGGCCTCACCCACGCGGTCGGCGTCGTAGAGCACCACCCCCAGGTACCGCAGGCGCCCCACGCACGTCTCGGAGCAGATGGTGGGCATGCCCACCTCCACGCGCGGGTAGCAGAAGGTGCACTTCTCGGCCTTGCCCGTCCGGTGGTTGAAGTAGATCTTCTTGTACGGGCAGGCGGTGACGCACATGCGCCAGCCCCGGCAGCGGTCCTGGTCCACCAGCACGATGCCGTCCTCGACCCGCTTGTACAGCGCCCCGCTCGGGCAGGCGGCCACGCAGGTGGGGTTGAGGCAGTGCTCGCAGATGCGCGGCAGGTAGAACATGAAGGTCTCCTCGAAGGAGAGCTTCACCCGGTCCCCGAGCCTGCGCACGATCGGGTCCTGGGAGGCGAGTTCGGGTCCGCCGCCCAGGTCGTCGTCCCAGTTCGCGCTCCAGCTCACCTGTATGGGCTTGCCCGTGAGCGCCGAGCGCGGGCTCGCCACGGGGAAGTCGTCGCCCAGGGGCGCGTTGGTCAGGGTCTCGTAGTCGTAGGTCCAGGGTTCGTAGTAGTCCTGGATGGAGGGCATCACCGGGTTGGCGAAGATGGTCGCGAGGCGCCTGATCCGGCCGCCCGCGCGCGGCACGAGCCGGCCGTCGGGGCGCCGGACCCAGCCGCCCTTCCACCGGTCCTGGTCCTGGTAGGTGCGCGGGTACCCCTGGCCGGGGCGGGTCTCGACGTTGTTGAACCACGCGTACTCGACACCGCTCCGGTTGGTCCACGCCTGTTTGCAGGTGACCGAGCAGGTGTGGCAGCCGATGCACTTGTCCAGGTTCATCACCATGGCGACCTGCGCCATGACCCGGCCGATCGGCCGCCGGGACCCCCGGTCCGCGCGGCCCGCCCGTGTCGGGCTCCGCTCCGCCATCAGTAACGCACCTCCGTCGTCCGCTTGCGCACGACGGTGACCTCGTCGCGCTGGTTCCCCGTTGGGCCGAGGTAGTTGAAGGCGTACGTGAGCTGGGCGTAGCCGCCGATGAGGTGCGTCGGCTTGACCAGCAGGCGGGTGAGCGAGTTGTGGATGCCGCCGCGTCGGCCGGTGGTCTCCGTCTTCGGCACGTCGATGGTGCGCTCCTGGGCGTGGTGCATGTACACCGTCCCGGTCGGCATGCGGTGCGAGACCACCAGGCGCGCGGCAACGACCCCGTTGCGGTTGACCGCCTCGACCCAGTCGTTGTCGGCCGCCTCGATGGCCTCGGCGTCGGCCACGCTCATCCAGATCGTGGGGCCGCCCCGGGACAGGGTCTGCATGAGCAGGTTGTCCTGGTACTCCGAGTGGATGGACCACTTGGAGTGCGGGGTCAGGTAGCGCACGACCACCTCGCGCTGACCGGTCGGACCGATCCGGGGCTCCCCGAACAGGCGACCCATGTCCAGCGGGGGCCGGTAGACCGGCAGAGCCTCACCGAACTCGTGCATCCAGTCGTGGTCCAGGTAGAAGTGCTGGCGGCCGGTGAGCGTGTGCCAGGGCTTGTCGTGCTCGACGTTGATGGTGAAGGGCGAGTAGCGGCGGTCGGCGGACTCCTTGCCGGACCACTCCGGGCTGGTGCCCACCGGGGTGGGTCCGCGCCGGGCGTCGTCGAAGACCACCCGGCGCTCCTCGGCGTGGTGGATCAGCTCGTCCATGTCGGTGCCGGTACGCGCGGCCAGGCGCTCGAACCCCTGCGCGGCCAGGCGACCGTTGCTGGTGCCGGACAGGGCGAGGATCATCTCGCAGGCCCTGACGTCGGTGTCCAGGGAGGGACGGCCGTCCGCGACACCGCCGCGCACGACCCCGTTGTTCTGGCGCAGCCACTCGATCTCCTCGTCGGGGGTGAAGGAGACTCCCTTGACCGGCAGCCCCTTCCCCTCGGCCAGCGGGCCGAGTGCGGCGAGCTTCTGGGCGATCGCCGAGTAGTTGCGGCGGACCGGGACGATGGCCGGCATGGTTCTCCCGGGGACCGGCCGCTCCCCCTCGGCCTTCCAGTCCCTCGGCACACCGTGCGGCTGGGCCAGCTCGCCCTCGGTGTCGTGCTGGTGGGGCACGGCAACCAGGTCGGTGACCTCGCCGAGGTGGTCGGCGGCCAGTTCGCTGAACACCCTCGCCAGCGCGTGGAAGGTGTCGAAGTCGGTGCGGGTCTCCCAGGGCGGGTCGATCGCGGGATTGAAGGCGTGCACGTAGGGGTGCATGTCCGTGGTGGAGAGGTCGTGCTTCTCGTACCAGGTGGCGGCGGGCAGCACGATGTCGGACAGCAGCGTGGAGCTGGTCATCCGGAAGTCCAGGGTGAGCAGCAGGTCGAGCTTGCCCTCCGGGATCTCCTCCCGCCAGGTCACGTCCTCGGGCCGGTCGTCCGGCCCGGCGGGCTCCGACTGGAGGTTGGAGTGCGTGCCCAGCAGGTGCTTCAGGAAGTACTCGTTGCCCTTGGCGGAGGAACCGAACAGGTTCGACCGCCACAGCGTGAGGGTCCGGGGCCAGTTCTTCGGGTCGTCGGGGTCCTCGGCCGCGAACCGGAGCGTGCCGTCCTGGAGCTGGTCGGCGATGTACTCGGCGGGGTCCCGGTTGCGCTCGGCGGCCTCCTTGCCGAGCTCGATCGGGTTGCGGTTGAAGGTCGGGTAGGACGGCATCCAGCCCATGCGCGCGGAGGCCGCGACGAGGTCCGCGGTGTGCTGCCCCCGCACCCGGCCGGGGCCCAGCGGCGACATGAGGGCGTCGGCCCGGTAGGTGTCGTAGCGCCACTGGTCGGTGTGGGCGTACCAGTAGGCGGTTCCGGCCATGAAGCGCGGCGGGCGCGACCAGTCCATGCCCGAGGCGTAGGCGGCCCAGCCCGTGGCCGTGCGGCACTTCTCCTGCCCCACGTAGTGCGCCCAGCCGCCGCCGTTGACCCCCTGGCAGCCGGTGAGGAGCAGCAGCGAAAGGAAGGCGCGGTAGGCGTTCTCGCCGTGGAACCACTGGTTGGTCCCGGCGCCCAGGACGATCATCGCCCGGCCGCCGCTGGCCTCGGCGGTGTCGGCGAACTCGCGCGCGATCCGCACCGCGCGGTCGGCGGGTACGGAGGTCAGGGCCTCCTGCCAGGCCGGGGTGCAGGCGGCGCCCGGGTCGTCGTACCCGGAGGGCCAGACCCCGGGCAGGCCGGGTCGGGACACCCCGTACTGGGCCAGGACCAGGTCGAACACGGTGGTGACCAGGCGGTCGCCGACCCTGCGGACCGGGACCCCCCGGGTGTCGACCTCGGCCGTGCCGTCGGGGGTGTCGAAGCGCGGCAGGGCGACCTCCGCCGCCTCGGCGCCCTGGCCGTAGAAGGTGAGTTCGGGAACGCGGCCCTCCAGGTCCAGGTTCCACTTCCCGAGGCCGTCCTCGCCCCAGCGGTGGCCGACCGTGCCGTTGGGGGCGACCGGCGCGTCCTCCCCCTCCGGCCAGAACACGGGCTTCCACTCGGGGTTGGCCCCGTCCGTGTTACCGGGCAGGTCCGAGGCGGTGAGGAACTTGCCGGGCACGAACCGGCCGTCCCTCCTGTCCAGGGTCACGAGGAAGGGCAGGTCCGTGTAGGCGCGCGCGTACTCGGTGAAGCGCGGGGTGGGCCGCTCGACGAAGCGCTCCCTGAGGATCACGTGCCCCATGGCCATCGCCAGAGCCCCGTCCGTGCCCGGGTGCGGGGCCAGCCACTCGTCGGCGAACTTGGCGGCGTCGTTGAAGTCCGGGGCGACCACCACGACCTTCTGGCCCCGGTAGCGGGCCTCGGCCATCCAGTGGGCGTCCGGGGTGCGGGTCACCGGGACGTTGGACCCCCACAGCACGAGGTAGGCGGCGTCCCACCAGTCACCGGACTCGGGGACGTCGGTCTGGTCGCCGAACACCTGCGGGGAGGCCACGGGCAGGTCCGCGTACCAGTCGTAGAACGACAGCATCGAGCCGCCGAGCAGGTTGACGAACCGGGCGCCCACGCCGTGGGAGACCATCGACATCGCGGGGATGGGCGAGAACCCGGCGATCCGGTCGGGGCCGTACTTGCGGATCGTCAGGACGTGCGCGGCGGCGGCGATCTCCAGGGCCTCGTCCCAGGTGGTGCGGACCAGCCCGCCCTTGCCCCGCGCGCGCTGGTAGCGGCGGCGCCGCTCCGGGTCGGTGGTGATCTCCTCCCACGCCAGGACCGGGTCGCCCAGCCGCTCGCGCGCCTCCCGGTACATCTCCACGAGCACGGCGCGCGCGTAGGGGTAGCGCACCCGGGTCGGCGAATACGTGTACCAGGAAAAGGCCGCACCGCGCGGACAACCCCGGGGTTCGTACTCGGGCCGATCTGGTCCGACTGACGGGTAATCCGTGGCCTGAGTTTCCCAGGTGATGATTCCGTCTTTGACATAAACATCCCAGGAACAGGATCCCGTGCAGTTCACGCCGTGCGTCGAACGCACCACCCGGTCGTGGCTCCACCGGTCCCGGTAGAACGCGTCTCCCTCACGTCCACCGTGCCTGACCTGGGCACGGTCTCCGTCCAGGGGCTCCGAACGAGTCAGGTAGTTTCCCAACCGGAGAAGGCCGTCGCCCGCTCCCCCGCGTTTACTCCGTGCCGCCATAAGGAAAACACCTCGTTTGCCCGCCCGTTGCCCGAAGCGCAGGAAAAAGAGCCCAGGCCCAACCACATTCCGTTAATGAATATGCCTGCTCCGGCACGGATGTCACGTTTCCCACACCGCATTGGGCGACAATCGCCGCAGACCGACTGACGAAGGAGCCGGAATGCGAGCGGAAGTTGGGGAGCGGACGACCCGTTCCGGAACCGCGGGCGGCAACCTCGCCCTCGCCACGGCGGCGTTCACGCTGACCTTCTGGGCCTGGAACCTGATCGGCCCGCTGTCACGGAGCTACAGCGAGGACCTGGGCCTCACGCCCACGCAGACGTCGATCCTGGTGGCCTTCCCCGTACTGGTGGGCTCCCTGGGGCGCATCCCGGTGGGCACCCTGACCGACCGCTACGGCGGCCGGGTGATGTTCACGGCCCTCTGCCTGCTCAGCATCGTCCCGACCCTCCTCGTCGGACTGTCCGCGAACTCCTACCCGATGCTGCTGCTCTGGGGCTTCTTCCTCGGGATCGCGGGCACCTCGTTCGCCGTCGGGATCCCGTTCGTCAACGCCTGGTACCAGGCCAACCGACGCGGGTTCGCCACGGGCGTGTTCGGCGCGGGCATGGGCGGGACGGCGCTGTCGGCCTTCCTGACCCCGCGCCTGGTCGAGGCCATGGGTGTGCTCACCACTCACCTGCTCATGTGCGTGGCGCTCGCGGTGATGGGCGCGGTCATGTGGTTCCTGGCCCGGAACTCGCCCGAGTGGAGCCCGCGGACCGAACCCGCCCTGCCGCGCATGCGCGAGGCGCTCGCCCTCAGGGCCACCTGGCAGGCCTCGGCGCTCTACGCCCTGGTGTTCGGCGGTTTCGTGGCCTTCTCCACGTACCTGCCGACCCTGCTCACCACCGCCTACGACTTCGCGCAGACCGACGCGGGCATGCGCACCGCCGGCTTCGCCGTGGCCGCGGTGATCGCCCGTCCGGTCGGCGGCATCCTGTCGGACCGGATCGGTCCGGTGCGGGTCTGCCTGATCTCCTTCTTCGGCACGTGCGCCTTCGCGGTCGTCCTCGCGCTCCACCCCCCGGCGGAGTTCCCGGCGGGGTTGTCCTTCGTGCTGATCGCACTGTCCCTGGGCCTGGGCACCGGCGCCGTGTTCGCGCTGGTCGCCAAGCTCGTGGACCCGTCCCGGGTGGGTACGGTGACGGGTCTGGTGGGTGCCGCCGGAGGCCTCGGCGGCTACTTCCCGCCACTGCTCATGGGCGTGGTGTACCAGGCCACTGGCGCCTACACGCTGGGCTTCGTCCTGCTGGCGGTGGTCGCGCTCGTCGTGGCGCTGTACACCACACGGGCCTTCCGCGATGTCACCTGACCGCCCCGTCCACAGGCTGTGGACGGGGCGGGGTTCACAGCGCCGCGAGGTCCCGGGCGCGGACCAGGACCGCCGACCGGTTGCCGACCTTCACCCGTTCCAGGGCCCGGACGCCCTCCGGCAGCGGCACCCGGCGGGTGCGCGCCGTCACGACCACCACCGCGCTCCGGGGCAGCACGCGGCCCATCGAGGAGAGCAGGGCGCGGATCGGGTCGCCGTCGGGGACGCTCCCGTCCCAGTGGGTCATCTCGCCATAGGGGACATCAGTGATCACGAGGTCGGCGTCGACCGGGTCCGTCATCGTGAAGACGTCGGCCACCCCCGACTCGTGCGGGAGGTCCCCGCCCATGGCGGCCAACCCGGCGGCCAGGTCGCGGGCGGACCCGGCCCGCTCCACGAACGCCACCCGGCCGAAGTCCCGGGCCGAACGGCGCAGCTCCCGCTCCCGCTCGGCCAGCCCCTCGGCGGTCAGCAGTTCCAGGTTGCGCGCGGCGATACCCACCGCGTCCGCGTCCACGTCGGTGGCCCGCACGTGCGTGAGCTGGTCGCGGTGGAGCAGGCCCAGGACGGCCACCAGGTACCCGCTGCCGCAGCAGGGGTCCCACAGCCGCACCCGGTCGCCCTCCACGTGGACCATCGCCCGTTGGAGGAGTTCACTCGCCATTCTCACGGGAAATCCCGGGTATCCGGGAGCGGACCTCAACACCTGTCCGCTCGCCAGAGCCGAGTGGTCCACACGCTCGGTGGCGTACCGGTAGCTCACAACCGTCCCCCCTGTCACGCGACAACGCCGAAGGCCCGGTGTCTGGGACACCGGGCCTTCGATGATGCGGTCCTGACGGGATTTGAACCCGCGGCCTCCACCTTGACAGGGTGGCGAGCACTCCTAACTGCTCCACAGGACCTCGTTGCAAGAACAACTCTAGCGCGACTTTGGAGCGCTTCGTACCGTGGTCGACCTAGAGTGGCTCACAACGCACCCGAACCCGTGAGAGGACCCCGCGTGAGCGACTCGTCCGCCCCCCTTCCCTCCGGCCCGGACTCCACGCGGGTCGACCGTTGGCTGTGGGCGGTACGCCTCACCAAGACCCGCGCCGACGCCGCCCAGGCCTGCCGCGGCGGGCACGTGCGGGTCAACGACCGGCCGGCCAAACCGGCCATGGTGATCAGGGTCGGCGACCAGGTCAGGGTTCGTCTGCACGGCATGACGCGCATCGTCGACGTGAGCCACGTCATCGTGAAGAGGGTCGGCGCCCCCGTCGCGGCCCGCTGCTACGTGGACCGCACCCCCGCGCAGCCGTCTCAGGCCACCACCCCGGTGATCCGCCGCGACCGAGGCGCGGGCCGCCCCACCAAGCGGGACCGGCGCCAGCTGGACCGGCTCCGCACGGATTTCCCACCCCCCGCCTGAACCCACCAGGAGCCACAGTGCCCTCCACCATCCCCTTGGCCTCAGGACGCGACGCCGACGTGTTCGCCCTGGACGATCACCGCGTGCTGCGCCGGTACCGCGACGCGCAGGACACCGGCCCCGAGGCCGCCGCCATGGCGCACGCGGCCGAGCACGGCTTTCCCACACCCGAGGTGCACCGGGCCGAGGGGGCCGAACTGGAGATGGAGCGGCTGCACGGTCCCACGATGCTCGACGCGGCCCTGGAGGGACGGCTCACCCCCGAAGGAACCGGCCGGGAGCTGGCCGGGCTCCACGCCCGCCTGCACGCCCTCCCCCACAGGTCCGCGGGAGGCCTGCTCCTGCACCTGGACCTGCACCCCGGCAATGTCGTCCTCACCCCGAGGGGCCCGGTGGTCATCGACTGGACCAACGCCCGGGACGGCGAACCGGACCTGGACCTGGCGGTGACCGCGCTCCTGTTGGCACTCACCGGCCTGTGTGGTCCCCGCCCGCTGGCGGCCCTGGCCGGGGCCTGCCTCGATCCCTACCTCAGGAGCGCCGAGGGCGACCCGGCCCGGCTCGTGGACGACGCCGTCGCCCTGCGCCGGGCGGATCCCAACCTCACCCCCGAGGAGGTGTCCCTGCTCCCCCGGGCGGCCGCCCTCGTCCGCCGGGGGCACTGAGAACCCGGCGTCACCGGTCGGCGGGGGCCAGGGGGTTCGCGGCGAGGAAGGCCAGGACGGCCTCGGTCGCCTTGGGCGCCGCCTCGTGCAGGTAGCCGTGCCGGGCACCGGGCAGGACCAGCAGTTCCGCGTCGGGAACGCGCTCGGCGAGCAGTTCCGCGTTGCCGACCGGTGTGAGTTCGTCGTCCTCGCCGTGCACCACCAGGGTCGGAGCCTGGACACGGGGCAGCAGATCCCAGCCGTCGTGCTTCAGGCTGGCCTCGTAGTGGCGGCGCTGCGCGCGCAGCGGGTTGCGGGGCAGCACACGGGTGACCGTCTCCGGGTGCGCCAACGCCCACTCGGGCGTGTAGAACAACGGGCCGATCAGCCCTCGCCCCTCATCACCGCTGGCCTTGCGCAGCGCCAGGGACGCGTGCTCGGGACGCTCCACCTCGTGCTCCCCACCGGGGGCGGTGGAGCCGAGCACCAGGGCGCCGACCCGTTCGGGGGCGATCGCGGCGAGCGTCTGGGCGACCTTCCCGCCCATGGAGAACCCGTAGACGTGCGCGCGCCCGAGTCCGAGGTCGTCCATGACGGCGAGGACGTCCCTGGCCAGGAGTTCCATGCTGTACGCCCGGTCCAGCGGGGCGTCGCTGCCACCGGTGCCCCGCAGGTCCACGCGCACCACCCGGTGGCGTTCGGCGAGGTCCTCGTACACCCCGTCCCACATCTCGTGGTCCAGGGACTGCCCGTGGATCAGTACCAGGGCCTCCCCCGCACCGTGGACGTCGTACCAGATTCGGGTTCCGTCTGCGGCGGTCGCGTGGTTCACGTCAACGGACACTACCCGACAATCCCGGCGCCCACGGGGCGTGGCCGGATGGATCACCGGTTCGTGACCTTCGTCCGCGAACCAAACCCCCTTCTGCGAGCATCTTCCCAGGTCCCATCGTCCTTGGGTGAGGTCCACCCGAACCGGTTGAAGGAGCGCGCATGAGTTCTCCCGTCATCGCCACCGACACCGACCAGGGCCCCCGGCCGAGCCAACAGGACGCCTGCGCGCACCAGGTCGAGTCCGCCTCCGACGGTTGGCGGGCCGCGGTGGCCGACGGGTTCGGGGACCACCCCGACACCGCGCGGGCCGCGCAGCTCGCGGCCGACACGGCCACGTCGGCTCCGGGCGAGGCCGTGGACGCGGTCCTGGCCGCCGCCCGGGCGATCACCCGGGCCCACCCCGGCACCGACTGCGTGATGGCCCACGCCCGCCAGGACGCCCCCGACGACCCCATAGACATCGCGTGGGTCGGCGACTGCCGCGTCTGGACCTGGAGCCCCGGCGAGGGTCTGCGCCAGCACACCCGGGACCACACGCACGGCCAAGAGCTGCGCGACAGGTGGGCCTCGGACGAACTCGCCCGGACCTGCGACCACACGGTCACCACCTCGGTCGCCACCGCGGGCCCCGACGACATCGGCACCACCACCGCGCCCGCTGCCGATCTCACCCTGTTCACCTGCGACGGGGTGCACGACTACGTGGACGAGCGGCTGATGGCCGAGCTGGTCGCCGACCACGCGCACGATCCCGACACCCTGGTCCGCGTCCTGGTGGACGCCGCGCGTGAGGCGGAGAGCACCGACAACGCCACCGCCCTGGTGATCAGGTCGGCCCCGGCCCCCGTCGCCCACCGGACCCGGCAGGAACGCCTCCTGGACGGCCTGGAGAGCTTCGGCGCGCCGGGGTGCCTCCCAGAGAACCCGGAACTCCTGCTGGACGCGCTGGCCGAGGACCGCGCCGCCGGGATCGCCTGCGACCGCTTCCTGCTGCGCGACGGCACCACCTACTGGTGCACGAAGGACTCCGACCACACCGACCACCACGTGAGCTGGCACGGCGTCACCTGGTGAACCGCCTCGGCGCGCACGAAGAAGCCCCCGCCGCCTGGTTTCCCAGGTGACGGGGGCTCTCTGAACTCGATGTGGCTAGGGGCGGGGTCGAACCGCCGACCTTCCGCTTTTCAGGCGGACGCTCGTACCAACTGAGCTACCTAGCCGCGGCGCCGATTCCCTCGGCGACGCACGCGGTCCTGACGGGATTTGAACCCGCGGCCTCCACCTTGACAGGGTGGCGAGCACTCCTAACTGCTCCACAGGACCTTGTTCAGTTGTCACGCCCGGCCTCGCGGCCCTGCGTGTCGCTGCGGTTCTCATTCTGCCAGATACCCGGCAGTGCTCTGACCGCTTCGTACCCCCAACGGGATTCGAACCCGCGCTACCGCCTTGAAAGGGCGGCGTCCTGGGCCGCTAGACGATGGGGGCCCGTGTAGACAGCCCAAGCATAGGGGAGATTCCCACCAACGCCAAAGCGAATGCCCGAGTCAGCCCAAACCCTCCGGGGCCCGCACCGACGCGGGGCCTACGACGACTCCTCGCTCGGGGTCGCACGCTCGTCCTCCTCCTCTTCCGGCTCACCGATCCGCCGGTCGGGGTCCGCCTCGATGTGCCGCTCGACCTGCGCCGACGTGAGCCCGATGCCCCCGAGGTCGATGTCGTCGCGGGCCTGGAGGCGGCCGGTCTCCGCGTCGAAGTACAGGACCGACGCCTGGTACGGCGTGGGACGACCCGAACCGTGGTCCAGACCACGCAGTCCCGCGCCGCCGGTGGAACCCTGCACGAGGAACCTGGTGCCCAGGTCGGTGAGTTCGGTGGAGCGCAGGTGCTCGTTCCCGGCCAGGACCAGCGGAACCACACCGTCGAAGGGCCGGGCCTGGGTGCGCGTGTGCAGGATCGCGACGTCCACGTCGTCCCCGCCGCCCCTGATCGACGCCGCCTGCTCCTCACCAAGAGCGGCCACACCCGCGGCGTCCGGGTTGAGCCGGGTGGCGTCCGGGGTGAACCGGGGATCGCCCGCGCCGTAGAAGGTGAGGCCGCCGACCTCCTCGACGTCACCGTCCAGCACCACCGCGTTGGACTGGGCCGCCACCGCCCGCTGGGTGCCCATGGAGTCGTGCTGGCCGCGCACCCACACGTAGGGCACGTCCAGCTTCCCGATCTCGTCGGCGAAGACGTCCTCCGCCGCGCTGCCGCGATCGGTGAGGTCGCCGGAGTCCACGATCACGTCGACCCCGTACTGCTCCCGCAGCGTGCTGATGATGCTCCACGACGCCGGGTTGAGCTGGATGTCGGACACGTGCAGCACCCGGATGACGGACTCGTCGTCGTCGTACACCGGCAGCGAGGACGTGGCCTCGTAGATCATCGACACGTTGCCGACCAGCCCCGCGAGCTGTTCCTGGTACTCGCTGAACCTGCTGACGACGTCGTCGGCGCTGCCCACCACCTGCGGGGCACCCGCGATGAGCCCGGTGTAGCGCGGCTCCGCGATGGCGCTCGGGTTGAAGGTCAGCCCCGCCAGGCCGCCGAAGCCCACCAGGACGAGCAGCGAGGTGGCCCCGCTCGCCAGGGCGCGCCAGGCGCTCCGGAACAGCAGCAGGCCCATCAGGGCCGCGCCGAGGGTCGCCACGAGCAGGGAGCGCAGCAGGAGGGCGGTCACACCGCTCGTGAGGTCGGCGCCGATCCCCGCGGCCATGCGGTCGATGGCGTCGGGGTCGGCGAACATCTCCTCGGCCGCCGAGAGCCGGATGTCGGTGATGGTCGCTTCGAGTCTCAGGGGCGCCGTGTGGGTGTCGAAGGCCAGCTGACCCAGAGGGGCGACGTTGACGACGGTCTCACCGTGCCACTGGGGGCTCAGGGCGAAGGTGACGTCGGCCGGTCCGATCGGCGTGACCACCTGGCCGCCCAGGGCCAGCCCGAGCCAGCCCCCGACCAGTCCCGCGACGACGACGCAGCTCCACCGCCACACACGTCCGGCACGCCACCGGCGAAGGGTCATTCGGGACCGTTCGAGGGCCCCCCGGTAGTCGTAAGCGCGGATCTCTCCCCAAGACAACACACCCCCATCATGCCGTTGACTGGCGCCGTTCCCAATGTTTCCTCCCGTCCAGAGTGTTATGTCTCTTCCTCGCCACCCCGGGAAGGCAGCACAATGGCAGGCGTGGTTGAACTGACACGCAGGGACTTCGAGGAACTGGTGGCCGACGCCCTGGACCAGATCCCCCCGGAGTTGGCCCGGCTCATGGACAACGTGGTGATCACGGTCGCGGAGGAGTCCCCGGAGGGCCTGCTCGGCCTGTACGAGGGGATTCCGCTGACCGAGCGCGGCGACTCCTACTTCGGGGTGCTCCCGGACCAGATCTTCATCTACCGACGCAACATCTGCGCGATGTGCGAGACCCCGGACCAGGTGGTCGACGAGGTGCTCGTCACCGTCATCCACGAGATCGCGCACCACTTCGGGATCGACGACGCCCGGCTCACCGAACTCGGTTGGGGCTGATCGGGCCGGAGATGCTCACCCAGAGCGATATTCCGAGGGAATAGAGGTCCGAAGATCCCATAAATTCTGGCATCTGGGGACATGATTCCCATTCGTGACACCATTTCGGCGAGTAACGAGCCCCCTCCCCGCCCAACACCCCCGGAGGCCGCACGAGACCCTCCTTCAACGGCACCCACCTGGGAAAACAATCCGAACAGCAACCTTCGGGGGCGATACCGAATCACACCGGGAGACATTACTCGGAGCAACGAATCAGACACGAATTCACCCAACCCGCTTGCCAGCCCGACCCTCTTCCGGAACCGTTGGTCATGGGAACACGACACAGTGTGATTCACCTCTGTGACAGTAAGGGAGCGCCTGGTGGGCAATCCGAGCCTCGACAAGGCCGCCGACGGCGGGGATCCGGGATCTCCGAAGGCGCGGGACGACAAATGGCGGAGCAGTTACCGCGACGTCATGGCGATAGCCGAGTTCCGTTCCATGTGGTTGGCGCACGCCCTGTCGGTGATCGGCGCCAACCTGCTGAACATCACTTCCAGCGTCCTGGTCTACCAACTGACGGACTCGGCCTTCGCCGCCGGGGTCACGCTGGCCGTGATGTTCCTGCCGCCGATCCTCGCCGGTCCGCTGTTCTCCGGGCTCGCGGACATCCTGCCGCGTCGCCAGGTGATGGTGGCCTGTGACGTGATCCGGGCCGTGGTCATCGTCATCGTCGGAATCCCCGGCATGCCGGTCTGGGCGGTCTGGGCGCTGCTGTTCCTCTCGATCCTGCCGTCGATCCCGTTCTCGGCGGCCCGTGCGGCCCTGCTCAGCCAGATCGTCCAGGGCGAGCGCTACGTGGCCAGCACCGCGATCATCCAGCTGACCGCGCAGGTCGGGATGCTCCTCGGGCTGATCGCGGGCGGTGTGATCGTCACCTTCGTCAGCCCCAACATCACCCTGATGTCCACGGGCGTGCTCTTCGTCCTGTCGGCGGTGATCGTGCGCTTCGGCGTGAGGGCCCGCCCCGCTCCGGCGCGTGAGGAGAACGGCGAGAAGCGGCCCGGACTCCTGGTGATGACCCGGGACGGCGCCAAGCTCGTCTTCAGCGACCCCAAGCTGCGCGTGCTGGCCCTGCTCGCCTGGCTCGCGGGCCTGTACTCGATCCCCTACGGGCTGGCCAACCCCATGGCCGCAGAAGCGGGCGCAGGACCCGCCGCGGCCGGGTTCATCATGGCGGGCCAGTCGATCGGGGCGCTCGTGGGCGGTTTCGTCCTCACCCGGCTGATCCCCCCGCCGACCCGAACCCGCCTGCTCGGTCCGCTGGCGATCCTCACCTGCGTGCCGCTGCTGCTCTGGGTACTCCAGATGCCGCTGTGGATGATGATCGCCGCCCTGACGCTCTGCGGGGCGGCCGGTTCGTACCAGTTCGTGGCCAACGCGGCCTTCGTCCTCTGCGTGCCAAAGGAGGGCCGCGGGCTGGCCTTCGGCCTGGTCGCCTCGGGGCTCCAGGCCGCGCAGGGCATCGGCATCCTGCTGTCCAGCTACTTCGTCGAGCTCACCAGCACCAGCACGGTGATCGTCGGTGCCGGACTGCTCGCCCTGGTCTCCGCGATCGCCCTCTCCGTCCCCTGGGCACGGATGTCCAGGGAGGTGGCCGAGCGGATGGAGGCGACCGAGTCGGAGTCGGCCTCCTAGGGCGGGTGAGCGCCGAGCACGGCCTAGCGCTCGGCGCGGTGCTCCACGGGCTGGTCACAGGACTGGTCGGTCTCTCGTTCCTCCCGTGGGGCACACAGCTCGCGCCGCTGCCAACCGGGGTGTGCGCGCAGGGTCCACATCAGTTGTCACTCGACTTTCCCTGGAAGTTACGGATGATCTGCTCCAGCAGCGAACGCCGCTCGCTCTCGGCCGGCATGAGCAGCCAGGCCAGGATGTAGATCGGGATACCGGCCATGCCCAGCAGGGCCAGGACCACGAAGACGATCCGGATGATCGTGGAGTCCACACCGGTGTAGGCGGCGATGCCCCCGCAGACGCCGGTCAGGAAGCGGTCGGTCTCGCTGCGCTGGAGCCTCTTGCTGGCGAAGTTCTCGTTCATACCTCCACCTTGCCCGCTGACGACGACGATTCCCATCGGGGAGAGCCCTGGGCGGTCCCTGATCTCCGTCCCCGAAGGTCCGACGGCGTCGAACCCCGGGACGTTCCTGAGACGTGGCGCACATCAGCCCCGACGTTCGGGGGCGAAGACCTCTCCCAACGTCCGGAAGGCCTCGCCGAGGTGGGCGCGCAGTTCGTCGATCCCCTCCTCCGCCTGTTCCGGGACCATCTTCATGGACTGGCGCATGGAGGCCATGGCGGCGGCTGCCGCCACCTGGGATCGGGTGTCGTCGGCGGGGACCCCCGCGCGCTCGGCGATCGCGGCCGCCACGCTCCGCTCGACGTCGTGGAAGCGCCCCAGCAGACCGGGCAGGAGGTGGGGTTCCCGGTCGATGAGCTGCCTGCGCAGGGCGATCTCGGCACGCTGCTTGCCGAGGTCACCCGAGACGACGAGGGAGGCCATCAGGAGGGAGCCGAGGTCGTCGGTGAACACACCGGTGGGGCCACCGGCCACGAACGCCGCGTGCGCCTCCTCGTCCAGGGAGACGGGGACGTCGTCGAGGAGCGCGTCCTCCTTGGTCGCGAAGTAGTTGAAGAAGGTCCGGGGCGAGACGTCGGCCTCGGCCGAGATCGCCTCCACGGTCACGTTCTCCAGACCGCGCTCCAGGGTGAGCCGCACGGCGGCCTCCCGCAGAGCCCGACGCGTGGCCAGCTTCTTGCGTTCTCGCAGCCCCATAGGTCCTCCCTTGCACGAACAACTATTACAGCCCGCGCAACATTTCTCCATGTGTACTTTTGCACGCTCCCGGGCCACCTTCAGGGTCGCCCCTCCGGGTTCCCTCAGGGACGCGGCCCGCCAGCGCCCGGTGATCATCTCACTCCCCTGCGACCTTCGAACCTGGACCGTCACCCCCCGAGAGAGGCCCCACATGTGCGCGCTGACAGGCGAATCCACTGCTCCGCAACTCCTGTGGTATCCGGTAGGATGTCGTCTTGTGTGACGTTCCCCAGGTCAGCTGGGCACGCCACGGGGCCTTAGCTCAACTGGCAGAGCAGCGGACTTTTAATCCGCGGGTTCGGGGTTCGATCCCCCGGGGCCCTACCACCCTTCACTTGGAAGAACGCCCGCCGGACCCCGGCGGGCGTTGCCGCGTCGGGACCCGATGGGACGCGTTCGGGCCCCCTCTCCCTTCCCTTCGACGGCGGAGCGCGCGGTGTCGGCCGGGCGCCGACCGAGCTTCTCTCAGCACCGCGCCGCCGTCGCCTCCGCCGCCTCGTAGGTGGCCTCGGACAACTCACGCGTGCACGTGCCCGTGGTCAACACGATGCTCACGTGCCCCAGCGTCGCCCGCGTGGTCTTCAGGTCCTCCCCAGCCTCCGAAGCGAACGTGGCCGCGCCGTGCCGCGGATCGTGCAGCCGTACCGGCGGCAGTCCGCCCTCCGGGCTTTCCGGAACACGCGGCTCATCCGACCCGGAGCCGGGCGGCCTCCCTTGACACGGGTGGACACCGGGCCCGGGTCCGCACGCCCCGTCCCCGACTGCCCGCTCCGGCGCTCCTCCAGCGGCGGACGGCCGTGGCCGGGCGGGCCTCCAACACGAGCGGCACGGCACTTTCTGTTTCCGCACCCATTTTTCTGGCACCGCGCGTTGCACCGGATATCGGGATAATGGAATCTTCTGTGCTACTGTCTACGAAGTTGCAGTAGTGGCCCCGTGGAACCTCGCGTTCCTGGGAGATCACCGCAGTGACGGGAAAATCGTCACCTGCGGTTTTCTTCATTTTCGAGCGAGAGGTGCCACCATGGCCACCGGTACAGTCAAGTGGTTCAACGGCGAAAAGGGCTTCGGCTTCATCGAGCAGGACGGCGGCGGCCCGGACGTCTTCGCCCACTACTCGAACATCCAGGCCACGGGCTACCGTGAGCTGGCCGAAGGCCAGGCCGTGCAGTTCGATGCCGTCGCCGGGGCCAAGGGCCCCCAGGCTGAGAACATCACCCTGCGCTAAGCCTGATCCGGGGAGAGCACACTCTCCCCCGCGACGGGGTCCGCCCTCCAGGGGCCGGACCCCGTCTTTTTGTTTCTCCGCCTGATTTCTGGGCGTGGTTTCTCAAAATAGCTTGCTTTACTCGCCCCGGAAATTCTCCAGTCGGGCGTGCAGGTTTCATTCATCCGGTGTACCCGGTTTTCCCTGTGAGGCCGTGAGGCCTCCCGCCCGGCGAACTCCGACGGCGAAAGGCCATTCATGAGTCATCCCCACCCCACCACCAACCGTGCGCGACCGGCCCGGAGCTACGGTCGACAGCGCCCGGGCGGCGCCTCGCGCCCTCGTAACGCGGGCCCCTCCGGGGAGTTCGCGCTCCCCGTCACCGTGACCCCGGCGCTCCCGCCTGCGGACTCCTTCGCGGCGTTGGACATGCCGTCGGCCCTGAAGCGGACCCTGGACCGCCAGGGACTGACGACCCCGTCCGAGATCCAGGCCGCGACCCTGCCCAACTCGCTGGCCGGACGCGACGTGCTGGGCCGCAGCCGGACGGGATCCGGTAAGACCCTGGCCTTCGGCCTGCCCCTGCTCGCCGGCCTCGACGGGCGCCCCGCGGAACCGCAGCGCCCCCTGGCCGTGGTCCTGGCCCCCACCCGGGAGCTGGCACAGCAGGTCGCCGAGTCCTTGGAGCCCTACTCTCGTTCGGTGGGGGTGCGCATCACCACCGTCGTGGGCGGCATGCCCATCCGTCGGCAGACACGCGCCCTACAGCAGGGAACGCACGTGGTCGTGGCCACACCGGGACGGCTGCGCGACCTGATGGAGCGCGGCGACTGCGTGCTGGACCGGGTGGAGACCACCGTCCTGGACGAGGCCGACCAGATGACCGACATGGGCTTCATGCCCCAGGTCACCGCGATCCTCCAGGAGGTGCCGAAGGGCGGGCGGCGCATGCTGTTCTCAGCCACCCTGGACCGGAACGTGGACCAGCTGGTCCGACGTTTCCTCAACGACCCGGTGGTCCACTCGGTCGACCTGTCCGAGGGCGCCGTCTCCACCATGGAGCACCACCTCGTGCACGTCTCGCCCGGCGAGAAGAGGTCCGTCGCCACCAGGATCGCCGCTCGACAGGGCCGGGTGATCATGTTCCTCGACACCAAGCGCGCGGTGGACCGTATGGCCGAACACCTGCTGGCCAACGGGGTGCTCGCCGCGCCCCTGCACGGCGGACGCAGCCAACCCCAGCGCACCCGTACCCTCGACCAGTTCAAGCGGGGCGACGTCACGGCACTGATCGCGACCAACGTCGCGGCGCGCGGTATCCACGTGGACGGGTTGGACCTGGTCGTCAACATCGACCCGCCGACCGACCACAAGGACTACCTGCACCGGGGCGGGCGCACCGCCCGGGCCGGTGAGTCCGGGAACGTGGTCACGCTGGTGATGCCCGCCCAGCGCCGCGACATGACCCGCCTGGTGGCCAGGGCCCGGATCGAACCGCGCACCCTGGGCGCCGGAGCGGACACTCCGGAGCTGGCCGAGGTGACCGGGGCCCGCGAACCTTCGGGACTGCCGGTGACCGTGCGGTCCGCCAGGCCACAGGAGTGCGCCCGCACGCAGGCACCCCGCGGACGTCGCCGCCCGCGCCGCTGACCCCAGGTTCCGCTCCGGAGTCCCCCTCTCTCCGGAACAGGAACACCCCACCTGGAGGCGTCGGCCGGTGCTGACCAGGGCCCACACCGAGTGGGCCCGGCCTGACCGCGACGGTCCCGAAGGGCTCAGGACGGCGCGCCTTCGGCTTCACCGGTCGTTGGCGCGCTGTTGCTCGTTGATGCGCAGGGCCTCCTCCAGCTGGTCCTCGAGGATGATGATCCGGCAGGCGGACTCGATCGGTGTCCCCTCGTCGACGAGTTCGCGAGCGCGAGAGGCGATCTTGAGCTGGTAGCGGGAGTAGCGGCGGTGACCGCCCTCCGAACGCAACGGCTCGATCAGTTTGGCCTGACCCAGAGCGCGCAGGAAGGCCGGCGTCGCGCCGATCATCTCCGCCGCGGCGCCCACGGTATAGGCGGGGTAGTCGTCATCGTCGAACCGGTGACCGGTCTCGGGACGGGGCAAGTGCGTGTCCTTCTTCTCCTGAACGCACGTCGAGGGCCCCAGCGCCGTATGGCGCTGGGGCCCGAGAGTTCAATACCACCTACCGGCCGCTGCCGGTCTTCCGCATCCCGAGGTCAAGCTGCTTCGGGATCGCGGGGATCGCGGTTGTGTGACCGTGGACCACCTTCTTCCGAACCGGGGCCTGCGGTACCCGAGCGGAACTTCTCCTCGCTCGGGCGATCCTGATGGCATCTACTCCTCTCGTTCTCACTTCGTGCACTGCTTTCGACTGCGGTCCAACCGGCCCCCGACGCCGTACAACCGTGCGCCGGTCAAGCCCTACCGCGTCCTACTGTGGCCTCCCCTGTACGAGCGGGAACCCGGTACTGCCGAAAAACGGTACAGCGTTACTGCGTTACTGCGGTCCTACCGGCCCCCGGTGCCTTGACGCACGTGCGCACCGTCGAGCCGTCCATCCCTCCACCGGCGTATCCGGTGGTCCAGCCGTGTGTCTCAGTGGCTATGACAGAAAACGTAGCACCACCAGACAGCCATGTCTACTCTGACCAATACAAGTTTTCGCCCGCCTGAGGGGAAGACTAGTTCTCGCAGTGAAGGAGCCGCCCGTTGCTGAGTAGCGAGCTCGCCGCGCTGGCCGGCGTCACCGTCCGCACCTTGCGCCACTACCACCAGATCGGGCTGCTGCCCGAGCCCCCGCGGTCGAGCGGGGGCTACCGGCGCTACGACGTGGGCCACCTCGTCCGACTCCTGCGCATCACCAGGATGACCTCGCTGGGTGTCCAGCTGTCCGTACTGCCCTCGGTGCTGGACGACCCGGAGGCCGCGGAGGAGCTCCTGGACGAGCTCGACCACCAGGCCGCGGAGGAGATCGAACGGCTCACCCGGCGCCGGGCCGACATCGCGGCGCTGCGACGCAGCGGCACCCCGCCGGATCTGCCCCCGGAGCTCTCGGTCTGGCGCCCCGCACCCGAAGCGGGGACGCCGACGAACATGGCCCGGCACGAACACGAACAGCTGGTCTTGGCCGCACACCTGCTCGGCCCGGCGGCGTTCGGCGCCCTGTTCGGCGGCCCGTCCGTGCCCGCGAACGTCACGGCGCGCTTCTACTCCCTCGACGCCGATACCCCGGACGACGAGGTCTCGTCCCTGGTCAACGAACTCCTCGCGCACGTCAGACCGGTCGTGGCCGGTCTGACCGAACTGCCCCCGCTCGACGCGCGGGGCTCGGCACTGTTGGACCAGCTGAACGCGCAGAACCTCCATCCCGTACAGCAACGCGTGCTGCGCCAGCTCCAGCATCGGTTGGAGCAGGACGACTCCTGAATGTGTCCCACATCACTTGGTTCGGTCTTGAGTCGGACGCGACGTCGGGGTCTGGACTGGGTGCTGCCCGCACCCACCGACCTAGGGATTCGCCATGACCGCATCGTCGAGAACGCTGGCCGTCGAGGAGTTCTTCGGCCCCCCGACCCGGAGTCGCGCCCTACTGTCGCCGGAGGGCACGAGGGTGGCCTACCTCGCGCCGTGGCGGGAGCGGCTCAACGTGTTCGTCCGTGACCTGGACTCGGACTGGGCCGACCCCGACGCCCCGGGGATCCGGCGCGTCACCTCGGACACCCGGCGCAACGTCGAGAGCTTCTTCTGGAGCGCCGACGGCCGATACCTGTTGTTCCAGCAGGACAACGACGGCGACGAGAACTGGCACCTGCACCGTGCCGACATGACCCGGCCCGAGGAGGCCCCGGTCGACCTGACTCCCTATGAGGGCGTACGGCTGATCGGCGCGCAGCTCCCGCCGGATCGGCCCGGGACGGCCCACGTCCAGCTCAACATGCGCCGTCCCGACCTGGTCGACCTCTTCGAACTCGACCTGACGACCGGCGGGCTCACAAGCGTCGCGGAGAACCCCGGCGACGTCGTGTCCTGGCTGCGCGCCCCGAACCGGTTGCTCGCCTTCACCATGGAGGAGGGGGGCGACCACGTGCTCTCGGAGTGGGACGGGGACGACCGGCGCCCGATCGCGCGGTTCTCCGGCACCGACGCCCCCTTCGGGCTCCTGCCCGCCGCGCTCACCCCCGACGGAGAAGGACTGTGGACCGGTTCCGCGCGCGGATCGGACCGCACCCGCCTGGTCCGGGTCGACCTGGACACCGGTGAGGAGACCGGGGTGGACAGCCACCCCGTGTTCGACCTGGACACCCCGCGTCCCGAGGCCGACCCGCGCTTCCCGTCCTCACTCATCCTGCACCCGGGGACCGGGGACCTCCTCGGCGCCCGCTACCTCGGCGCGCGTCAGGAGGTCCACGCGCTCGACCCGCACTTCGCCGCGGTACTGCCCCGACTTGAGGAGCTGTCCGACGGCGACCTCGCCCACGTGTCCTGCGACACCACGGCCCAGCGCTGGGTGGTGGACTTCACCCACGACCGCGACCCCGGCGTCACCTGGTTCTACGACCACGGGACGGGGCGGGCACGGCGCCTGTTCCGACCGTTCCCGCACCTGGACCCGGACCAGCTCGCACCGGTCACCCCGATCACGCTGACGGCCCGCGACGGCCTGTCGCTGCCCTGCCACCTCACCCTGCCGACCGGGGTCGAGCCGCGCGGTCTGCCCACCGTGCTGTTGGTGCACGGCGGACCGTGGTACCGGGACAGCTGGGGCTACGATCCCGAGGTCCAGTTCCTGGCCAACCGCGGCTACGCGGTGCTACAGGTCGACTTCCGCGGCTCCACCGGTTACGGCAAGGCCCACACCCAGGCCGCGATCGGGCAGTTCGCCGGGCGCATGCACGACGACCTGATCGACGCGGTCGACTGGGCGGTCGGCCGGGGGTACACCGATCCGGACCGGGTCGCCGTCTACGGCTGCTCCTATGGGGGCTACGCGGCGCTCGTCGGAGCCGCGTTCACCCCCGACCGGTTCGCCGCCGCGGTCAGCTACACGGGGATGTCGGATCTGGTCGACCTGGTCCGGTCGGTCGTCCCGTTCGCCCGCCGTGGCGTCGAGAACAGCTACCTGCGCTACATCGGCGATCCGGACGACCCCCGTCAGGAGGCCGACATGCTCGCCCGCTCGCCCATCAGCCGGGTCGACGACATCACGGCACCCGTGCTGTTGGTCCACGGCGCCAACGACGTGCGTGTCGACCGCCGCCACTCCGACCGCATCGTCGACGCGCTCCGCGCCCGGGGCGCCGAGGTCGAGTACCTGCTGAACGAGACCGAGGGCCACTGGTTCGTCAACACGGACAGCAACGTCGAGCTGTACGGCACGCTCGAGCGCTTCCTGGCCCGTCACCTGGGCGGACGGTCCTAGACGACGGCCACGCGGGGAGAGCCCGGGCCGGAGCGCGTTCGCCCCCTCCGGACCCGGGCTCTCGCGTGTCTCGGAACGCGCGGCGCTCCGGCTCTCACCCCGGACCGGAGGGGTACGAGCCCCATCCCTGGTTCCGGACGGTGTCCTCGACGTAGTCGGCGAAGTCGCGGGGTTCCCGTCCCAGTGCGCGTTGGACGCCATCCGAGAGACAGGCGTCCTCACCTCGACGGACGAGCGCGCTCAACGCCAGTACCCCGTCCGCCGTGCCGGGCGAGTAGTAGTTCTCCACGAGGTGGGCCCGATAGGCGTCCTCGGTGAGGAAACGCGTGCTGATCGGCCTTCCTGTCGCCTTGGCGATGATCGCGGCGGCGTCGGGCACGGTCAGGGCACGAGGACCCGAGAGTGAGTAGTGCCGCGCGTGATGGCGATCGTCGGTCAGTGCGACCGCGGCGACCGACGCGATGTCCTCGACGTCCACGAAAGGGTGCGCGCCCTCCCCGGTCCCGTGGACCAGGTCGCCGTCGATGACGCCGCGGGCGAAGAACGGCTCCTCACTGAAGTTCTGCGCGAACCACACGGGCCTGAGGATGGTCCATCCGGTGCCCGAGCCGCGTACGATCTCCTCTCGTTCCAGGCCCTCGACCAGGTGCGTATCGACCCATTCGCGCGCCGAGAGGAGGACCAGGCGTCTCACCCCGGCCTTCACCGCGCGATCGACGAAGGCCTCCGTCGGATCCTGAACGGTCGACGCTTCGTGCGGGACCAGGTAGATCGCGGAGGCTCCGTCGATGACGTCACTCCAGGTGCTCTCGTCCTCCCAGTCGAACCGGCTGAAGCCGCGACGTGAGGCGGCACGCACACGGTGCCCCCGCTCCTTCAGCCGTGCGCTCACTCGCCGCCCCGTCTTGCCGGTCGCGCCGAGCACCGTGATGGTCTGAGGTGTGGTCATGCCCTCACCCCATCACGCTCCGATGAGACGGGGAATGTCTCACCGTCGCGTGTGGATGTTCGAGGCTCCACGGCGTCCTTCAGACGAAACCCCAGGTCGAGGCGGGTTCCTCCCGCTCGGACCTGGGGATTTCGTGTGCCGCGGGGTCAGCTCTGGGTGGCGAAGCGCAGGACGGCGCCGATGCCCTCGTCCAGCTCCGCGGCGTCCGTCGGAACCAGCTCCAGCCCGGCACCCGTGGTGACCACGGCCCGGAGGACGGCCGACCTGGCGGGTTCGGTGCGCGACCCGCTCACGCCCATGTCTCGCAGCTCCCGCTCGGTGAGGGCGACCTGCTCACCGGAGTCGCCGATGTGGAGCTCACGGTCGGCTCCGGGGAGTTCGTCGTTCCACAGCAGCGTCTCCACCTGTCCGCGCTGGAGCGCGTGCACGACCGCTTCCATGCCCTCCACGGCGGTGCCGTCCGCTCGTCCGCGCCCGAAGGCGCCCACCGCCTCACGCACGTGCTCGGCGGCCCTGGCGTCCAGCCTCTCGTCCAGCTCCTCCTCAAGGGGCGAGTTCTCCGCGCCGGCGGAACGCGCACCGGACTCCAGGTACTCCACCCGTTCCCTCAGCTTCCCCGGGAAGCGCTCGGCGATGGCGCCGCGCACCTGGACCTCACCGGCGAGCGCGATCACCTCGGCACCGCTGGCCGCCGCTCTCTCCGCGACCGTGTCCGCCACCAGGTTGGCGTTCTGCCCCACCTGCTCGTCCACCGCGCGCTGCATCTGGTTGTGGTGGTAGCCGCCCTCACGGACCTTGTGCACGGGCTTGTCGTCACCGTCCACCCGCGTGACCTCGGTCCTTCCGTCCGCGTACTCGACGGTCAGGTCGGCGCCGACGCTGTCGGCGACGACCAGCACGTGGGGCACCCGGCGGGGCTCGGCCACCATGTACGGGAGCGGGTCGGGCAGGTCCCCGACGCTCGTCTGGAAGTCCTGTGGCGGTCGGGCCACCGTGGAGTCGAAGACGACCTGGTCACCGGCCGCGTACACCACCTGGCCGTGGGCGCCGGGGACCCCCCTCGTGTGTCCGACCACGCTGTCCATCGCGGCGACGGTCTCCTCGGGAGCGCCCTTCTCCAGCAACGCGGTGCGCGCCTGTCCCCAGCGCACCCGGATCGCGTGGTCGGCGTCCTCCGTGTCCCGGGACGTGTTGATGAACAACGACGCCATGGGCGAGGGGCGGTCGTAGAGGGGCTGTAGAAAGGTCAGGTCCATACTGTTTCCTCCGCTCGCTCGGGGTCTTTGCCGTCTGTTTTCTGAGCCCTGCCCACACAGATCGGGCGCAATCATCCGGCGTCCCGGAGTTGGATGTGTGCCATGCCACTCGAGATTGTTTTCGCCAATCATGAATAAGGGCGGCGAAAAGTGGCAGTAATCAAGTGAGAGACCGGCAGCGACGCCACCGATCCCCACACGGAGGAGGGCTTCATGGGCCAGTCAGAGAAACTCAGGGGCAGGGCGACCCACGCGACGGGCAAGGTCAAGGAGTTGGCCGGAAGGGCGACCGGTAACAACCGGCTGCGCAACCGGGGACGCTTCGAAATGTTCAAGGGACGCGCCCTCACCCGCACCGAGGGGTGGAAGGACTCCGTCCGCGGCACCCTCAGGAGTCTGCGCTCCAAAGGGCGCTGAGGATCCGACCGCCTGAAACGGCAGAAGACTCCTCACGTATTCGTCCGGCCCTTCCCGCGAGGGAAGGGCCGACGCGTGTCTCAGGGGCGGCGGGTCGAGAGGACGCAGAACTCGTTCCCCTCCGGGTCGGCGAGTACGACCCAGCTCTGGTCGCCCTGGCCCACGTCGATGTGCCGGGCACCCAGGTCGAGCAGCCGCCGGACCTCCTCGTCCTGTTCCCTGTCGGTGGGGTTGACGTCGACGTGCACCCTGTTCTTGACGGTCTTGCCCTCGGGTACGAGCGCGAACGTCAGCATCGGGGGCACCGGACCCGCCCCCGCGTCACCGGGGGGACCGATCGCGACGAACCCCTCCTCCTGCTCCTCGGCCCTCACCTCGTAGTCGAGGACCGCGCACCAGAACCGGGCGAGCGCGTGCGGATCGGCGCAGTCGAACGCGAGCTCGGTGAACTTGCTGGCCATGTCAGGACCTCCCAGTCGCGTGGTGCGGGGCGGTTCCGCCCTCGCGGACATCCTGCCACCCCCCGCCCCCTGAGTCTCTTGACTTGTCGTTGGCCCAGTTCAGGCTACAGTTATCGAACACGCATTCGATCGCAGTGCCTTCCCCTCTGACTGTGAGCACACGCAGAGAGGGGAGGACCGGTGTTCACGCACCTGCGCGCCACCTCGTCGTTCTCCTTCCGGCACGGCACCGCTCCTCCCGCCGCGCTGGTCGAACGCGCCGCGCTCGACGGCCAACCGGTGGTGGCCCTCACCGACCGGGACGGGCTCTTCGGTGTCGCCGAGCACATCAGGACCTGCGAACAGGCCGGGGTGCGCCCCGCCCTGGGTGTCGACCTCGCCCTCGCCTCCCCCGAGGGCGGCCGGGTCGTGCTGCTGGCCCGGGGCGCGCGGGGCTGGGCGAGCCTGTGCCGCCTGGTCACCGCCGTCCACCGCGCCCCCGCGCCCGTGGCGGTACTCCCCGAGCAGCTGACCGCCCACCACGAGGGCCTGGTGCTCCTGTTGGGACCCGACTCCGACGTGGGCCGCGCCGTGGCCCAGGAGCGGCCCCTGCACGCCCGTGCCCTGCTGACCGCCTGGCGGAGGGTGGGTGTGGAGATCGCCCTGGCACCGCACGACCACGGCGCTTCCGGGCAGCGCCGCACCGCACGGGACATGGTGCGCCTGGCGGACGAGGAACACCTCCTGGCGGTGCTGACCAACGCCGTGCGCTACCCCTCCCCCGACGCCGCGGGGGTGGCCCTCGCCCTGGACCGCATCCGCCAGCACGCCCCCGGCGGCTACCGCCCCGCGCCGCGCACCGAACGCGCCCACCTGGCCACCGGTGAGGAGATGTTCCGGATCGCCGTGGGTGTGTGCGGCGGTGACCGCACGCGCGCCCGGCGGCTGATCTCGCACACCCTCGCCCTGGGCAGTTCCTGCGCGCTGGACCCCGTCGCCGACCTGGGCTGGGGCCGCCTGCACCTGCCCGACCGCCCCGAGGCCACCGCCGACCTGCGCGGCCGTGTCACCGGGGGCGCAGCCCTGCTGGGGTTGGAGGGGGACCGCCGTGCGGACGAACGGGTCCGGTACGAACTGGAGGTCATCGCCCGCATGGGCCTGGAGAGCTACTTCCTGACCGTGGCCGACGCCGCCCAGGCCATCCGGGACAAGCGGATCCGCTGCTCAGCCCGGGGTTCGGCCGTGGGCAGCCTCGTCGTGCACCTGCTGGGCATCTCCGCGATCAACCCCCTGGAGCACGGCCTGCTGTTCGAACGGTTCTGCACCCCGAGCCGCCCCGGCCTGCCCGACATCGACCTGGACGTGGAGTCCGACCGGCGGCTGGAGGCCTACGACGCGGTCATCGCCTCCCACCCCGGGGCCAGCGCGACGGTGGCCATGATGGAGACCTACCGTGCCCGCAGCGCCCTGCGGGACGCCGGTGCGGCGCTGTCGCTGCCCTCGGTGGAGGTGGACCGCATCGCCTCGGTCTTCCCCCGGGTACGGGCCTCCCGCATCAGCGAGACCGCGCGCGAACTCCCGGAGCTACGGAACCTGGACGGCCTGGACAGCGAACACGTGCGCAGGCTCTTCTCGCTCGCGGAGCGGCTGTCGGGCCTGCCCCGGCACGTGGCGATGCACCCGTGCGGGCTGGTGCTCTCGGACCACGCCATGGGCGACCGGGTCCCCACTCAGCCCTCCGGCGCGGGTTACCCGATGGTCCAGGCGGACAAGGAGGACGTGGAGCACCTCGGGCTGCTCAAACTCGACGTCCTCGGGGTGCGGATGCAGTCGGCCCTGGCGCACACCCTGGACGAGATCGACCGCACCTCGGGGCGGCCGCCGGTCCTGGAGGCCCTGCCGGACGGGGACCCCGCCACCGCGCACATGGTCGCGGCCTCGAACACCCTGGGCTGCTTCCAGATCGAGTCCCCGGGGCAGAGGGAGCTGGTGTCGCGGCTGCGCCCGGACGGGGTCCCCGACCTGATCGCCGACATCTCCCTGTTCCGGCCCGGACCCATGGGCACCGACATGGTCTCGGCCTACCTCGGGGCCAGGGAGGGCGCCGAGACGCCCCGCCTGCCCCACCCCGACCTCGCACCGGTGCTGGCCGAGACCGGCGGGGCCCTGCTCTTCCACGAACAGCTCCTGCACGCCATCGACACCATGACCGGGTGCGGGCTGGACCGCGCCGAGGCCATGCGGCGCGCCCTGGGCACCGAGCAGGGGCGCCGTGAGGTGGAGACCCAGGTGCGTTCCCTGATGTCCGAGCGCGGGCACGACTCCCGGACCGTCGAGGAGACCTGGCGGCTGGTGGCGGCGTTCGGCAACTTCGGCTTCTGCAAGGCCCACGCGGCCGCGTTCGCCCTGCCCACGTACCAGAGCGCGTGGCTCAAACGGCACTTCCCGGCCGCGTTCTTCGCCGGGGTGATGACCCACGACCCCGGCATGTACCCGCGCCGGGTGCTCCTCAACGACGCCCGCCGCATGGGCGTTCGGGTGCTCGGCCTGGACCTGAACGCCTCCCAGCGGCACTGGGGCGTGGAACGGGACGGGGAGGGGCGCTGGGGTCTGCGCCCGGCCCTGGCCGACCTGGGGGCCCTCACCGAGGCCGAACTCGACCGCCTGCTGGCCCAGCGTCCCTTCACCGGGCTGCGGGACCTGCTCGCGCGGGGGCCGCTGTCCCGCGAGGCGTTGGACAACCTCGTCCTGGCCGGGGGTCTGGACACCCTCACCGGTGTCACCGGCGCCCCCGGGGCCCCGGACCGGCGCGACGTCCTCGTGCACGCGCACTCCCTGACCCAGGCGCACCACCGGAGCGCGGACTCCCCCGGGCAGCTCTCCCTGGACGAGACGCCCGAGACGGTGCCCGCAGGGGTGGCCGCCCCGATGTCCCACCCCGAACGCGTCGCCGAGGAGGTACGGTCCCTCGGCTACGAGCTCTCCGGGCACCGGCTGGACGAGTACGCGGAGCACTTCGCCAGGCTGGCCTCCACCAGGAACCTGGTCCTGGCCCGGGACCTGCATCGCTTCCCGGACGGCGCGCGGGTCCTGGTGGCGGGGGTGCGGGTCTGCACCCAGACCCCGCCCACCCGCTCGGGCAGGCGCGTGGTCTTCACCAGCATCGAGGACCGCAGCGGGGTCATCGAGGTGGTCCTGTTCTCCGAGGCCCAGCGGCGCTCCGCCAGCGCGGTGTTCGGGTCGGAGCTGCTCGCCGTACACGGACAGGTCCGGCGGGCCGCGCCGGGGGCGCTGCCCACCATCACCGCCACCCGCGCCCTGCCCCTCTCGGAACTCTGAACCGCGGCGTGTCCGCTCAGGCCCGCGTCCCGGCGTCGTCGGTGGCGGGGCGCATCCGCCGGGTGGAGCGGCGGAACGCCCACACGACCGCGACGGCGGCCAGCGCCGTCAGCGGGAAACCCGTCACCGTGTCGGCGATCGCGAGCCCGGTCGTGGAGTCGGCGACGTAGAGCCACTGCCGCACGGCGAACCGGCCGGCGAACATGAGCGTCAGCCCGAGGGTGGCGAGGTCGTGCACGAGCAGCGTGGGCCGGTCCTCGCGCCAGGCGTTGGCGCCCCCGTGGACGGCGTTCCAGATGACCCCGGTCAGCGGTCGGCGAAGGACCAGCGAGACGAACAGGACGACCGCCCCGGCCAGGGACGCCCAGATGCCGATCAGGAAGAAGTCGTTGGCCGATCCGGTCGCGGCGGCCACGCCCCCGGCCGCGGCGACGCCGAAGACCCCGCCCAGCGCGGACATCAGCTTCTCGCCGCGCCACATGCGGAACACGGCCAGCGCCACGGCGACGGCGACCGCGCCGCCGATCGCGGCCGTCAGGGAGAGGAAGGGGACGGTCAGCGCGAAGACCACGACCGGCAGGACGGAGTACAGCATCCCGATCGGGCCGCCGATCCCCTTCAGCATCTCCTGCTTGATGTCGACGGGCGGTTCGGTGGGGGTATTCGCCCCGGCGGTGCCGGAGGTGGTCTCGACGGTGCTGTCGGTGGCGAGCGGTGCCATGTGGTTCCTCTCGTTGGTGTCCGGAAGGCCGGTACCGGGGGGCGTGGGCCCCGGGGGTTCGGTGCCGACCAGCTCGTCCACACTCAGGATTCACCGTTTTCCGGACGGCCAACAGTGACGGAGTGTCATGAGTTGGCGCCACGAATGTCATGGGTGGGTGGTGACACGGCGCGGCCACCCGCCGACCCCGGGCTCACTCCGGGTCGGTGAGGAGGTCCGTGTGGGCCGAGGCGTTGCCCAGGGAGCGGAGCAGCTCCCCGACCAGTCGGTCGGTGGCGCTGCCGGGCTTCTCCAGTTCCAGCTTCGGCACCCGGGTGACCTGCTCGTAGCGCTCGGCGTCGTACTCCGAGCCCGGTGAGGAGCCGCGCTCCCCGTTCCACGAGGACATCCCGTGGGTGTTGGTGACCGCCACTCCCACGTCCCAGCTGCCGCCGTATCCGGCGTCCTCGGACAGGCTGGCGACCAGGTCCAGGAAGGCCCGGACCCGGAAGGCCAGGGTGCCGTCGAAGAACAGGTACCGGCCCTCGAGCCGGTCCGCCGCCCGCCCGCAGTACAGGGACACCTCGCCGCGTTCACGGACGACGAAGCGCAGGTCCCGCTCCTCCAGCACCACCACCGACGACGTGGACAGCTGGCTCGCGATCCCCACGCCGCCCGCGGTGCGAAAGCCCGAGACGAGCTCCCCGAAGACCGGTGACACCCGCGCGGCCGCACCGGCCCGCTCCCTGGTCCGCCGCGAGACCCCGTCGCGGACCAGGTCGAACAGCAGCGGCCGGGCGTCCTCGGCGGCGGTCCAGGCCTTGAACATCCCGGGGATGCGCCGTGAGGGCAGCGCGACCACGTGCAGGTGCGCCAACGCGCCCTCCGGGAACGGGTCCTTCTCCACCTGTTCGCGCAGCGCGGTGCGCACCACGTCCAGCGAGGTGTCCCTGGCCCGGATGAGCCGTTCGACCTCGGTGTCGGGCAGGCGCCGCTTCTCCCTGTCGCCGCGCCCGTAGTACGCGCCGCCCGCCATGTGCGGGGCGAGCGGGGAGGCGGGTACCTCGATGAGCAGGTACCCGTGGCCGGGCAGCTCGCTCTCCAGCCACTCCACCGACACCTGGAGCGGCGGGTCGCAGGAGGAGGCGGCGATCCGGGCCGGGGTCTCCAGGATCTGGTCGACCCACTCGACCGGGGCCAGCTCGAACCGTCCCTCGGCCTTGACCTCCCGCACGCCGACCACGATCAGCCCGCCGTCGATCGCGAAGGACGCCATGTCCTTGGCCTGGTCCTTGGAACCGCGCAGCTGCTGTTTGGCCTCGCGTTTGGGGGTCTCGGTGAACGCGCCCTCGTTCAGGGCCGCCTCGAGTTCGGCTTCGCTGGAGGGACGCCATGTCGGGGGCAGGACTCGATCCATGTCCGCATCATGCCCACTCTCACCGGGAACCCCGCACGACTTCGCGAATCAGGTCCGAGGAGGTCCCTGCTCGACCGGTCAGCTCCCCCTGACGACGGCGGTGTCGGCGGAGTCGGCGGAGTCGGTGAGGGCGGCGAGGAGCCGCTCGGACACCGCCCACCGCTGGGACGAGGGGCCGAAGGTCTCGGCCCGGTGCCGCAGCACGAGCCGCCTGACCTCCTCGCGCTCCTCCGGGGTGAGGCCGGGAGCCATCTCGGTCATGACACCCATGCTGTGGTTCTGCTCGAACGCGCTCGTCGCGCCGTCGAAGGCCTCCCTCAGGGCGGGGAGGTCACGGATATCGGGGCGCTCCCGCATGGCCGCCAGACCGACCACCCGGGTCTCGGCGTCCTCCGACCGCAGCCACTCGCGCACCTCCTCCATCGTGAGGGGGCGCTCCGACGTCGCCCGCCGCGCGCGCCGCATGAAGTCCTCCAGGTGGCGTGCACGCTCCGCACCCGGCTCCATCAGCCTGCGCGTCCACCGGTACTCCTCCGCCAGCGGCGCCAGCAGTTCCCGGGACCGCGCGCGCTCCTGGGAGGCCGTCGCCATGTCCCCACGGCGTTCGGCGGCGTCGGCCCTGCGCTGGTGCTCCTCGGCCCGGAGCAACAGCTTCGTCCCGCCCACCTCCACCCCCTGGATCCGGTGTTCGAAGAAGGGGAAGAGCATGAGCACCGCGCCGACGACCAGCAGGGCCACCGTCCCCAGCCCGTTGTCGCTGACGAACACCGCGACGGCGCCCGCCACGAACCCGACGATCCCCAGGGCGGACGCGCCCCAGCGCACCCAGCGGGACAGGCGCGGGGACAGGGGTTCTGCGGGCATGGGGCAACCTGCTCTCTCCCGGCCGGGGGAACGTCCCGCACGCGGTGGGGCCGGTCCGGTTCCCCGCATGTCGTCGGAAACCCCCTGAGGGCAGGGCTTCGCGCGCCATCGTAGCGAGAGCGGACCAACCGGTGGAAGGGGTCGCGTACGGGGTGTTCGGGACCCGCGCCGTTAGGGTGGCAGGCATGACCGAAGACCGTCGGCGGGCGCCGCTGAGCAGCGAACTCGCGCAACGGGTGGTCGACCTCATCGCACCGACCATCAGCCACAACATCAACGTGATGGACGAGCACGGCACGATCATCGCGTGCATGGACCCCTCACGGGTCGGCAGCCTCCACCACGGGGCCCAGCGGGTCATCGCCGAGCGGCGCAGCGTGCTGGTGACGGTCCCCGAGCCGGGGACCTCCGACCGTCCCGGGGCCAACGAACCGCTGGTGATCGACGGTGAGCTGCGGGGGGTCGTCGGGGTCACCGGCAACCCCCGGGAGGTCGAGGACCTGGCCCGGGTGGTCGCGCTCACCGTCCAGCTGCTCATCGCCCAGGAGTACGAGCAGGACGCGGTGAGCAGGCGGCACACCGAGGGCCGCGACCTCGTGGCGGCGCTGAGCTCGGGCACGACCCGCTCGGACGACGCCCGGGCGCGGCTGACCGCCTCCGGGCTCCCGGCGCCGTGGTCGCTGGCCCTGTGGGCGTCCGCCTCGCCGAGGCCGGGTGGCGGGGTCGCTCCCCCGCAGCTGGCGGAGGCCGCCGCCGCCAAGGTGAACGCCAACAGCGGACGCCGGGCCGCCGTCCTGCACGGGGCGCTCTGGATCATCGGCACCGGCCGCCTCCCGGCCGCCGACTCCCTGGAGCTGCCCAGGGACAGCCGCCACACGCGCACACCGCCCACCGACGACGTGGACGCGCTGATGGCCCACGCCGAGGAGTCGCGCGCGCTGTGCCGGTACGCGGGACTGATCCCCAGCATCGAACGCCCCGGCCCGTGGTCGCGGGAGATCGCCGTGTCCGTGGCCCACCTGTCCCGGCGGACCCTCACCCGCATGACCGCCCGGACCGCGCCCCTCAGCGCGGCGCAGCGCCGGACCGTCGCCGCGATGGCCTCGTCCGTGTCCATGCGCGAGGCCGCCGACTCCGTCTTCGTGCACCGGAACACACTGCTCCAGCGCGTGGACCGCATCCGGGAGGAGACCGGCCTGGACGTCCGGCGGCCGGAGGACCTCACCACAGTGCACATGTGCCTGTACGCGGAGGCGGCACTGGGCGTTTCGCCCATAGTTCCGGGATAAAGCCGCAGGAAGACTGGGCGCTACACCGTCGTAATGCACCGAACCGAATTCTATGATCTCGCTCATGTCCACCGAGTTGCATGCGCATGACGAGAGCGTTGACGCGCCCCCCACCGTCCGGGTCGTGGTGATCCCCGATTCCTTCAAGGGGAGCGCCTCCGCCGTCGAGGTCGCCGAGGCCATGGCCCACGGGGCCCGCGACGCCTACGCCGACCGCGGCCTGCCCGTGTCCGTCGACACCCTGCCCTTCGCCGACGGCGGCGAGGGAACCCTCGACGCCCTGCTCGGCGCCTGGGGCACGGAACCCCTCACGGTGGACACCACCGACGCCCTCGGCCGCCCCACCCGGGCCCGCTTCGGTATCTCGCCGGACGGCGCCACGGGCGTCATCGAGGCCGCCGAGGCCAACGGTCTGCCCGGCGTCGCCGACCTCCCCCTCCAGGCGCGCACCGCCAGCAGCCGCGGGGTCGGACGCCTGGTCACCGAGCTCCTGGACCGGGGCGTGGTGGAGATCCTGCTGTGCATCGGCGGTTCGGCCTCCACTGACGGCGGCACCGGCATGTTCAGCGCGCTCGGAGTGCGCTTCCTCGCCGAGGACGGCTCAGAACTCCCCGACGGGGGCGGCCGCCTCGGTGACCTCGCCTCCCTCGACCTGGACCACCTGGACCCGCGCGCCCGTTCCGTCCGCTGGCGGGTGGCGTGCGACGTCACCAACCCGCTGGTCGGCCCTCGGGGCGCCGCCGCCGTCTTCGGCCCGCAGAAGGGCGCCGACCCCGAGGACGTGCGCGTCCTCGACGCGGGCCTGGACCGGCTGGCCGACGTCCTCGACAAGAGCACCGGCGCCGACCTGCGCGACGTACCCGGTATGGGCGCGGCGGGCGGCATGCCCGTCACGCTCACGGCCCTGCTCGGGGCCGAGGTCCTGCCAGGTTCACAGATGGTCGCCGAGGTCCTGGGCGCCGAGGAGCTGCTCTCCCGCGCCGACCTCGTGCTCACCGGCGAGGGCCGCTTCGACAGCCAGTCCCTGGGTGGGAAGGTCGTCGACGCGGTCCGCCGCCTCACCCCCGAAAACGTGCCCGTCGTGGTGATCGCCGGAAGTGTGTCCGTCGGCCCCGACGAGCTCCGCCGCTCCGGGATCACGGCGGCGTTCTCCATCGCCCAGGGCCCCCGGACCCTGGACGAGTTGCGGGACGAGGCCGTCTCCGCCATCACCTGGACAGCGTTCAACTGCTGTCGGATCCTCCCTCACCATCCAGGCCGGACTGACCCGGTGCCGGCCAGCCCTAAGGAACGACTTCCGTGATCAACCTCGCCATCCTCATCGTGCTCGTGGTGGGCATCGTGCTCGCCACCGCCCGGTGGAAGATCAGCCCCTTCCTCGCACTCATGGGCGCCGCCGTCCTGGGTGCCTTCATGTACCAGCTGCCGCTGGCCGAGATCGTTCCGACCATCACCGAGTCGTTCGGTGGCACCCTCGGCAACATCGGTCTGGTCATCCTCTTCGGCACGATGATCGGCGTGATCCTGGAGCGCTCCGGCGCCGCGATCGCGATGGCCGAGGGCCTGATCAGGATCCTCGGCACCCGGTTCCCGAACCTGACGATGTCCCTCATCGGCTACATCGTCTCCATCCCGGTGTTCTGTGACTCCGGGTACGTCATCCTGAACTCGCTGCGCAAGGCCATCACCGTGCGTACCGGGGTGTCCGCCCTGGCCACCTCGATCGCGCTGATGACCGGTCTGTACGCCACGCACACCCTGGTCCCGCCGACCCCGGGCCCGCTGGCCGCCGCCGAGAACCTCGGTGTCACCAGCAACCTCGGCATGATCATCGCCATCGGTCTGCCGGTCGCCGCTGTGGCCGCCATCGCCGGTCTGATCTTCGCGAGCCTGCACTCCCGCAAGGAGTTCACGCCGCTGCCCGCCGAGACCGAGACCGACATCTCCGGGCAGTCCTACGAGGAGCTGCGCGCGAGCTACGGCCGCCTGCCCAACGGCTTCCTGGCCTTCTTCCCGATCCTGCTCCCGCTGGTGCTCATCTGCGTCGGCTCGGTCGTGAAGCTGCCGTCGCAGCCCATCGGCGACGGGACGCTGTTCGAGGTCATCGCGTTCATCGGCACGCCGGTCATCGCGCTCGCCCTCGGCCTGCTCTCCTCCGTGCTGCTGCTGCGCGGCCACGGCAAGCTCGCCCGGTTCAACGAGCAGATCCACGACTCGGTCCGCCTCGCCGGTCCGATCCTGCTCATCACGGGTGCGGGTGCCGCCTTCGGTGGCGTGCTGGCCGCGTCCCCGCTGACCGAGTTCCTGTCGGAGAACCTGAGCAACCTGGGCCTCGGCCTCGCGGTGCCGTTCCTGATCGCGGCGGCGCTCAAGACCGCGCAGGGTTCCTCGACGGTGGCGATCGTGAGCACGTCCGCGATGCTCGCCCCCATGCTCGGTTCGCTGGGCCTGGACTCGACGGAGGGCATGGTCCTCTCGGTGCTGGCGATCGGTGCCGGCGCGATGGTCGTCTCGCACGCCAACGACTCCTACTTCTGGGTCGTCTCGCAGCTGAGCCGCATCCCGGTCGCGACCGCGTACCGGACGCTCACCCTGGCCACCGCCATCGAGGGTGTCGCCGCGTTCGTCACCATCTGGGTGATCAGCCTGTTCCTGCTGTAGACCGCCACGGGCGGAGCTGACCGGGTGCAGGCGGTCAGACCGCGAGGGGCCCGGGAGGACGAGAGACACCGTCCGCCCGGGCCCTGTGCGCGCCACCGACGGGAAAAGGAGTGTGCCCCCGGTGACGGGTGTGACAGGTTGGGCGCATGCCTGACTATCGCCGCGACCTTCTGCGCGACCAGTACGACCTGACCTGGGCGCTCTTCGAGTACCACCTGGAGCGCCTCGAACCCGAGGACTTCCTCTGGGAGCCCGCCGAACTCTGCTGGACGCTGCGCCGTGGCCCCGGCGGCGTGTGGACCCCGGACTGGGCCGACAGCGAGCCCGACCCCGTACCGGTACCCACCATCGCCTGGCTGACCTGGCACATCGGCTGGTGGTGGACGGTCACCCTCGACCACACCCTGGGGCGCACCCCGCAGGACCGCGCCGAGATCCGGTGGCCGGGCGAGGAGGGGGCCGCGGACTGGCTGCGCGGCATGGGCCTGGACTGGGTCGAGGCGCTGTCCGAGATGGACCTGGACCGGCCCGCCTCCTTCCCCTGGCAGGGAGCGGACGGCAAGACCAACGCGCACACCGCCGCGTGGGTCAACAGCGAGCTGATGAAGAACGTGTCCGAGGTGGGCCAGCTCCGCCTGCTCCGGGCCGCCTCGCGCCGCTAGCGGACCGCCGGAGCCTCCCCGATGACGGCGTCCGCCGAGCTCAGGGGGAGGACGCCCGACCCGGCCCACGGTTGGGGCCCCGCGCCGCCGGGTAGCCCCACAGGTGTCCGAGCAGGTCGGAGTGGCCGCTCCTCCGAGGCGGAGGCGCGGCGGTCTCGGGGGGACGAACAATGGGTGTCGAACGCGGTCTCGACGGACTCCGGAGGGTCCTGGACGGGCTCGGGTTTCCCGTGACCCGGGACGAGGCGGTCGCGGCGGCCCTGGACGCGGGCGCCGACGAGGAGATCGTGAGCGCCCTGAGGTCCATGCCCGACGCCGAGTACAACGAGCCCAAGGAGATCCTGGGCGCCGTGCCGCTGCCCGAGCGCGAGCCGGGCTCGCACACCGAGTCGGCGCGGGCGCGGGAGCGCGGCCAGCACTGAGCGCGGAGGACACCGCCCCTCCCGGGGCGGGCCCGCAGGAAACCGCAGGTCAAGGGCACGTCACACTGAGGTCAAACTCTCAAAGGGGACACCCACGCACATATCCGACAGAGGTTAGGTTAGGCTCTCCTTCATCCCTAGCCCTGGAGGAGAACCACCATGAAGTCCCCCGGCCGCCCCGTCACGGCACTCTCACTCATTCTGGCGTCCTCGCTGGTCATCGCGGGTTGCTCCGCGGGGACCCAGGACGCCGACGACTCCTCCGCCGCCGGGGGCGCCACGGTCGAGGTCGAGGACAACAACGGCACCCAGACCGTGAACTCCCCCGCCACGTCCGTGGTCGCCCTCGACAACCGGACCTTCGAGACCCTCTCCGACTGGGACGTGGAGCTGTCCGCCGCCGCCGTGTCGCTCATGCCCGACACCATCGGCTACACGCAGGACGACTCCATCATCGACATCGGCACGCACAACGAGCCCGACCTCGAGGCGATCGTCGCCGCCGAGCCGGACCTCGTCGTCAACGGCCAGCGGTTCACCCAGTACCAGGACGACATCACCTCGCTGGTCCCCGACGCCGCCGTCCTGGACCTCGACCCGCGCGAGGACGAGCCCTTCGACGCCGAGCTCAGGCGCCAGGTCACCGTGCTCGGCGAGGTCTTCGACAAGCAGGACGAGGCCGCCCAGCTCGTCGACGACCTCGACGCCGCCATCGAGCGGGTCCAGGACGCCTACGACGAGGACGACACCGTCATGGCCGTCACCACCTCCGGCGGCGAGATCGGCTACCTGGCGCCCGGCGTCGGCCGCACCCTCGGCCCGGCCTTCGACATCCTCGGACTCACCCCGGCCCTCGAGGTCGACGGCGCCAGCGACGACCACCAGGGCGACGACATCTCCGTCGAGGCCATCGCCGACTCGAACCCCGACTGGATCCTCGTGATGGACCGCGACGCCGCCGTCGCCGCAGACGAGGCCGGTTACGAGACCGCCGAGAACATCCTGTCCAGCTCCGAGGCGCTCTCCGGGGTGACCGCCGTCAAGGACGAGCAGATCATCCACATGCCCGTGGACACCTACACCAACGAGGGCATCCAGACCTACACCGAGTTCTTCGACGCGTTCGCCGACGCGCTGGAGGCCAGGGCTTGATCCCGCTCGACCCCGGGGCACGCGCCGACGCGAGTGTCGGCGTGTGCCCCCGTGTGAGGCACCGTCGCACCGGGGGTGACCGGGTGTGACTCCCGCGACCCCGTCCCCGTCCCTGTCGCGCGCACGGAACAAGGGGCGGCTGTTCGACTGGAAGCTGCTCGTCGGTGTCGCCGTCGTGGGCGCCCTCCTCGCGCTGTCCCTGGCCACCGGTGTGTACGACGTCCGAGGCGCCGACGACGGCGGCGAGATGTTCGCGATCACCCGGATCCCGCGCACCGTCGGCCTCGTCCTCGCGGGCGCCGCCATGGCCATGTCCGGTCTGGTCATGCAGCTGCTGACCCAGAACCGCTTCGTGGAGCCGACCACCACCGGCACCACCGAGTGGGCCGGTCTGGGCCTGCTCACCGTGATGATCCTGATGCCGGGCGCGAGTATCGGCACCCGCATGGCCGGGGCCGTGCTGGCGGCGTTCGTCGGCACGATGGTGTTCTTCCTGTTCCTGCGCCGCGTCACCCTGCGCTCGTCCCTGATCGTCCCGATCGTGGGCATCATGCTCGGAGCCGTCGTCAGCTCGGTGTCGACCTTCGTCGCGCTCCGGACCGACATGCTCCAGAACCTGGGCGTGTGGTTCGCGGGCAGTTTCACGTCGGTCCTGCGCGGCCAGTACGAGCCCCTGTGGATCGTGGCCGTCGTGGCCGTCGCGGTCTTCGTCGTCGCCGACCGCTTCACCGTGGCCGGTCTGGGCGAGGAGATCTCCACCAACGTCGGCCTGAACTACAACCGGGTCATCCTGCTGGGAACCACCCTCATCGCGGTGGCGACCGGCGTGGTGACCGTGGTGGTGGGGAACCTGCCGTTCCTCGGGCTCATCGTCCCCAACGTCGTCTCGATGTTCCGGGGCGACGACCTGCGCGGGAACCTGCCGTGGGTGTGCCTGCTCGGGATCGGCATCGTCACGGTGTGCGACCTGGTCGGTCGGACCATCATCATGCCCTTCGAGGTGCCCGTGTCCCTCATCCTCGGGGTCGTCGGCGCCTTCGTGTTCATCCTTCTCCTGTTGAGGCAGCGTCGCCGTGGCTGAGTCGACCGTTCTCCGGGAGCGCACCTCCCGGACCCTGCCCACACCGCGCGCCCGCCTCCGCTACCGGATCATCGTCTCCGTCCTCGTGGTCCTCGCCGTCGGCTTCACCTTCGGCCTGCTGGCCTGGGACAACCCGATGCCGGTCGGCTCGGACGGGTTCTGGCGCATCGCCGAGATGCGCGCCACCAACGTGGTGGTCATGGCCGTGGTGGCGATCTGCCAGGCCATCGCCACGGTGAGCTTCCAGACCGTGACCAACAACCGGATCATCACCCCGTCGATCATGGGGTTCGAGGCGCTGTACGTCGCGGTCCAGACCTCGGCCGTGTACTTCCTCGGCGTCGCGGGCGTCCTCGCCGTCAAGGGTCTGCCGCAGTTCGTGCTCCAGATCGCGCTGATGGTCGGCTTCGCGATGCTGCTGTACGGCTGGCTGCTGTCCGGCCGGTACGGCAACCTCCAGGTGATGCTGCTGATCGGCATCATCATCGGCGGCGGCCTGGCGTCGGTCTCCACCTTCATGCAGCGCCTGCTCACCCCCAGCGAGTTCGACGTGCTGGCCGCGCGGCTGTTCGGCAACGTCTCCAACGCCGACGCCTCGTACCTGCCGGTCGCGATCCCGCTGTGCCTGGTGGCCGCGACCCTGCTGGTGCTGAGTTCGCGACGCCTGAACATCGTGGCGCTGGGCCGGGACGCGAGCACCGGGCTCGGCCTGAACCACCGGCGCGAGACCATGCGGGTGCTCTTCCTGGTGTCGGTGCTCATGGCGGTCTCCACCGCCCTCGTGGGGCCGATGACCTTCCTCGGCTTCCTCGTCGCGACCCTGGCCTACCAGTTCGCCGACACGTACGACCACCGGTACGTGTTCCCGGTCGCCGCGCTGACCTGCTTCGTCGTGCTCAGTGGCGCCTACTTCGTCATGCGGAACATCTTCTACGCCAACGGGGTGGTCTCGATCATCATCGAGTTCGTCGGCGGCCTGGTGTTCCTGTTCGTCATCCTCAGAAAGGGCCGACTGTGATCACCCTCGAAGGTGTGCGCAAGGACTACGGCGGCGAGGTCACGATCGGCCCCGTGGACCTGGAGATCCCCCGGGGCGGCGTGACCGCCCTGGTGGGCCCGAACGGCGCCGGGAAGTCGACCCTGCTGACCATGGTGGGGCGCCTGCTCGGCCTCGACGCGGGCACCATCGAGGTCGCCGGGTACGACGTGACGAGGACGCCCTCCAAGGACCTGGCCAAGGTCGTGTCGGTGCTGCGTCAGGAGAACCACTTCGTCACCCGGCTGACGGTGCGCCAGCTCGTCGCGTTCGGGCGCTTCCCCCACTCCAGGGGGCGCCTCACGGCCGCCGACGAGGAGTTCGTCAGCCGCTCGATCGACTTCCTGGACCTCACCGACCTGGAGCACCGTTACCTCGACCAGCTGTCGGGGGGCCAGCGCCAGCGCGCGTACGTGGCGATGGTGCTGTGCCAGGACACCGAGTACGTGCTGCTCGACGAGCCGCTGAACAACCTGGACATGCGCCATTCGGTGCAGATGATGAAGCACCTGCGCCGTGCGGCGGCCGAGCTCGACCGGACGATCGTGATCGTGCTGCACGACATCAACTTCGCGGGCCACTACGCGGATCACATCTGCGCGGTCAAGGACGGCACGGTCGTGGAGTTCGGCCCACCGGAGCGGATCATGACCGACGAGGTCCTCACGAAGGTGTTCGACACCCCGGTGACCGTCATCGAGGGACCCAACGGTCCGCTCGCGGTCTACTACTGAACCGTGTCCGATACTGGGGAGGTGAGCACCCCTCCGGCCGAAGTGACCGTCACCCCCGACCTCGTCCGCGAGCTCCTGCGGGAGCAGCACCCCGACCTCGCGGACCTTCCCGTCACCGCCGTCTCCAACGGCTGGGACAACTCCCTGTTCACCCTGGGGGAGAGCCTGTGCGCGCGAATGCCCAGGCGGGAGGCGGCGGCCCGGCTCGTGGTGAACGAGCAGCGGTGGCTGCCCCGGATCGCCGAGCGCGTGGGGGTCCCCGTCCCGGTTCCACTGCGGGTGGGCCGCCCCGGACACGGCTACCCGTGGCACTGGTCGGTCAACCCGTGGTTCGAGGGCCGCACCCTCGCCGAGATCCCGGTGGGCGAGCGCTCCGACCTGGTCGGACCCCTCGCTCTCTTCCTGTCACGGCTGCACGTGCCCGCACCCGGCGACTCCCCGCACAACCCGGTCCGCGGCGTGCCCCTGCGTGAGCGCGACTCCAGGGCGCGCGAACGCCTGGCCGCCAGTGCCGACCCGCGCGCTCCGGAGCTGCTCGCCCTGTGGGAGGAGCTGCTCCCGACCCCCGAGTGGACCGGTCCGGCGCTCTGGCTGCACGGCGACCCGCACCCCGCCAACCTCCTGGTCGGCTCGGCCGAACGCACCCGCGCCGATGGGCGCCTCGACCTCGTCGCGGTCCTGGACTTCGGCGACCTCACCTCCGGTGACCCCGCCTCCGACCTCGCCGTCGCCTGGCTGGCCTTCGGCCCCGGGGACCGCGCGCGCCTGCGCGCCGACCTGGACCACCTCAGCGGAGTGGACACCCACACCTGGGACCGGGCCCGCGCCTGGGCGCTCCTCTACTCGACCCTGCTGTGCGCCAGCGCTCCCGAACACCCGCTCCTGGGCGCCATCGGGGAGCACACGGTCACCCAGCTGCTGGACGCGTAGGGCGCCCACCGGCCCCGATCCGGGCGGGAGCCTGGTCAGAGCAGGTCCGGCGGAGGCGCACAATGGTCCGAAACCCACCCGGACCCGACAGGTGATGATCGTGAGCAGACCAGGACCGACCGTGAAGTCCCTGATGGAGGCGTTGGAGGGCCCGGTCCACGGGCTGGTCTCGGCGCCCCGGGGGCTGGACGCCCTGGTGCACTCCGTGGTGGTGGCCCACCCCGACGACCCGGTACCCCCGGGTTCCCTGATCGTCGCCCCGACCGGTGGCGCCGAGGCCGTCGCCCTCGCCGAGCGGGCCGTGCGCGGCGGGGCGAGCGCCGTCGCCGTGCCCGGAACCCCGGACGACGGGCTGCGCGACCTCGACCTCGCCGTGCTCTCCGTGGATCCCGCCCTGGCCGCCACCGAGTTCGCGGCCCTCGCACGGACCGCGCTGGACTCCTTCGACCCCGAGGACCGGCACAGGGACCTGTTCTCCCTCGCCCAGACCGTCGCGACCCTGACCGGCGGGATCGTGAGCATCGAGGACGGCGCGAACCGGGTGCTGGCCTACTCGGCCTCCCACGAGGGCGCCGACGAACTGCGCCAGCAGACCATCCTCGGCCGCGACTGTCCCTCGTCCTTCATCGCGCACCTGCGCGCATGGGGCGTGGACGAGCGCATCCGCGCCGGTGAGGTCGTCGAGGTCGCGGAACGCCCCGATCTCGGCGCCTCCCGCAGGAGGGTGGTGGGCATCCGGGCCGGAGACCGCCCGCTCGGCAGCATCTGGGTGCAGCAGGTCGAGCGGCCCCTGTCCCCCACCAGCGACCAGGTGCTCCGGGGCGCGGCACGTCTGGCCGCGGTCCACGTGTCACGTGTGAACAGCGGGTCCCGCGCCAGCGGCCACGACACCGGCGAGCTGTCCATGGGGTTGCTGACCGGCGCCTTCGACTCCGACGCGCTCGCCCGGCACCTGGGTGTCGACCCCGCCACCCCCGTCTCGGTGATCGCCCTGGCTCTGCGGGAGGAGGAGGTGGACCAGCCGTGGCGGCTCCACCAGGCCGCCGAGGTGGTCTCGGTGTACGCGGCGGCCTACCGCAGGAACGCCCTGGTCATCCCGGCCTGCGGGCTGCTCTACGTCCTGCTGCCCACGCCCTCCGGGCAGGCGCCGCTCACATGGGTGCGCGAGCTGGTGGCGATGCTGCGTCAGCACAACGGCACCCCGGTGCAGGGATCCGTGGCGGGGGTGGCGCCCCGGATGCGCGCGGTACCCGGGCTGAAGAAGCACGCGAGCCGGATCCTGGAGGTGATCTCCGACGACCCGGACCGGCTGGTCGCCGACTACGAGGAGACGCGTTCCTCGGTGGTGCTGCGGGAGGTGGTCGAGTACCTCGCGGAGCGCCCCCACCTGCGCGACGAGCGGCTGGACTCCCTCGACGACGACCAGCGCAGGTCCCTCTCGGCCTATCTGGACGCCTTCGGCGACGTGACCAGCGCCGCGACCGGTCTGCACGTCCACCCCAACACACTCCGGCACCGCATCCGGCGCATCTGCGCGCTCACCGGACTCGACCTGGACGACGCCGACCAGAGGCTCCTGGCATCGGTCAGCCTGAGGGTGTGACCCGGGCGCCGGGTCGCGGTCCGGCCGCTCCCGGGTCTCCCCCAGATCACGGCCCACCTGCTGCGATGCCCGTGCGCCCCCGGGTTGTCGCGGCCGACACCGCCCCGCCCGGCTTGTCGTCGGTTCGGACAACGGTGACGGGCGCCACCCGCTCCTAGGCTCCAGGCCGTACTCACGGGCCTAAGCCTCCCGCCCGTGGAACCCCCGTCCCTGTCTGGAGCCCCGTCCATGAGTCCCGAGAGCACGAGCGCGCCCGACGCGCAGCCCCGCCCGCCCAGGGCCAAGGTCCTGGTGGCCAGCCTGACCGGAAGCACGATCGAGTGGTTCGACTTCTTCCTCTACGGCACGGCCGCCGCCCTCGTCTTCAACAAGCTCTTCTTCCCCTCTGAAGACCCGCTCGTCTCGTTGATGCTGTCGTACCTGACCTTCTCGCTGACGTTCTTCATCCGACCGCTCGGCGGCGTCCTCTTCTCCCACATCGGTGACCGGATCGGCCGGAAGAAGACGCTCATCATCACGCTGTCCCTCATGGGCGGCGCGACGATGTTCATCGGGCTGCTGCCCACCTACGACAGCATCGGCGTCCTCGCCCCGATCCTGCTGATCTTCCTGCGGATCGTGCAGGGCCTGGGCATCGGCGGGGAGTGGGGCGGGGCACTGCTGCTCGCCTACGAGTACGCGCCGAAGAACCGGCGCGGCTTCTTCGGTTCCGTGCCCCAGATGGGCATCACCTCCGGCATGCTGCTGGCCAGCCTGGCGCTGACCCTCATGTCGCTGATGCCGGACGACCAGTTCGAGACGTGGGGCTGGCGCGTCCCGTTCGTGGCGAGCGTGCTCCTGGTGCTGCTGGGCCTGTGGATCCGCTCCGGGATCGACGAGACCCCCACCTTCCGCAAGGCCAAGGAGGAGGGGAACGTCGCCAAGCTGCCCGTCGCCGAGACCTTCCGCCACCACTGGCGGGCCGTGCTCGTCGCGGTGGGCGCGAAGATCGTGGAGACAGCGCCGTTCTACGTCTTCGGCACCTTCGTGGTCAGCTACGCGACCGGGACCCTGAGCTTCGACAACACGACCGCGCTCAACGCGGTGACCATCGGCGCGGTCGTGGCGACCGTGTGCATCCCGATCGCGGGCCGGCTCTCCGACACCTTCGGCCGCCAGCGCGTCTACCTGTTCGGCGCCGTCGCCCTCGGTCTGTTCACCGCGCCGTACTTCCTGATGCTGGGGACCGGCAGCAACCTCATGCTGATCCTGGCCACCGTGATCGGCCTGGGTGTGCTGTGGGCGCCCGTGACCGCCACCATCGGCACCCTGAGCTCGGAGATCTTCTCCACTCGCGTGCGCTACACGGGGGTGACCCTCGGCTACCAGATCGGCGCAGCCCTCGCGGGCGGCACCGCTCCGCTGATCGCGACCTGGCTGCTGTCCCGGTTCAACGACTCGTGGGTGCCGATCGCCGTGTACCTGAGCTTCACGGCGGTGCTCTCGATCGTCGCGGTGTCCTTCGCCCACCGGATCTCCGACGTGGAGGACCGTCACCTGCGCGGCGGGAAGGACTCCGAGGTCTGACGGCCCGGTGGAAGGGCGGCGCCCCGCACCGGCGCCGCCCTTCCACCGGAATGTCACACCCGGGTGTGAGCATGGGGTCCTGCCTTCCCTCCAGAGGAGATCCCATGTCCTTTCAGGCCTACCTGGACACCATCGAGGACCGGACCGGGCTGGTGCCGCGCGCACTCGTCGACATCGCCAAGGAGAAGGGGTACGACGACCCCTCGGTGAAGGCGGGCACCATCATCGCGTGGCTGGCCGCCGACTACGGCCTGGGCCGGGGCCACGCGATGGCCCTGGTGCACGTGATCAGGAAGGGGCCGACCATCGACGCCAAACACGTGGGCGCCTCCGGCAGCCACCGGGACGCCTCCACCGAACTCTGGCTCGACGGGAAGGCGACCAACCCGAACAGGACCTGACCCGGTCAGGGCTCGTCGACCACGTCCACCGTCCCGGCCGTGCCGTCGACCCGCAGCAGGTCACCGGTGCGGATCCTGGTGGTGGCGTCCCGAACGCAGATCACCGCGGGTATCCCGTACTCGCGGGCCACCGTGGGACCGTGCGCGATCGGCGAACCCGTCTCCGAGACCAGCCCGGCGGCGGTCATGAACAGCGGGGTCCAGCCCGGGTCGGTCGTGGGGGCCACGAGGATCTCGCCGGGTTCGATCCGGGCGCCGACCGGGTCGAGGACGACGCGAGCCCGTCCCTCGGCCCTGCCCGGCGCGGCGGGCGCCCCGGGCAGGCCGCCCCGCGCCACGGCCGGAGTCGGCAGTGCGGCCTCCACGTCGGTGCCGTCGGTCAACAGTGTCCCCGGCACCGAGCGCCTGCGCAGTTCTCGCTGGTGGAAGCGGCGGCGCTCGGCCACCAGGTCCCGCTGGTCGGTGCCTTCGCGCGCGGCGGCGCGGATCTCGTGCACCCGCAGGAAGAAGACGTCGTCGGCCCCGGCCAGCAGACCCTGGGCGACCAGGCCCTCCCCCGCGAGGAGGAGTTGGCGGCGCATCTCCGCGAACGGCACCAGCCATGCGAACTTCGCGTACTCCCGCATCCCCCCGAGCTCGCGCGAGCGGCGCATGAGGAAGGCGGCGACCGCGCCGCGCACCGGGCGTTCGTGCACGGCCCGGGACCCGAGCTCGGCGAGCCTGGTCACGGCGGCAGCACCGGCCCGCTCGAACCTGCGGTCCGGTGCCAGGTCCGGGTCCTCCAGGCGCAGGTAGTTGGCGACCGATCCGAACACCGGTGCGGGGTCCTCGCTCCACCGGGGCACGCCGATGTCCACCTCGCCCGCCGCCCGGTGTCCGTAGGAGTCCAGGAAGGCGTCCACTCCGACGTCCGGCAGCTCGCCGCGCAGGTACCGGGCGGCGAGCTCCTCCGAAGGCGTGCTGGCGAACAGGTCCCCGTGGGCGCGGGCGCGCTCGGCGATCCCCCACAGGTCCAGGTCCATCTCCGTGGTGACGTTGTGCGGCAGCCCGCCCAGCACGGTGTCGGTCTCCTCCTTGGTGGCCACTCCGTGGAGCAGGGCCGCCGGAGCCGTGGCGGTGACGATCCCGGCGAAGACCGGACCGATCACCTCCCGCAGGTCGCGGCCGAGCATGGCGTCGAAGGCGCTTCCGGTGACCCAGTCCAGCCGTCGCGCCGGGCTCGCCTCCACTCCCGGCCCGCGCAGCGCGCGCAGCCGGGCCACGGCCGCCTGGGCGCGGGCCCGGGCCGCTCGGGGCCGGGCCAGCGCGTACCCGACGCCGACCAGGGAGGGAAGGACGACGGCGGCGATCCGCAGGGCCGTGGAGGCGGAGAACGGCAGTCCGGGGCGGGGGGCGAAACGCGGGTCGCCGAGCACGTGCTCCACCGCCGCTCGTACCCGTGGTCCGTACACCTCCATGCCCGCGGGCAGTCTCCGACGGAGCGGAGCACTACGCAGGAAGGCGGACAGGTCGACGTACAGGCGGCTTCCGACGTCGACCATCAGGGGATCGGGATCGGCGGCGTCGGTGGCGGACCCCCTCCCCGACCACCAGCGGGTCCACACCCGCTGGAGCATGGACAGGCCGAGCGGGGTGAAGGGTCTGAGCATGCCCTGCATGTGCCCGATCTCCATGTAGAAGCGGGGCTGGTCGGGCAGGTCCTGCGGGGGCAGGGGGAAGAGGGCGGTGACGGGCCGGGACTGGAGCAACCACAGGGTGCCGTCGCGGTCGTGGGACCACTCGACGTCCTGCGGGGATCCGAAGAGCGCCTGGAGGCGTCGCCCGGTCGCTGCCAGTTCGAGGACCTGCCCCCGGGTGAGGCAGCCCTCGGACAGGTCGGGGACGCGTCCGTCATCGAGCGCGTAGTGGTCGGGTTCGACCGAGCCGTCCACGACCGCTGTGCCCGATCCGCGAACGGCGTCGACCACGGTCCGGGCCCGGGACCCGGTGAGCGGATCGGCGGTGAACATGACCCCGGCGGTGGCGGGGTCGACCATCCGCTGCACCACGACCGCCATGCGCACATCGGCCCGGTCGATGCCGTTGGCCCGCCGGTAGGAGACGGCGCGTTCGTTGTCGAGGGAGTCCCAGCAGCGCCGGACCGCGTCCACGACGGCGTCCGCGCCCTCGACGTCGAGGTAGGTGTCCTGTTGTCCGGCGAAGCTGGCGTCGGGCAGGTCCTCGGCGGTCGCGCTGGAGCGCACCGCGACCCTGCCCCCGCCCAGGGCCGCGTAGGCCCGGGCGACCCGCTCGGCGGGCACCGTTCCCGAGGCGTACGCGGCGGTCGTGACGCAGAACCCGGCGGGCACCCGCTCGCCGGCCGCCGCCATCTCGCCGAGGTTGGCGGCCTTGCCTCCCACGAGCGCGCCCATGCCCCGGCGGATCTCTTCCAGTGCGACGACGTCGTCCTGTTGGCCCATGCGGTGAGTCTTCCCCGAGCGGGCGTGACCCACCCCGGACCCGCAGGTCAGGCTGCCTGTCGAACCAGTTCGCGGACCTGCTCGGGGAACTCGTAGGGGGCCAGGTGGCCCGCCTTGTCCAGCACGTGCAGGTCGGTATTCAGGAACCGGCGGGCCGGGCCGTGCAGGCGGGCCGGTGAGAAGAACACGTCGTCCGAACCCGTGGCCACCGTGACGTTGTGCCCCTGCCAGGCCAGCAGCGACTCCGTGGGGAGCGGCCCCGGGGCCAGGCTGGTCCGGCAGTGCTTGCCGACCATCGTCATCCACGAGGCGAAGGGGTGGACGGGGTGGCGGAAGTCGGGGCCGCTCATGAAGTTGAGCAGCCGCGTGCTCTTGTCGTCGCGCGGCCCGATCATCCAGGGCAGGGTCACCCGCATCAGCTCGGGCGGGGTGGCGGCGCTGGTCAGCCCGGCCGGGTTCACCAGCACCAGCCCCCTGACCATTTCGCGGGGGCTGGAGGCCAGCGCGACCGCCGCGCCCAGGGAGTGCCCGAGCACCACCGCGGGCCGGTCCACCAGTTCGGGAAGCAGTTCGTCCAACCATCTGCCGTAGGCCTCGGCGCGGTGACCCCGGGGGCGCACACCACAGCTGAGCCCGGGTTGCCCGGGCAGGTCCACGAGGTAGACGTCCCGCTCCGCCGTCATGTCGGAGGCGGGTGAGGCGCTGAGCGCGCTGTTGAAGTTGGTGCCGCTGAGGACCACCACCGGGGTCCCGGGGCCGCCGGGCATGCGAAAGGCGCGGGTCGGGCCGATCGACGTGGTGATCTCCGGGAGGAAGACCAGGTCCGGGTACTCGTCGAGCCGCTCGCGGCACCATCCTCGGACGGTCCGCTCAGCGAGTTCGGAACGGTAGACGCGAGCTCCGTGAAGAGTGGTCTCCGACATGGACGCACCTGGTTTCGGGTAGGGGTCAGCGCTTCGCCGACCAGTCTTCCCGGCACACCTGACCGGCACTCTACGCGCGTTTCCCCAGTTCGACCAACCGCCGGTCACCCTCAGCGACCGAACCAGCGACCACGGGCATGTTACCTGTTCAGGCACTATGTTGGCCGGAGCGCCCTGTGCTCGTTGGTACCTTCTGCCCCCGGTGAAACATGGCCGGAACTGGACATATGCTCCACCATCGACGAACATGGGCGCGGCGCCACTCGCGCCACAGGTGTGCCGGGAAGACTGGTCGGCGTCCCTACGACCCATGTCCGGAGCACGCCGTATGACCACGACCAGCGTGAAGCCTGCGCGCGAGCTGCGCAGAAGCCGCTTCGGTGAGCGCCACAAGCTCCCGGTCGGAAACCCCCGCCCGCACGGCACCAACGGCTACACCACCTCGTGGGGCACCAACGCGCACGGCGAACTCAGTTCCTGCCCGCCGGGACCCGGCTGACCGCGTCCCTGCCGACGCGCCCCGAATCCGCTCCTCATCCGTGTCGCCGCGCGCACCGCACCGGCCCGCCCCCGGGTCCGCCGTGCCTCCACCGCGCGGCTCAACGCCGTGAAAGGACAGTGGCTTGGTGCTGCTGCTTCTGATGATCGTGCTCGCACTGACCGTCGCGATCACACCCTTACTGGACAGACTGCTGGGCCGTAACGCGGGCTGGCCCGTCTCCGCCGTGTTCCTCGGCCTGGCCCTGCTGGTGGCCGCCCAGGCGCCGCAGGTTCTGGGCTCCGGGGTGCCCCTGGAGTTCTCCCGGCCCTGGATGCCGCAGATCGGGGTCTCGTTCCACCTGCGCATGGACGGCCTCGGCTGGCTGTTCACCATGCTGGTGACCGGTATCGGCGCGCTGATCATGGCATACTCGACCCGGTACTTTCCGCCCGGCCGCCGTCTCGGCTTCTACTTCCTGATGTCCCTCTTCGCCCTGGCGATGACGGGTCTGGTCCTGGCCGACGACGTGGTGCTGCTCTTCGTGTTCTGGGAGCTCACCACCATCGCGTCGTTCTACCTGATCGGCCTGTCCGGGGTGTCGGCCAGCCGCCCGGCGATCCGCACGTTCCTCCTCACCGCCATGGGCGGTCTCGCACTGCTCGCGGCGGTCGTGCTGCTCATCGTGCGCACCGGCACCACTCAGCTGAGCGCGATCCTGGCCGACACGTCCTGGACCCAGGACACCGGGTTCGCGTCGCTGGTGGCCGTGCTGGTCGCCGTCGCCGTGTTCACGAAGTCGGCGCAGTTCCCGTTCCACTACTGGCTGCCGGACGCCATGGCGGCGAGCACGCCGGTCAGCGCCTACCTGCACGCGGCCGCGATGGTCAAGGCCGGTATCTACCTGGCCATGCGCTTCACGCCCGCCTTCGGTGAGCAGATGGTGTGGAACACCCTCCTCATCACCCTGGGTCTGACCACGGCGGTGATCGGCGCGGTCTTCGCCCTGCAACAGCACGACCTCAAGAGGCTCGCCGCCTTCTCCACCGTGAGCCAGCTCGGCTTCCTGGTGGCGGTGATCGGTGTGGGCACCCCCGCCGCCCTGGTCGCGGCGGCCGTGCACACGGTGGCGCACGCCCTCTTCAAGTCCGCGCTGTTCATGGTGGTCGGCCTGGTCGACCACCAGACCGGCACCCGCGACCTGCGTCAGCTGGGCGGTCTGCGTCGGCGGATGCCGGTGACCGCGACCGTCGCCGCGCTGTCCGCGCTGTCCATGGCGGGCATCCCACCACTGCTCGGGTTCATCAGCAAGGAGAACCTCTTCGAGTCGCTGCTGCACGCGCCCGGCCCTGCCTGGTTCGGCCCGGTGGCCGGTGCCGTCGCCGTCGCGGCGGCCGCGTTCACCTTCGCGTACTCGTTCCGGTTCGTGTACGGGGCCTTCTGGGGCGAGCCGAGGGGCGACGCCCGGGAGCGCACCGCGACCGAGGCGAGCTCCGGCTTCTGGCTCCCCGCGATCCTCGCCTCGCTGGGCGGCGTGCTCCTCGGCCTGACCGTCCCGGCCCTGGACCCGCTGGTCAACGAGGTGGCCCTGAACGCCACCCATCAGGAGGCCGACGCGCACCTGCTGCTGTGGCACGGGTTCAACGCCGCCCTCGGCATGTCCGCACTGGCGATCGGCCTGGGCGCCCTGCTGTCCTGGCGGAGCCGTTCCGGTGAGGCGCTGGCCGGGCGCGACCTCGTCCCGGTGACGGGTGTGGGGGTCTTCGAGACCCTGTACGACGGGATCATCCGGGCGGGCAGGCGCACCGGCGACCTCACCCGCAGCGACTCCCCCGCCTTCCACCTGGGGGTGCCGATGGTGCTGATCATCGCGCTGACCCTGGTCACCGTGGTGTTCCGGTTGGACCTGCCGCCGCTGGCCGGGCAGACCTCGATGGGCCTGGACTGGCTCCTCGTGGGTCTGATGGTCGTGGCCGTCGGCGCCGCCGTGGTCACCCGCTCCCGGATGGCGGGGCTGGCCCTGGTCGGCGTCGCCGGGTTCACCGTCGCCCTGTGGCTGTTCTTCCTGGGCGCCTTCGACGTGGCCCTCACCCAGCTGCTGGTGGAGATCCTGACCGTGGTCGTCGCGGTGCTGGTCCTGCGCCGCCTGCCGCGCCGCTTCCACAAGGTGCGCGGGCGCCGCACCGTCCTGACCGCCGCGATCGCGATCGGCGCCGGTCTGTCCGCCGGTCTGGCCGCCTACGCCCTCACCGGTCGACGCGAGCTGTCGCCCGTGGCCGACTACCTCCTGGCACACGCCCCGGAGGACACCGGCGGCACCAACGTGGTCAACACGATCCTGGTCGACTACCGCGCGCTGGACACCCTGGGCGAACTCACGGTGCTCGGTGTGGCGGGCCTGATCATCATCGCGGTGATCCGGTCCAGCGACCTGCTCCCAGTGCACTCCTCGCGCCGGGTGGTGGTGGGTCCGGCCAACGCCGCCCACGACCCCACCGACAACACCGTGCTGATGCGCACGGTGGGCCGCTTCCTGATGCCGCTGCTCGTCGTCTGGTCGCTGTACCTGCTGTTCCGCGGCCACAACGAGCCCGGCGGCGGGTTCATCGCCGGTCTCGTGGGCGGCGCGGGCTTCGCGCTGACCTACCTGTCGGCGGCCAGCGACAGGGCGGCGCGCATCCGCCTGGCCTACCCCGCGATCATCGGGGCCGGTGTGCTGGTCGCCGCGTTCTCCGGGTTCCTCGGCTACATGGAGGGCTCGTTCCTCAAGCCGCTGCACGCGGAGATCCCGCTGGCCTGGGGCGACTACTTCCACTTCACCACGGCGTTCGTCTTCGACGTCGGCGTCTACCTGGCGGTGGTGGGCGTCCTGCTCACCGCGCTCAACGAACTGGGGCTCGAACGCGGCAGCCCGGGCACACGCGGTTCGGACGACGGCTCGGACACCGACGCACACGACCTGGACGGCTCCACCACGGGAGGCAAGCGATGACCCTCGCCATCACCATCGGCGTCATGGTCGCCGGGGGCGTCTACCTGATGCTCCAGCGCGGCATGGTGCGTATCGTCCTGGGCCTCATCCTGGTGGGCCACGCGGTCAACCTGCTGATCATGTCGGCGGGCGGCGTGTACCGCCGCGACCTGCCCCTGCTCCAGTTCGGCACCGCGCCCACCGCGGCCGATCCACTGCCCCAGGCATTCGTGCTCACCGCGATCGTGATCGCCTTCTCCATCGCGATCTACATGCTCACCCTCGCCGCCTCCGGCAGCGACGACGACACCGAGGACGCCTCATGAACGCGGCGCTGCTGCCTCTCTTCGTCGCGGTGCCACTGGTCGGCGCCGGACTGCTGATCGTCCTGCGCGGCCCCCTGTGGCTGCGCAGGATCCTGCTGCTCCTGCCCACCACGGTGTCGCTGCTCGGGGCCTCCGGGCTGGTCTGGCTCACCCGGGACGGCGCCGTCTTCGCCCACAACGTGGGTCTGTGGCAGGACGGGGTCGCCATCCCGTTCGTCGCCGACGTCCTCAGCGCGCTCATGCTGTGGACCACCTCGCTGCTGGCGCTGGTGAGCTCGGTCTTCGCGATCGCCACCGGGGACGACCGGCGGTCGTTCTTCTCCCCGCTGGTCCTGGTGCTGACGGCCGGTGTGTCCGGTGCGCTGCTCACCGGCGACATCTTCAACATGTTCGTGTTCATCGAGGTCATGCTGCTGCCCTCGTACGGGCTGCTGGCCATGCTCGGTGCCATGGGCAGGCTGCGGGCCGGACGGATCTACGTCACGGTCAACCTGCTCACCTCGACGATCTTCCTCGCGGGTGTGGCGCTGGTCTACGCAGCCGCCGGGACCGTGCACATGGGAGAGCTGGCCGGGGCCGCGAAGGACGACCCGATGGTCGCGGTCGGCATGGGCGTGGTCATCCTCGCCCTGTCGATCAAGGCCGCCGTCGTCCCTGTGCACGGTTGGCTGGCCCGCACCTACCCGGCCGCCTCCCCGGCGATCACCGCCCTGTTCTCCGGCCTGCACACCAAGGTGGCGATCTACGCGATCTACCGCCTGTACGCACTGGTCTTCGACGGGGACGCGAAGTTCCTGTGGATCGGCGTGGTGGCCTTCACCCTCACCATGCTCATCGGCGTGATGGGCGCGGTCGGCGAGGGCACCACCCGTTCGATCCTGGTGTTCCACATGATCAGCCAGATCGGGTACATCCTGCTCGGGGTCGCCCTGTTCACCGAGCTCGGGCTCATGGCGGGCATCTTCTACCTCATCCACCACATGATCGTGAAGGCGTCGCTGTTCCTGTCCACCGGCGCGATCGAGCACACCTACGGGACGGGCGCGCTGGACCGGCTCGGCGGAATCGCCAGGCGGGAGCCGCTGCTGGCCCTGGTGTTCATGGGGGCCGCCCTGTCCCTGGCGGGCCTGCCGCCGTTCTCCGGGTTCGTCGCCAAGCTGACCCTGGTCGTGGCGGCCGTGGACGACGCCCAGTGGACCGCCATGGCGGTGATGATCGCGGTCAGCCTGATCACCCTCATGTCGATGCTGAAGATCTGGGGCGGAGTGTTCTGGGGCAGGGCCCCGGACGAGGACGACCCGGCGCCCGTCGAGGCGGGCTCCGACGGTGCGGTCGCCACCGCGACGCGCACCACACCGAAGATCCGGACCGCACTGATCGTGCCGGGCCTGATCCTGACAGCCACGACCCTGGGCATCGGTCTGGGCGCGCAGGTCCTGCTCGACCTCAGTGCGCAGGCCGCGGCCGGGCTCCTGGACACTTCCGGATACGTCGAGGCGGTGCTGGGACGATGATCCACCCGATGTGGGCACCCCGTGTGCTCTGGTTCCCCTTCTACGCGGGCGCCGAGATCGTGAAGACCTCCCTCCAGGTGATGTGGGACATCGTCACCCCGGGCAGTTCCGCGACCCCGGCCTTCGTGGAGGTCCCGGTCCGCTGCCGGACCGACTTCGAGTTCACCCTGCTGGCCAACCTGATCTCCCTGACCCCGGGAACGGTCACGGTGGCCGTGCGCCGCGACCCCGCCACCCTGTGGGTGCACGGGCTGTACGTGCAGGACCGCGCGTCCTTCCAGCAGGACATCCACGCGATGGAGGACCGCGTCCTGGCGGTCACCCGCCCGTCGGGGCCTCCGGAGAGCGTCCCGGCCGAGGGGGAACGGAACTGATGCAGCTCATCGACATCGGCCTGGCGGCCATCGTGCTGGCCATGGCCATCGCCGCCTACCGCATTCTGACCGGGCCGTCGGCCGCCGACCGGGGCGCCGCCTCCGACGTCGTCTTCTTCGGCTTCGTGGGGCTGGTCGCCATGCTCGGCTTCCGGCTGGACACCGAACTGGTCGTGGACATCGTCCTGGTGTGCGCGCTGATCGGATTCCTGGCCGCCCTGTCCCTGGCCCGCCTGATCACCGGAGGTAAGCGATGAACGCGCTGGACGTCGCCGGGATCGTCTGCATGGTCGCGGGCGCCCTGGTGTTCCTGGTGGGAGCGGTCGGCCTGCTCCGCCTCCAGGACTTCTACGCCCGGCTGAGCGGCGTGGGGATCGCGGGCGGACTCGGGACGGCGCTGGTGCTGCTCGGCCTGCTCCTGCACTACCCGACCGTGGAGAACGCGGTCAAGATCGGACTGGCCCTGCTCATCCAGCTGGCCACGGCGGCGGTCGGCGGCAACGCCATCGCCCGCGCGGGCTACCTGACCGGTGTGAAACCCACCGAGAACACGGCGTTCGACGACCTCGCCGCCACGGAGCGGGAGGCCTGACGCGCCCCCAGAGGGCCCCGTCCTCCGCGAGCGGGCGGCGGGGCCCTACGCCGTAGGGTGCGCAGTGCCACAGTCGCGGTTCCCGCCAGCTGGGAGGCCGTGTGCTAGGTTCGTGAAGTTGCGGTCGTGGTTTTCCGTTGGACTTCTTCGGATGAGATCACCACGATGCCGTTCCCAGAGCCGGTCTTCTGGCAGTCGTTCTCCGACAGGCACCGGTTCGCCCGCCACGACCCCCAGTTCTTCACGTGGGCCGTGGATATCGAAGTATTTTCCCCCACGCATCTTCGGTGTCACTCGCCGAAGCAGTGCTGTGGACTTCCGACCCGGCCTATGTCGTCGGCGAAAGGTCATCTGTGAACCATCCCCGTGCCAACGCACGTCGTGATCGCTCCTCCAACAACACCGGCTTCGGCTCCCGTGGCGGATCCGGATCCTACGGCCGCCCGCGCCCCCGTCGTTCCTTCGACGGTCCCCGGCGCGGCAGCGGCGGCGGCCAGGGCGGCGGCTCGCGCTTCTCCGGCGGCGAGTTCGCCCTTCCCCAGACCGTCGTTCCCGGGCTGGACCCGGTGGACGACTTCCAGGCGCTGGAGATGCCCTCCGCGCTGAAGGAGACGCTGACCCGCCAGGGTCTGACCACGCCCTCCACGATCCAGGCGGCCACCCTGCCGAACTCGCTGGCCGGCCGGGACGTCCTGGGCCGCAGCCAGACCGGTTCGGGCAAGACGCTCGCCTTCGGCCTGGCCCTGCTGGCCCGTCTGGACGGCCGCAAGGCCGAGGAGCGGCACCCGATGGCCGTGGTGCTGGCGCCGACCCGTGAGCTCGCCCAGCAGGTCACCGACTCCCTCACGCCCTACGCCCGTTCGGTGCGGGTGCGCATGGCGACCGTGGTGGGCGGCATGCCCATCCACCGCCAGGCCCGCTCCCTGCGCCAGGGCGTCGAACTGGTCGTGGCCACCCCGGGTCGTCTGCGCGACCTGATGGAGCGCGGCGACTGCGTCCTGGACCAGGTCGAGGCCGTGGTGCTCGACGAGGCCGACCAGATGACCGACATGGGCTTCATGCCGCAGGTCACCGCGATCCTGGAGCAGGTTCCCGCCGACGGGCAGCGTCTGCTGTTCTCGGCCACCCTGGACCGGAACGTGGACCAGCTGGTGCGCCGCTTCCTCAAGGACCCGGTCGTCCACTCGGTCGACCCGTCCGAGGGCGCCGTCTCCACCATGGAGCACCACCTCCTGCACGTGTCCCACGCGGACAAGCAGGCCACCGCCACCGCGATCGCCGCCCGTGACGGCCAGGTCATCATGTTCCTGGACACCAAGCACGCGGTGGACCGGATGGCGCAGCACCTGCTGGCCAGCGGCGTCCGGGCGGCCCCGCTGCACGGCGGACGTTCCCAGCCGCAGCGCACCCGCACCCTCAAGCAGTTCAAGGAGGGCACGGTGACCGCGCTGATCGCCACGAACGTGGCCGCGCGCGGCATCCACGTGGACGGGCTGGACCTGGTCGTCAACATCGACCCGCCCACCGACCACAAGGACTACCTGCACCGCGGCGGCCGTACCGCCCGCGCGGGCGAGTCCGGCAACGTGGTCACGCTCGTGACGCCCAACCAGCGCCGCGACATGAGCCGCCTGATGTACCGCGCTCGGATCGAGCCGCAGATCGCCCAGGTGGGCCACTCCGAAGACCCGGAGCTGGCCCGCGTGACCGGTGCCCGCGTCCCGTCCGGCGTTCCGGTCAGCCTGCCCGCCGAGCCGCGCCGTGAGAGCCGTCCGCGCGGCCCGCGCGGCCAGGGTGGTCCGCGTGGCGGCGGCTACGGCGCCCCGCGCTCGGGTGGGTCCTCCCGCCCGCGCCGTCCCCGTCGCGCCCCGCAGGACTAGGCACCGACCTCCGCGAGCCCCGTCACGTCCGTGGCGGGGCTCCGTCGTGTCACCTGTCCGAGGTCTCGACACACCGGCCACGAGCGGCACCGCGCGGGCCGCCTGGAGGTGGTGGTGGCTCCCTGCCAGGGGGCACCCTTGTGGGCGCGGGTGCCCGGTGCCTAGACTCCCTGCGCGACCGACCGTGCAAATGTCGGACAACCAGGAGGCCACCGTGACGTCCATGACCCAGCCCACCCGGGCCGAACCCCTGGTCGTGCAGGTCAGCAGGCAGTTCAGGGACCGCATCGCCGCCGGGGACTGGGCCGTCCACAGCCGCATCCCCGGCGAGAAGCGCCTCGCCGAGGAGCTCGGGGTCAGCCGGGGCACCGTCCGCGAGGCCCTGCGCGCCCTCACCGCCGCGGGACTCCTGGAGCCGCGTGTGGGTGACGGCACCTACGTCCGGGCCAGCGACGAGCTCACCGGTCTGCTCGGGCAGGGCGGTGGCACCGAGTTCGAACACGTCCTTGACGTGCGCGCCGTTCTGGAGGTCGCCGCCGCCGAACGCGCCGCCCGCCACCGCACGGACGCCCACCTGGACGCCATGCGCGAGGCCGTGGCCGCCCGTGCCGAGGCCGAGCGCGCCGAGGACGTCGACGCCTACGTGGCCGCCGACTCCCGCTTCCACCGCGCCGTGGTGGAGGCCGCCCACAACCCGCTGCTCACCCGCCTCTACGACGCGCTCCGGGAGAACGTGGTGGAGTCCATCCGGCGCACCACCTCCCTGCCCGAGGTACAGGGACTCAACGACCTGCACGAGGGCCTGCTCGCCGCGATCGAGGACGGCTCCCCCGAGCACGCCCGCGCCATCGCCACGGAGCTCGCCGACGAACTCGGGTTCATCAGCGCCGTCGTCGAGGACGGGGAGCAGTGAGCGCCCCCACCACCGGGGCGCCCGCCCGCACCTGGACGCGCGCCGCCCTGGCCATGGGCTCGGTCCTGGTGATCGCCTCCTGCCTGCGTCCCGCGCTGACCTCGGTCGGCCCCGTCCTGGAGTCCGTGGGCACCACCACCGGACTGTCCAACAGCGCCCTGGGCGTGCTCACCGCGCTCCCTCTGCTCGGCTTCGCCCTCTTCTCCTCGATCGTGCACGGGCCCACAGCCCGGTGGGGAGTGGACCGGGTGGTCCTGGCCGCGCTGGCCCTCCTTGCCGCCGGGATCCTGGTCCGCTCCCTCCCGACCCTGGCCACCCTGTGGCTGGGCACCGCCATGGTCGGCGCCGCCATCGCCTTCGGGAACGTGCTGGTCCCCGTGATCCTGCGGCGCGACCACCCACGGCGGATCGCCCTGTTCACCGGGGTGTCCTCCTCGGTGATGACCGGGTTCGCCGCCCTGGGCGCCGGTCTGTCCGTTCCGCTCGCGGCGCTCGCGGGCGGCTGGCGGGCCTCCCTCGCCCTGTGGGCGGTCCCGGTGGCGCTCGCCCTGCTGGTCTGGGCCGCCCGGGTGCGCTGGGTGCCCTCCCGCGTGCCCGTCACCGCCTCGGCCGACGCTCCGTCCGAACCCACCGGCTCGGTGTGGCGCTCGTCGACCGCATGGCTGGTCACCGCGTTCATGGGGCTCCAGTCCACCGCCTACTTCACGCTGATCAACTGGTTGCCCAGCGTGGAGGCCGCGCGTGGCGTAAGCCCGGAGAGCGCCGGGTGGCACCTGTTCGCGTTCCAGATCACCGGCGTGGTGGCCGGGCTGGCGATCACCACCCTGATGGGTCGGCGCGCGGAGCAGCGCCCCGCCTGCCTTGCGGTGAGCCTGCTCATCGTGGTGGCCATGGCCGGTCTGCTGTGGGTCCCGGCCTGGGGTCCGCTGTGGATCATGGTGGCGGGCGCGGGCACGGGGAGTTCGATCGTGGTGGCCCTGTCCCTGATCGGCCTGCGCGGCCGTACCCAGACGGAGACCACCCGGCTGTCCGGCATGGCGCAGTCCATGGGCTATCTGCTCGCCGCGTGCGGTCCGGTCGCGGCCGGGGTGCTGATCCAGCTCACCGGGTCGACGGATCTGGTCCTGGTGCTGGTGGGCGGCCTGGCGCTGGTCCAGACCGTGGTCGCGCTCTGGGCGGGACGCGACCGCGGGATCTGAACCGGCGCGGCTGCCCCGCTACCCCAGGGACTCCAGGTAGGCGAGCCAGCCGCCGTGGTGGGTGATGTCCTCGGCTCCCGGCACGGCGGCCAGCTCGCAGCCGAAACCCACCACTGTGCGGCCGTCCGCGAGGGTGACCGCGCCGAGTGTCATCGGTGCGGGCAGCGCGGCGAGGAAGGCTCCCAGCCCGGCCGGGGAGACCTCCCAGACCTCGCAGCGCAGCGCCGAGCCCCCGCCGTCCACCCGCAGCAGACCCGGTTTGGGCGGGGTCGTGCGCAGGGCCACCATCCTGTGGTCGGCGCTGGTCATGGTGGCCTCCACGAACCGCGCGCCGAGGTCGGTGAGCTGGTGGTTGAGCGGCTGTCCGCGCAGGTGCGCGCCGAACACGGCCAGCTCCAGCCCGTTGGCGGGCAGGGCCGGGCCGGGCTCGGCCCCGACCAGGAGCCCGGCCAGGTCCAGGGCGACCTGGTCGTCGAAGGCGTCGGTGACCACGGTGACCCCGAACGGGTGTCCGTCGGCGGTACCGGCGGGGACCGCGACGGCGGCGAGGTCGAGGAGGTTGACGAAGTTGGTGTAGGTCCCCAGCCGGGAGTTGGTGCCCACCGGGTCGGCGGCCACCTCGTCCAGCGTCGGGTGGCCGACCGTGGTCGGTACCAGGAGGCCGTCGAACCCGCTCAGGAGCGCCCGCGCGGTCGCCCTGTACCCGGCCAGCCGGTGCTGGTCGGCGGCGAGTCGGCTGGCGGGGAGGTCCGCGGCGGCCAGGATGATCCCGGCGACCGTGGGGTCGGAGCGCCCGTCCCCGCGGTGCGCCTCCAGAAACTCCCCCACGGCGGCGTGGCGTTCGGCGACGATCGCCCCGTCGTACAGCAGCCGCGCGGCCTCCAGCAGCGGGGCGATGTCGACCCGCTCGACCTCCGCCCCCGCTTCGGTGAACCGGTCCACGGCCCGTTGGAAGGTCTCCCGTTCCGCTTCACTGAGCGGGGCCAGTCCCTCCACCGTGGGGACCGCGATCCGGATGGGGTCGCGCGGGGCCAGCCGGACGTCGGCGGGCCAACCACGACTGGCCGGGTCCCTCGGATCGGGCCCGGTCACCACGGCCAGGGCGCGCTGGCCGGTGGCCAGGTCCGGCGCGAACACGGTGACGGTGTCGTAGGGCCTGGCGGCGGGCACGACCCCCGTGTTGGGGACCAGGCCGAGGGTGGGCTTGAGGCCGACGATCCCGTGCAGCGCGGCGGGCACCCGGCCGGACCCGGCGGTGTCGGTGCCGAGGGCGACGTCGACGATCCCCAGGGCCACCGCCACGGCCGATCCCGAACTCGACCCGCCGGAGATCCGGGCGGGGTCGAGGGCGTTGCGGACGGCGCCGTAGGGGCTGCGGGTACCAACGAGCCCGGTGGCGAACTGGTCCATGTTGGTCTTGCCCAGCACCAGCGCGCCGGCCTCCACCAGGCGTTCCACCGCGGTCGCGCTCACGTCGGGCGTGCGCGCGAACCCCGGGTGCGCGGCTGTGGTGGGCAGGCCCGCGACGTCGATGTTGTCCTTGACCGCCACGAGCGTCCCGGCCAACGCAATCCGCTCGGCCTCCGGTGTCCCGGCGGCCGCGGCCAGGCGCTCCTCCAGTGCCCCGGCCTCCGCCACCACCTCCTCCTCGGGTCGCAGGGTGATCCACACCTCCGGCCGGTCGGCCTCGGCGATCCGTCGGTAGGCGGCGCGTACGCGCTCGGTGGGGGTGGGCATCAGGCGGTCCCTTCCTCGGCGATGACGGCCACGGCTCGGCCCGGGTCCAGTCTCTGTCCGGGGCCGACCAGGACCTCGGTGACGGTTCCGGCGACGGGCGCCCGGACCACCACCTCCAGCTTCATGGCCTCCAGGCGCACGACGGGCTGTCCCTCCTCCACGGTCTGCCCCGGTTCCACGTCCACCTTCCACACACTCGCGGACAGGGGCGCCTCCACGAGGGTCGATCCGGGCGGTGGGGTCAGTTCCTCGTGTGCGACCGGCTCGGGTTCGGGGCGGTCCTCGAACTCGCCTGCCGCCTCCCACCGCAGCCGTTCCTCCTCGAAGGCCGCCTCCCGTCGGCTCTCGAACTCCCGGATGGACTCCGCGTTCTCGGCCAGGAAGCGTTCGTGGTCGGCGAGCACGAACTCACCCTGGGTGATCCGGAGTTCGTGGGGCCCGGCGAGCAGGTCCGCGCGGATGTCCAGGAGTTCCTCGGCCTCCACGGGGTACCAGGTGATCCGGTCGAAGAACCGCAGCAACCAGGGGGTGCCCGGTTCGAACTGTCCGTACTGGCGCAGCCCGGACCAGATCGGCACGGTGCGGCCGATCAGCTGGTAGCCGCCGGGGCTCTCCATGCCGTACACGCACAGGTACGCGCCGCCGATCCCCACTCCGGCCTCGGGGGTCCAGGTCCGCGCGGGGCTGTACTTGGTGGTGACCAGGCGGTGTCGCGGGTCCAGCGGGGTCGCGGCTGGAGCGCCCAGGTACACGTCGCCCAGGCCGAGTACCAGGTAGGAGGCGTCGAAGACGATCTCCCGCACGCGCTCCACGGAGTCCAGGCCGTTGACGCGGCGGATGAACTCGATGTTGTCGGGGTTCCAGGGGGCGTCGTCGCGCACGCCGGTGCCGTAGCGCGCGATGGCCTCGTGGATGGAGGGGTCGTCGAAGGACATCGGCAGGCGCAGGGTGCGGCTGGGCACCCGCAGGCGGGAGGTGGGCGGCAGCCCCGCCTCGATCTCCAGGAGCACGCCCAGCAGCGTGCGCAGCGGCAGCACCTCCGGGTCGGTGTGCAGGTGCAGGGAGCGCACGCCGGGTGTGGTGTCCACGATCCCCGCGGGCGCGTGCCGGTCCAGGGCGGCCATGAGGGCGTGTACCCGCATGCGCAGGCCGAGGTCGAGCACCATCGGGCCGTACTCGACCAGGAGGTTGTCGTGGCCACCCCGGCGGTAGGTGACCTCGGGGGTGCCCTCACCAGCGGGGACGCGGGCCAGGACGCCGTCGTCGCCGTCCGCGCCGGTCAGGCGCAGGAGCGGCGCGGCCGTCGGCTCCGTGTGCAGCCGCTCGGCGGCGACCTCGGTGACCGGACGGAACCGCACGGTGTCGCCGGGGCGCAGCTGGCCGATCTTCCACCGGGAGCCGGAGACCACGGTGACCGGGCAGACGAACCCGCCGAGGCTGGGGCCGTCCGGACCGAGGAGCACCGGGGTGTCTCCGGAGAGGTTGACGGCGCCCACGGAGTACGCGGTGTCGTGCACGTTGGAGGGGTGCAGTCCGGCCTGACCGCCGTCCGGACGGGCCCAGGTCTGCTTGGGTCCGGACAGGCGGACGCCGTTGCGGGCGGACTGCGGATGGACCCGCCAGGAGGTGGCGAGGAAGTCGGCCAGGCCCTCCCGGGTGAGGAACTCCGGTGCGGCGTGCGGCCCCTCGGAGACCTCCACGTCCCAGTGCGTGCCGTCGCGGGGCGGCTCCCCTGCGGTGGTGTCCGGGAACCGGGGACGTCTCTCCTCGGGCACTGGGGAGGCCGCGGCCTGGTCGGCGCCGGTCGGGGCCACGCGGAGCACGTCGCCCGGGCGCAGGGCCCGGCCCGCGTGCCCGCCGTACTCACCGGCGGTGAACGTGGCCGCGCTGCCCAGGTACTCGGGAACGTCCAGACCGCCCCGGAAAAGCACGTAGGTGCGCATACCCGGCCCCGGGGCCGCCCCGACGTCCAGCAGGCCCCCAGAGGGCACCTCGACCGGCTCCCATCGGGGTACGGGGACTCCGTCCACGGTCACGTCGGCGGGTGCCCCGGTCACGCACACGGTGGTGGCGTGGGTGAAGCGCAGCGACGGACCCTCCATCGTGCACTCCAGGCCCGGGGCGCCCTCCGGGTTGCCCAGAGCGGTGTTGCCCAGGCGCAGCGAGAGGTCGTCCATGGCTCCCGACGGGGGCACGCCCACCTGCCAGTACCCCGTACGGCCAGGGAAGTCCTGAACGGTCGTGAGGGTGCCCGAGCGCTCCACCTCGACCCGAGGTTCGGGGTCGCCGACCGTCGCGCAGGTGGCGGTGGTGTGCGTGGCCGCGCGCACGTCCTCGTGGACACTCAGGGCGCGCAGCAGGCCGAGGTTGGTCTGCACCCCGTCGATCCGCACCCCGGCCAGGGCGTGGCCGAGCCGGTCCAGCGCGTCCTCGCGGTCACTTCCGCGCACGATGACCTTGGCGAGCAGGGGGTCGTAGTCGCTGGTCACCCGCTGCCCCGCCTCCACCCAGCCGTCCACGCGGACGTCGGCGGGGGCCTCCACCCGGGTGAGCAACCCGGAACTGGGCCGGAAGTCGTGCGCCGGGTCCTCCGCGTACACACGGGCCTCCACGGCGTGGCCGGTGCGGGCCGGGCCCTCGGGCGGGATCCCCGCGAGCACGTCCTCGCCGCGCGCCAGGCGCAGCATCCACGCGACCAGGTCCACCCCGGCGATCTCCTCCGTCACCGGGTGCTCCACCTGGAGGCGCGTGTTGACCTCCAGGAAGGAGGCCTCACCGCGCTCGACGTCGTGGACGAACTCGACCGTTCCGGCGCTGCGGTAGGACACCCCCGCGCAGAGCGCGCGGGCGGTGCGGTGGAGTTCGGCCCGCAGGGCGTCGGGGAGGTCGGGAGCGGGCGCCTCCTCCACCACCTTCTGGTTGCGGCGTTGGAGCGAGCAGTCGCGGTCCCCCAGGGTGACCACGCCGCCGTGGCCGTCGCCGAAGACCTGCACCTCCACGTGGCGGGCCCGGGAGACGAACCGCTCGACGAACACCCCGCCACCACCGAAGTGGGTTCGCGCGAGGCGGCTGACCTGGTCGAAGGCGGAGCGCAGCGCCTCTTCGTCGAAACAGGGGCGCAGCCCGATCCCGCCGCCGCCCGAGGTGGACTTGAGGATGACCGGATAACCGATCTCCTCGGCGGCGGCCACAGCCCGTTCGACGTCGGGGAGGGGCTCGCTGCCCGGAACCATCGGGAGCCCGGCGGCGGCCGCGGCCTTGCGGGCGGTGTGCTTGTCGCCGAACTCCTCCAGGTGGCGGGGCTCGGGCCCGACGAACACGAGCCCGGCCGCCTCGACCGCGTGCGCGAACTCCGCGCTCTCGGACAGGAACCCGTAACCGGGGTGGACGGCCCCGGCGCCGGTGGCGACCGCGGCGGCCAGGACGCGCTCGGTGTTCAGGTAGCTCTCGGCGGCGGGCGCCGGGCCGAGTCGCACGGCCTCGTCGGCCATGCGGGTGTGCGGCGCTCCCGCGTCGGCGTCGGAGTACACGGCGACGGTGCGCAGGCCGAGCGCGCGGGCGGAGCGGATGACGCGGCAGGCGATCTCACCGCGGTTGGCGACGAGCACGGAGTCGAACACGGGGGCTCTCCCTCTGGTCGGAGGCTGGGAGTGGCGGTCAGAACTGGTCGGCGCTCAGCACCATCCGGGTCAGGGCCTGTCCGGCCCGTTCGAGGACGACCTCCATGGACGCGCCCACGTGCTCGTGCAGCGCGCGGTGGGCCGCGTCGAGGCGGTCGGCGAGCAGCAGCTCGACGATCTCGACGTGCTCGGCGACGGTGGAGGAGATCCGGTCCTCGGTGCGGAAGTCGTGCATGCGCACCCGGCGGATGCGCTGGTTGACCGAGACCAGGGATTCGGTGAGGGCGCCGTTGCCGGAGGCCCGGGACAGCGCGGTGTGGAAGGCCTCGTCGAGCAGGACGAACGAGGGGTCGGGGGCGGGAGGAGCGGCGCGCAGCCCCTCCCAGCGCTCCAGTTCGGCGGTCAGGAGGCCCGTGTCGTGCCGGAGGGCGGGATCCTCCATGACGCGGGCGATGCCGCGCAGTTCGAGGACGACCCTCAGTTCGTAGAGGTCGCGCAGCTCGGGGAGGTTGGGGACGCGGACGTAGTAGCCGTTGTCGCGGCGTTCGACCAGACCGTCGGAGTGCAGGCGCGCCAGGGACTCGCGGACGGGGGTACGGGAGACCCCGAAGCGCTCGGCGAGCCGGACCTCGCCCAGGCGGGTGTGCGGCGTGAGGCGGCCGCTCAGGACCTCCTCGCGGATCAGGGCGTGGACGCGGTCGCGGCGGGAGGGGGTCGCGGCCCCCGCGTCGACAGCCCGTGTATACAGCGGTGTGTCCATGGGCCCCGACGCTAGGAAGCCCCTGTTTCAGGGAGGCTGTCGCGCGGTGAAACCCGGGTTGCCCCGTGTTTCGTGCCCGTGAAACCGCCGGGACACGAGAAGAGCGCCCCTCCCGGCTCCCGTCGAACGGTGACGGGGTCGGAAGGGGCGCTCCTGGGAGTTCCGGGACGGTTTCCTCGCGGAGGTCGGAACCACCGCCCCGGGGATGGGCCGCCCGCTCTCTACTTCGGGCGGCCCGTGGATGGCGCTAGAACACCTGCACTCCGAGGGCCCAGCTGAAGAGGGCGTACATGGAGAACATGATGAGCACGAGTGCGGTCATGTTGAACCACAGGCCCGCACGGAGCATCTCGGTGATCTTGACGTAGCCGGAGCCGAAGGCGATCGCGTTGGGCGGCGTGGCCACCGGCAGCATGAAGGACATGGAGGCCGCGAGGACAGCCGGGATGACCAGCGCCAGGACGTCGACGTCCATGCCGACCGCGACACCACCCATGATCGGGAGGAACGTGGCGGCGGTGGCCGTGTTGCTGGTGAGCTCGGTGAGGCAGAGGACCAGGACGACGACCGCGAGGATGAGCGCCCACATGGGCACGCCCTCGAGGATGGCGACGCGGGTACCGATCCACGCGCTCAGGCCGCTGGAGGTGAACTGGGCGGAGATCGCGATACCGCCACCGAACAGCAGCAGGATGCCCCAGGGCAGCTTGAGCGCGGAGTCCCAGTCGAGCAGACGGTTGTTGCGGTCCGCGGGGATGATGAAGAGCAGGACCGCGACGACCATCGCGACCATGGCGTCCGAGACGCTGCCGATCCACGGGATGACCGAGGCGATCGCGTCGTTCTTCGCCAGCATCGGCGCGAAGATCCAGGACATGGCGGCGAAGGCGAAGACCGCGAGCACGAGCTTCTCGGCGCGCTTCATCGGGCCCAGCTTGGCCAGCTCGCCCCGGATGAGCTCCTGGGCGCCCTCGAGGCGCTTGACCTCCGGCGGGTAGATGACCTTGGCCAGCAGGAACCAGGCGATCAGCAGGAAGATGATGGCGAGCGGAACACCGGCCATCATCCACTCACCGAAGCCGATGTGGATGTCGTGGTTCTCGGCGAGGTAGCCGACCATCAGGACGTTCGGCGGGGTGCTGATCAGCGTCGAGACGGAGCCGATGGACGCGGAGTAGGCGATCGCCAGCATCAGGGCGGTGGCGAAGTTGGCGTCAGTCTTGCCGTTGCGCAGCTGGGTGACCAGACCGATCACCGAGAGGCCGACCGGAAGCATCATCACGGCGACGGCGGTGTTGGACACCCACATGCCGATGACGAAGGTCGCGGCGATGAACCCGCCGATGAGGCCGACCGTGTTGGAGCCGACCTTCGAGACGATCAGCAGTGCGATCCTGCGGTGCAGGTCCCACTTCTGCATCGCCAGGGCCAGCATGAAGCCGCCCATGAAGAGGAAGATGACGTCGGACCCGTAGGACGGGGAGACGTCGCCGACACCGACGCCGTCGATGAGCAGCGGGAAGAGGATCAGCGGCAGGAGCGAGGTGGCCGGGATCGGAATGGGCTCGGTGGCCCACCAGATCGCGATCCAGGCGGTGACGGCGGCGACGATGCCACCGTTCACCGACATGACCGTCTCGGTGTCGCCGTCGCCGAGCGGCAGCGCCATGTCCGGCAGCAGGAAGAAGACCAGCAGGCCGACCAGGGGACCCGCGAAGAACCCGATCACCCGGCTCCGCGTGGTGCGTTCCCCGGGTGTGCCCTTGGTCTTCGCCGGAGTCTCGTCCGGTTTCTTGTCGGCGGTGTCCATCGCCATGGTGGCCTCCTGCTTGCTGGTCGGCGGCTGTCCGCGACTCCCCTCCCGGTCGACCGCTGTGTTGCCAGCCGGTTTCTCGGGGGTTACTTCCTCTTGATGAAGAGATGATTGTTACGACTCGCGAGTGTGTGCAACGCAACTGCACAAGAGTTGGGATTCCTCTGACATTGGGCCACTCTGGGTGTGTGTCCTGGGGCACAAAGTGACGCAAAGTACACGCGCGCGATCGCCGTCCCACCCGCCTAAGCTGCGTGTATGCATCCGAGGGAAACTGACCGTCGCACCGTGCTCCTGAGCCTGGCGGGCGCCGTCACCGTGGCGGCAGTGACCGGTTGCACACGTGCGCCAGACCCGGACCCGCCCCGGCTCGTCGTGGCCACAGGCCCCCCGGGTGCCGTCTACCGGGAGATCGGCGGGGAGCTCGCGCTCCTCCTCGACGAACGCCTGTCGCACAACGAGGTGATTCCGGTGGAGACCCGTGCCTCGCACGACAACCTCTACCTGCTGGAGGACGGCGGAGCCCACCTCGGGCTGGCCAACCTCGACTCGGTCCTGGCCACGGAGATCGAGACTCAGGACCTCGTCAGCGCGGTGGGGCGGCTCTACGACAGCTTCGTGCACCTGGTGGTCACCGCCGGGTCCCCCGTGCGCGGGCTGGCCGACCTCGACGGGCTACGGGTGTCCATAGGCGCCTCGGACTCCGGTACCGAGTTCACCACCGAGCAGATCCTCAGTGAGATCGGCGTGAGACCGGAGACGCTCCGGCTCGACCAGGCCACCTCGGCCGAGGCCCTCGCGTCGGGCGAGATCGACGCCATGTTCTCGCTGACCGGGCTGCCCACCCCGGCCATCGCCGACCTCGCGGAACGCACCCCGCTGCGCATGGTCGACCTCGCCGACGTCGCCGACCACATGGTCACCGTGTACCCGGAGGCCTACTTCCCGGCGACCATCCCGGCCACCACCTACGCGGGGATACCGGCCTGCCCCACGATGTCCATCCCGAACCTGCTCCTGTGCCGACAGGACCTGCCCGAGGACCTCGTGTACGTGGTGACGGACACGGTGTACACGGGGGCGTCCCGGCTGGCCGAGCAGCGCCCCGAGGCCGCGCAGATCAACGTGCGGACCGGCATCTCCACGGGGGTCGTGCCCCTGCACGCCGGGGCCGAGCGGTGGTACCGGGACAACAAGCCCGCGTCCGAGGGTGCGGAGGTCCAGGTGAACCCGTCCGAGTCGAGCGACTGACGGTCACTCGTCCTCGGGAGGGGCCGCCGAGGGCAGGGTGATGACCACGCCGAACCCGCGCCGTCCCTGGTCCGCGAGGCCGTCGCCCAGGTTGAGGCGCCCGCCGGACTCACGGACCAGGTCCGCGACGATCGGCAGGCCCAGCCCGGTGCCCTCGGTGTTCTGGTGGGTCGGGGAGCGCCAGAAGCGGTCCAGGGCGGCCTCGCGTTCCTCCTTCGGCAGGCCCACGCCGTTGTCCAGCACCCCGATCCGCACCTGCTCGCCGTCCTCGGCGCGCACCTCGACCCGGGTGCCGCCGGACAGCCGCAGGGCGTTGCTGACCAGCTCGTCGAGGATGCTTCCCAGCCCGCCCGCCGGGGCGTGCGCCCACAGGTGGTCGGGCAGGTCCGTGGTCACCTCGATCCCCCGCGACTCCCCCAGGGCGTTCCAGCGCGCCACCCGGGTGTCCACCACCCCGGTCACCTCCACCACCTCGGTGCCGGTCACGCTCTCCAGCCGGGTGGCGGCCAGGAGGGAGTTCAGCATGCGGTGCATGACGGTGGCCTCGTCGATCGCGATCGCGTGCGCCTCGCGGGCCTCCGCGCCCTTCAGGTAGGGGGCCAGGTTCTCCACCGAGAGCCGCAGGCTGGCCAGGGGGTTGCGGAGCTGGTGGGAGGCCTCGGAGACGAAGGAGCGCTGCCGCTCCAGGGCGCGGCGCACCACCCCCACCATGGTGTTGAAGGAGTCGGTGAGCCGCCGCAGCTCCGGCGGTCCGCTCTCGGCGTCCACGTGGACGTCCAGATCGCCCGAGGTCACCTTCGTGGTCGCCGCGTCCAGCCGGTGGATGGGCTGGAGGACCCAGCGGGACAGCGGCAGTGAGGCCGTCACCAACAGCGCCAGCGGCACCACGCTGAACAGGGCCATCCACCCCCACGTGGTGAGGATGTCCTCGCCCAGGACGTCGGTGGGCGAGACCAGCACCACCGCCCCGGCCACCTCGCTGTCCCGGCCGATGGGTTCGGCGATCACCAGCGGGTCCGAGCGCCAGGGCCACACCGTTGTGGGCGGCTCAGGGCGCTCTCCCGCCAGCGCCACGGAGATCACGGAGTCCATGCCCACGTCCGCGACCAACTCACGCATCCGGTCCCGTTCCCCCGAGCCCGCGACGACCTCGCCGTCGGGGGCTACCAACACCACGGGGATGCCGTAGAGCTGCTCGTACCGGGACATCTCCTGGGTGAGGGCGTTGCTCCGCTCGGCCTGAAGGGCCGTTCCCGCCAGCGAGGCGAACCGGCCCGCGTCGCCCAGGCGGTCGACGTACACGGCCTGGGTCTGCTGCTGGGCGATGACCGTCGCGATCGGTACCAGGACCGCGCCGACCAGCACGAAGGCGATCGGGAGCAGGATGGTCAGGAGACGCCGGAGCACGGGTCAGGCCTCGTCGAGCATGTAGCCCACACCGCGCACCGTGCGGATGCGCGGGGTGGCGCCGATCTTGGCGCGCAGAGAGGCGATGTGGGTGTCGAGGGTGCGGGAGGAGGCCTCCCAGGCGGCGCCCCACACCTGGTCGAGGATCTGGTCCCGGGCGACCACGCGCGGGGAGCGTTCCACCAGCAGACGCAGCAGGTCGAACTCCTTGCGTGTCAGCGGCAGGGGTTCGGCACCCATGTGCGCCTCCCGCAGGTTCACATCGAGGGTCAGCTCACCGACCCGCAGCGGCGGGTCGACCCGTTCGGGCTCGGCCCGGGCCGTCCGGGTGCGGCGCAGCACAGCGTCGATTCGCGCCAGGAGTTCGGCGACCCCGAAGGGCTTGACCACGTAGTCGTCGGCGCCCGCGCGCAGGCCCCGGACCCGGTCGCGTTCCTCGCCCCGGGCCGTGACGGCGATGATCGCGGTCTGCGGTCGTTCCCGGAGCCGCCGCAGCAGGTCGATACCGTCCGCGTCGGGCAGGCCGAGGTCAAGCAGGACCACGTCGGCCGAGGGCGCCGACAGGGCTCGCTCGGCCGTGGCCACCCGCTGTACGTCGAAGGAGGCTGCCCGGAGCGCGGTGACCAGCCCGCGAGCCACCCGGTCATCGTCCTCGACCACGAGAATACGCATGGCTAGCCATAGTAGGCAGAGACCGAGGTGGTCGCCCCACCGGCACGCGTTCGCTCCCGCCCGTGGTCGCGCGAGTGCGCCCGCGAGGTCAGCGGGATGGACGTGGATCCCCCCGGTGGCCGCTCGTCTGGTGTGGAGAGAGTGACCTCAAGGTCAGTGGAGGCCAGCGGAGGTCAGCGGGGGACTGGGCGCCGCTCTTGGGGACCTCCAAGTGCCGCTGGACGGGCACCTCGGCCCGCACACGGGAGTGCCTATCTCCTGCCCACCCACTGAACTCTCCTCTTCGCCACTCACGAAACTGGAAAAGCATCAGCGAAGGAAGGTGGGTCCTCGCGTCGGTGTTCAACGTGTTGGGTGTCGCGGCGGGTCATTGGCCCGGACGGAACTGCGGCAGCGAGGGCGGGTGCGTCCTCGCGTCGGTGTTCAACGTGTTGGGTGTCGTGGCTGGTCAATCGCCCCGACGGAAAAGCATCAGCGAAGGCGGGTGCGTCCCCGCGCCGGTGCGCAACGAGTCGCGTGTCGCGGCTGGTCATTGGCCTGGACGGAACTGCGTCAGCGAGGGAGGGTGCGTCCCCGCGCCGGTGTTCAACGGGTTGCGTGTCGTGGCTGGTCATTGGCCCGGACGGAACTGCGGCAGCGAGGGAGAGCGCTGGGTCGGGGTTGGTGGTGGTCCTCGGGTTGGGAAGGTGCTGCCCGTCCCCGCCCTGGGCGGGGGTCTGGGCGGCGATGTTGGGTGTGGGCATGACG